>NZ_JBEORY010000063.1:0-56773 GCF_040302665.1 Kitasatospora sp. NPDC097691 | reverse complement strand
GGCGTGCAGCTGCGGCTGGTCGACGACGCCGACCGGAACGTCGCCCCCGGCGCGGAGGGACTGCTCCTGGTCCGCACCCCCGCCATGTTCCTGGGCTACCTGGACCGGCCGGAGACCACCGCCGAGGTCCTGCGGGACGGCTGGTACCGGACCGGCGACCTGGCCCGGCTCGACGCCTCCGGCCGGCTGCACCTGATCGGCCGCAAGGACACCTTCGTCAACGTCGGCGGCAAGAAGGTCAACCCGGTCGAGGTCGAGCGGGTCCTGCTCGGCCACCCGCTGCTGGCCGAGGCCGCCGTGTGGGGCGAGACCCTGGCGGACGGCGGCCAGCGGGTCCGGGCCACCGTCGTGGCGACCGGACCGCTCACCGCGGCCGAGCTCAGCGCCTGGTGCCGGGAACGGCTCCAGCCGCACCAGGTGCCCGGCGGGGTGGAGTTCGCCGCCGAGCTCCCGAAGACCTCGTCCGGCAAGATCCGGCGCGCCGAGGTGGCCGCGGCCGCCGGCGACCGGGGCCGGACCACCGACCAGGGGGGAACCCGCTCATGACCTCGACCCTCGTCGGGCTGCTGCGCGGCCGGGCCGAAGCGGCCCCGGAGCGCACCGCCTACCGCTTCCTCGGCGACGGCGACGCCGCCGAGACCATCAGCTACGCCGAACTGGACCGCGACGCCCGCACGGTGGCCGGCCTCCTGCGCGAGCAGGGCGCCGCCGCCACCGACCGCGCGCTGCTGCTGTACCCGCCCGGCCTGGACTACATCAGGGCCTTCTTCGGCGCCCTCTACGCCGGGGTCGTGCCCGTCCCGGTCTACCCGCCGCGCTCCCTGCGCAACGCCTCCCGGCTCGGCTCGATCGCCGCCGACGCCCGGGCCGGCTTCGCCCTCACCGTCTCCCCGGTGCTCGACCTGCTCGGCCGGGACGGCGCCGGACTCGGCCTCGACGGACTGCGCACCGCCGCCACCGACGGGCTGGACGCCGAGCTCGCCGGGCAGTGGACCGGGCACCTCCCCGACGCCGACAGCCCCGCCTTCCTGCAGTACACCTCGGGATCGACCGCGGCGCCCAAGGGCGTGATGCTCAGCCACGGCAACCTGCTGCACAACCTCGGCATGATCAGCGAGGCGTTCGACTGCCGCGAGGACACCAGCGCCGTCGTCTGGCTCCCGCCGTACCACGACATGGGCCTGATCGGCGGCATCCTCACCCCGCTGTACGCCGGCTTCCCGGTCACCCTGATGTCCCCCATGAGCTTCCTGCGCCGCCCGATGCAGTGGCTGCGGGCCATCTCCGCCGAGGGCGCCGAACTCAGCGGCGGCCCCAACTTCGCGTACGAGATGTGCGCCCGGCTGGCCACCGACGCGGACCGCGCCGAGCTCGACCTCAGCAACTGGCGGGTCGCCTTCAACGGCGCCGAGCCGATCCGCGCCTCGACCCTGGACGCCTTCGAGGCGGCCTTCGGGGACTGCGGCTTCCGCCGCAGCGCCTTCCTGCCCTGCTACGGCATGGCCGAGGCGACCCTGTTCGTCACCGGCACCTCGGCAGCCGCCGAGCCGACCGTGCTGGAGGTGGACACCGCCGGCCTGGAGGCCGGCCGGGCCGACGCGCCCGCCGCCGACCGCCCGGCCCGCGCCCTGGTCGGCACCGGCCGGCCCGCCGCCGACCAGCGGCTGCTGGTCGTCGACCCCGCCTCCCGGGAGCCGCTGCCCGAGCGCCGGGTCGGCGAGATCTGGGTGCACGGGCCGAGCGTCGCCCAGGGCTACTGGGACAACCCGGACACCACCGCGGAGGTCTTCGCCGCCCGCCCCGCCGGCCAGGACGACGCGGACCCGCGCACCTGGCTGCGCACCGGCGACCTCGGCTTCCTCGCCGACGGCGAGCTGTACGTGACGGGCCGCCACAAGGACCTGATCATCGTCCGCGGCCGCAACTTCTACCCCACCGACGTCGAACTCGCCGTCGAGGGCGCCCACCCCGCCTTCCGGTCCGGCTGCGGCGCCGCCGTCGCCGCCGAGCACGACGGCGAGCAGGTGCTCGTCGTCCTCCAGGAGGTCGAGGGCCGCGCGCTGGCCACGATCGACGTCGCGCAGGCCACCGCGGCCGTGCGCGCGGCGGTGATGGACCGGTGCGACGTCGCCGTCCACGAGGTGCTGCTGCTCAGGCCCGGCACCGTGCCCAAGACCACCAGCGGCAAGATCCAGCGCTCGCTGAGCCGGCAGAGGTACGCCGCCGGGGAGTTCGAGGCGCTCGGCGACGGCCCGGCCGCCCCCGCCGCGGAGACCGTGCCCGGCCCGGCCGAGGTCGCCGCGCTGGCCCCGGCCGAGCGGACGGCGCTGGTCCACCGGGTGCTGCGGCAGCGGATCGCCGACGCGCTGGGCGGCACCGCCGACCAGGTCGCCACCACCGGGGTGCCGCTGACCAGCCTGGGCATCGACTCGCTGGCCGCCGTGCTGCTCGCCAACCGGATCCGCGAGGACCTCGGCGTCGAGCTGCCGCTCAGCCTGATGCTCGGCGGCGCCGACCTCGACGCCCTCGCCGCCGCGGCCACCCTCGTCGACGACCCGCAGCACGGCCCCGCCGACGACGCAGCGGCCGCCGACGGCACCCGGGCCGACGAGCCCGGCATGACCCTCGGCCAGCGCTCGATCTGGCACGTGCAGCAGCAGGACCCGGGCTCCACCGCCTACAACATCCCGGTCGCCCTCGACCTGGCCGGCCCGCTGGACACCGACGCGCTGCGCACCGCCCTGCGGCAGGTCGCCGACCGGCACGAGATGCTGCGCACCCGCTACCGGGTGACCGGCGGCGAGACCGTCCCCTTCCTGACCGGGGACCAGGTCGAGCTGCGGGTGACGGACGCCGCCGGGGACGACCCGGACCGGCTGGCCGAGCGGCTCTCCGCCCTCGCCCACCGCCCGTTCGACCTGGCACACGACCCGGTGCTCCGGGCCGACCTGCTGGTCCGCGCCGAGGACTCCCACGTCCTGCTGCTGACCGTCCACCACATCGCCGCCGACCTGTGGTCGATGGTGAACCTGACCGCCGAACTCGGCCGCCGCTACACGGCGCTGGCCGCCGGCACCCCGCCGGAGCAGACCGCCCCGGCCGGCCGCTACGCCGACCAGGTCCGCCGCGAGCGCCGGCTGCTGGCCGGGCCCGCGGGCGACGCCCTCAAGGCGTACTGGCGCGAGGAGCTCTCCGGGCCGCTGCCGCTGCTCGACCTCCCGCTGGACGCGCCGCACCCGGCGGCCCCCGGCTACCGCGGCGCGCGGATCCCGTTCCGCCTCGACGCGGACCGGACCGCCCGCGTCCGCGCACTCGCCCAGGAGAGCGGCACCACGCTCTACACGGTGCTGCTGGCCGCCTTCCAGATCGCCCTGCACCACGCGAGCGGCCGGCCGGAGCTGGTGATCGGCACCGCCGCCGCGAACCGGGGCGCCCGGGACGCCGAGGACGTCGTCGGCTACTTCACCAACATGGTCGCCGTCCGCGGCAGGTTCGAGGACGGCGTGACGCCCCGGGCGTTCACCGAGCGGCTGCACCGCACCGTGCTGTCCGCCCTGGACCACCAGGCGTACCCGATGTCCCTCGTCCTGGAGACGGTGCAGCCGCGCCGCGAACCCGGCCGCAACCCGCTCTTCCAGGCGGTCTTCGTCCTGCAGCGGCCGCACGCCCACGCCGAGACCGCCGGGTTCGTCCTGGGCACCGCCGACGGGGCCGCCGCCACCTGGGGGCAGCTGCGCCTCACCCCGTACCCGCTGCCGCACCGCACGGCCCAGTACGAGCTGATGCTCACCGTCGTGGACGCCGGGCCGGAGCTGCACGCGGCCCTGGAGTACAGCACCGACATCTTCACCGCAGCCACCGCGGAGCAGCTGGCGGCGCACTACCGGACCGTCCTGGACGACCTCCTGGACCGCCCCGACACCCCCGTCGCCGAGCTCTGCCCGGCCGAACTGCTGACCCGGCGCGCGGCCCGCGACGCCGCAACCGAGGAGGAAGCCCTGACCGGCTACGTGGCACCCCGCACCGACACCGAGCGCGCACTGGCGAAGATCTGGTCCGACGTGCTCGGAGTCGAACCCATCGGCGTCGAGGACGACTTCTACGACCTGGGCGGGCACTCGCTGCTCGCGGTCCAGCTCATCTCCGGCGTCCGGGACGCCCTCGGCGTCGACGTCCCGGTGCGCAGTGTGATGCAGACCCGCACCGTCGCCCAGGGCGCGGCGGTCATCGACGCGCTGCTGTGGGCCAAGGAGGGTGCCTCCGCCGACGGTTCCCGAGAGGACGGCGAGCTGTGACCGACCCCGCCGGCCACCTGCTGCCCCTGCCGTCCGGCGACTGGCGGGTGTGGCGGACCATGGGCCTGCGCGGCACCGGCTTCCCGGCCGGGCAGGTGCTCGACCTGGCCGCGCCGGGCGCGGCGGACGCCGCCGACCGGCTGCTGCGGGTCCGCGACCGGGCCGCGGCCGCCCGGGAGGGGGCGCTCGACGCGCTGCGCACCGCGCTCGACGACCTGCGCGCCACGGGCCGGTGGGACGACACCGCCCTGCGCCGCCCGCTGCTGAAGGCGATCAGCCGTCTCAACAAGGGCGGCCTGCCGGGGCCCGAGTTCGCCGCGCTGCCCGAGGTGTCCGCGCTCGTCGAGGCCGAGGAACTGGTCGCCGGCGCGGAGCGCGACCTGGACAAGGTCTTCGCGGAGGACCTCGCCCGGCTCTCCGCCGTCCTCGACCGGACCGCCGCCGACCCGCGCTTCCGCGAGGCCGTGATCTGGCAGAACCGCAAGGCCTACGCCGACGGCGTGCGCAAGGTCGGCGGCGACGGACGGCGCAACTCCCGCCGGCGCGAGCACGAGGCACTGGTCGCGGGCTACCTCCAGCGCTACACCGTCAAGAACGACTCCATCGGGTTCTTCGGCCCGATCGGCTGGGCCGAGGCCGTCCCCGCCGGGCCCGCGCTGGCCGTCACCCCCGGCGAGGGCCTGGTCGCCCGCCGCGAGGTGTACTTCGAGCAGTGGTGCCTGGACGCCCTGGTGCGCTCCCTGGGCACCGGCCCCGAACTGCGCCGCTGGTTCCCGCCCCGCCGGCTGCCCTCCGCCGCCCTGGAGGGCGCCACCCTGCGCCTGCCCGGCCGCACCGTCGACCTGCCGCAGGCCAAGGCCGCCGTGCTGCGCTCCGTCCTCGCGCTGTGCGACGGCGCCCGCAGCGGCGTCGAGGTGGCCGCCGCGCTGGGCCTCGGCGAGGCGGAGGGGCTCGCCCTGCTGGAGTCGCTGCGCGCCACCGGGCTCATCGCCTGGGACCTCGAACTCCCGGTGCAGCCGCGCCCGGAGCTGGTCCTGCGCGAGCAGCTGGAGCGGATCGGGGACCCGGCGCTGCGCGCGGACGCCCTGGACCGGCTCGGCCGGCTCACCGCGGCCCGCGACCGGGTGGCGGCCGCGGCCGGCGAGCCCGACGAGCTCGACCGGGCCCTGGCCGACCTGGAGTCCGTCTTCACCGAGCTGACCGGCACCGCCGCCACCCGGGCGCACGGGGAGACGTACGGCGCCCGCACCCTGGTCTACGAGGACTGCCGGCGCGACGGACGGGTCGAGGTCGGCCCCGAGCTGCTCGCCGAACTGGGCGGCCCGCTCTCCCTGATGCTGGACTCCGCCCGCTGGCTGACCACCCGGGTGGCGCAGGCCTACCGGGAGGAGTTCCGGCGGGCCTACGACCGGCTGGTCGCCGAGCGCCCGGACGCCGAACCCCGGCTGACCGACATCTGGACCCGCGTCCAGACCGCCCTCCTCGGGCCGGACCAGCGGATCGTCGACCGTGCCGTCACCGAACTCCAGGAACGCTGGAACGACGTGCTCGGCCCGCTGGAGGGGCGCCGCGTCGCGTTCACCACCGAGCAGCTGCGCCCGCGCGTGGACCGCGCCTTCGCGGCCGAGGCCCCCGGCTGGCCGGGCGCCCGCTACCAGGCGCCCGACGTGATGATCGCGGCCAAGGACCCGGAGGCGGTCGCCGCCGGCGACTACCAGCTGGTCATGGGCGAGCTGCACGTCGGCGTCAACACCCTGCGCAACCTGCTCTTCGTCGACCAGCACCCGGACCCGGAGGCGCTGGAACGGGCGACCCTCGCCGACATGTCGGCGCCCCGGGTCCGGCCGGTCCTGCCCAAGGAGTGGTTCTACTCCACCCGCACCACCATCCGCCTGTTCACCGACCGGGACTACCACCTGCTGCTGGGCGACGAGGGCTCCTGGCTGACCGGCCACCCGCGCGCGCTGAATGCCGCCGAGGTCCGGATCGGACTGCGCGACGGCCGGGTGGTGGCCCGGACCGGCGCGGACGGCCCGGAGCTCGACCTGGTCGAACTCCTCGCCGAGGCCATCGGGTTCAAGGTGACCAGTCGCTTCCAGCCGATGCCCGCCCGCCGGCACACCCCCCGGGTGACCGTCGACCGGCTGGTGGTCAGCCGCGAGTCCTGGCGCTTCAACCCCGCCGAACTCGCCTTCGCCCGGGAGAAGGACGAGGCGGCCCGGTTCACCGCCGCCCGCGCCTGGGCCCGCGAGCACGGCATCCCCCGGTTCGTCTTCGTCAAGGCCGCCCACGAGAGCAAGCCGTTCTACGTCGACCTGGACAGCCCGCTGTTCGTCAACGCCTTCGCCCACGTCGTGCGCGGCGCCCCCGAGCAGCCGGACGGCCGGCTGACCATCTCGGTCGGCGAGATGCTCCCGACCAGCGAGCAGACGTGGCTGAAGGATCGTCAGGGAAGCAGTTACACCAGCGAGTTCCGCGTCATCGCGGTGGACAAGTAAGGAGTGCGACGCACCATGTCGCTGATCGATCTGCTGGCCCGCCTGCGCGAGCAGGACATCCACCTGCGGGTGGAGGACGGAAAACTGCGCTACAGCGCCCCCGCCGAGGGACTCCCCGACGGGCTGCGCGCCGAGATCACCGCGCACAAGGGTGAGCTGATCGCCTTCCTGGCCGCGGGCACCGGCACCGACGGGCCGCGGCCGGTGCCGCGCCGCCCCGACGGCACGCTCCCGGCGTCGCCGGTCCAGGAGCGGCTGTGGCTGCTCGACCGGATGGAGCCCGGCAACCCCTCGTACCACATGCCGGCGGCGGTCCGGCTGACCGGGACGCTCGACGCCGCCCTGCTGGAGCAGGCCGTCAACCGGATCGTGGCCCGGCACGAGGTGCTGCGCACCTCCTTCGAGGACGACGGCGGCCGCCCCCGCCAGCGGATCGACGCCGAACGGCACGTCCCGCTGGTCCGGCACGACCTGCGCGACCTGCCCGAGCCGGAGCGCGCCGCCGAGGTCGCCCGCCGCTCGGAGGCCGAGGCCGCCGCCCCGTTCGACCTCGCCGCGGACCCGCTGATGCGCACCACCCTGCTGCGGACCGGCGACGACGAGCACGTCCTGCTGCTCACCCTGCACCACATCGTCGCCGACGGCTGGTCGGTGTCCGTCCTCGCCGACGAACTCGCCGCCCACTACCGGGCGCTGACCGAGGGCCACCCCGTCGAGCTGCCGGCCCTGCCGGTCCAGTACGGCGACTACGCCGCCTGGCACGCCGAGTGGCTGGAGAGCGACGCCTGCGCCGCCCAGCTCGACCGCTGGCGCGCCCGCCTCGGCGGCGAACTCCCCGACCTCAACCTGCCGTTGGACGTGCCCCGGCCCGCCGTCCGGACGTTCCGGGCCGGCCGCGCCGAGCGCACCGTCCCGGCCGCGACGGCCGACGCGCTGAACCGCATCGCCCAGCAGTCCGGGGCCACCCGCTTCACCGTCATGCTGGCCGCCTTCAAGGTGCTGCTGCACCGCCTCAGCGGCCAGGACGACCTGATCGTGGGCATCCCCGAGGCCGGCCGCACCCGGTCCGAGATCGAGCCCCTGGTCGGCTTCTTCGTCAACACCCTGGCGCTGCGCACCGACCTCTCCGGCGCCCCGGCCTTCCGCGACCTGCTCGCCCAGGTGCGGGACACCGCCTACGACGCCTACGCCGACCGCGACCTGCCGTTCGAGCGGATCCTGATCGACCTCCAGCCCAAGCGGCGGCTCGACCGCACCCCGGTCTTCCAGGTCTTCTTCAACATGGTCCCGTTCGCCGAGCAGCGCCTGGAGCTGCCCGGCCTGACCGCGAGCTTCCTGCACGTCCCGGACGCCGGCGCCAAGTTCGACCTGACCCTCTACGCCGGCCTCGACGGCCGCGACCTCACCCTCGTCCACAACGCCGACCTCTTCACCGAGGAGCGGGCCGGGCAGCTGCTGGACCAGTACGTCGCCCTCGTCGAGCAGATCGCGGCCGACCCGGACCGTCCCGTCGCGGCGTACAGCCTGGTCACCGACCCGGCCCGGGAGGTCCTGCCGGACCCGGCCCGGCCGCTGGCCGCCACCTGGCCGGGCAGCCTCGCCGAGGCGTTCGCCGAGCGGGCGCGCACCGCGCCGGACCGCGTCGCCGTCGAGGAGGCGTCCGGCCACTGGACGTACGGACAGCTGGCCGAGCGCGCCCACCGGCTGGCCCACCGGCTGCGCGCCGACGGGGTCGCCCCCGGCGACGTCGTCGCCCTGTACGGGCCGCGCGGCGCCGAACTGGCCTGCGCCATGCTCGGCACCCTCGCCGCCGGGGCCGCCTTCCTGGTCCTGGACACCGCCGAGCCCGCCGCCCGGCTCGCCGAGCAGGCGGCCCTCGCCGCCCCACGCGCCCTGGTGCGCACCGACGGCGCCGAGGCCCCGGCCGAACTCCTCGACCGGGTCCGGGACACCGCCGTCTCCACCCCGGTGCTGCCCTGCTGGGACGAGCTCGCCGGGCTGCCCGCCGACCCGCCGCCGCTCGACCTCGGCCCCGGCTCGCCCGCCTACCTGGCCTTCACCTCCGGCTCCACCGGACGCCCCAAGGCGGTGCTCGGCACCCACGGACCGCTGGCGCACTTCACCGCCTGGTACCGGGACGACCACGCGCTCACCGCCGAGGACCGCTTCGCCCTGCTGTCGGCCCCCGGCCACGACCCGATGCTGCGGGACGTCCTCGTCCCGCTCGCGCTCGGCGCCACCGTCTGCGTCCCCGACTACGCCTCGCTGCCCGGCCGGTTCGCCGACTGGGCCGCCGCGCAGCGGATCACCGTGGCCAACCTGACCCCGGCGACCCTGGAGTACCTGCTCGGCGGCCGGGCCGCCGAGCGCACCGCCCCGGCCCTGCGCCACCTGTTCTTCGGCGGCGACCGGCTGCGCGGACACCACGTCACCCTGGCCCGGTCCCTCAACCCGGACGTCGCGTGCGTCAACTTCTACGGCGCGACCGAGACGCCGCAGGCGATGAGCGCCCACCGGGTGCCGGCCGGCGAGCCCGCGGCCGAGATCCCGCTCGGCCCCGGCACCGCCGGCTCCCAGCTGATCCTGCTCAACGCGGCGGGCGTCCCGGCCGGCGTGGGCGAGCTCGCCGAGATCCACGTCCGCTCGCCCCACCTGTCCGCGGGCTACCCGGCCGACCCGGACCTGACCGCGGCCCGCTTCCTCACCAGCCCGGTCACCGGCGACCCGGCGGACCGCTGGTTCCGCACCGGCGACCTCGGCCGCTACCTGCCCGACGGCACCGTCCGGTTCTGCGGCCGCGCCGACCGCCAGATCCAGATCCGCGGCTTCCGGGTGGAGCCCGCCGAGGTGGAGGCCCGGCTGCGCGAGCACCCCGGCGTCGCGGACTGCGTGGTCGGCGTGCCGCGGACGGAGGGCGCCGACGGCACGGACCCGCGCCTGGTCGCCCACTGGACCCCGGCCGGCGCCCCGGCGCCGACCGTCCGGGAACTGCGCGAGCACATGGGCGCCGTCCTGCCCGACCACCTGGTGCCCGCCGCCTTCGTCCGGCTCGACGCGCTCCCGCTGCTGCCCACCGGCAAGGTCGACGTGTCGGCGCTGCCCGCGGCGCCCGCCGCCGAGCGCGACGCCGACGAGCCGTACGCCGCCCCCGTCACCGAGGTGGAGAAGGCCCTCGCCGCCATCTGGGAGGACGTCCTCGGGGTGGAGCGGGTCGGCCTGAACGACGACTTCTTCGCCCTCGGCGGCCACTCGCTGCTGGCCACCGTGGTCACCCACCGGGTGCGCGAGGCGCTCGGCGCGGAGATCGCCGTCCGGGCCCTGTTCGAGGACCGCACCGTCGCCGGGCTGGCCAAGCTCGTCGAGCAGCAGGGCGACGCGGAGAGCGCCGGGGCCCCCGGCCCCATCCGGTCGGTGGCCCGCACCGACGCCGGCCTGGACGACCTGCTGGCCCGGCTGGGGGCCCTGACGGACGGGGAGGGCTGACCGGATGCGCTGGACCGAGAAGCTCGCCGCCCTCGCCCCCGCGGACCGCAACCGGCTGGGCCGGCTGGTGGAGCAGGAGGGGAGCGTCATGAACCTCTTCCCGCTCTCCTACACCCAGGAGTGGGTGTGGTGGAACAGCCGGCTGCAGCCCGCCTCGCCGATGTACAACGTCGCCGCCACCCTCCGGCTCGACGGCCCGCTCGACACCGCCCTGCTGGACCGGGTGCTGCGCGAGATCGTCACCCGGCACGAGATCCTGCGCACCGGCTTCCACGTCCTCGGCCGCACCGCCGTCCAGGCCGCCGAGGAGCCCCCGGCCGGCCCGCTGATCACCGAGCACGACCTGCGCGGGGTGCCGCAGGAGCGGCGGGAGGCCGAGACCCTCGCGCTGGTCGGGCAGGAGCGGGCCCGGCCGTTCGTCCTCGCCGAGGGCCGGCTGCTGCGGGCGCTGCTGCTGCGTACCGCCGACGACACCTCCCTGCTCGCCCTGACAACCCATCAGATCGCCTTCGACGACTGGTCGATCGGCGTCCTGGTGCGCGAGGTGGGGGAGCTGTACGCGGCCTTCCGGGACGACCGGCCCTCCCCGCTCGCGCCGCTGCCGGTGCAGTACGGCGACTTCTCGCTGTGGCAGCGGCAGTGGATGGACGAGGCCCGGATGGAGGCCGAGTTCGGCTACTGGGAGTCCCGGCTGGGCGGCCTGCCGGCCCTGCTGGACCTCCCGGCCGACCTGCCCCGGCCCGCCGTCCGGTCCTTCCGCGGGCGGCTCCTCGACCTCCCCCTGGACGAGGCCGTCACCGAACGGCTGCGCGCGCTGTGCCGCGCGGCCGGCGCGACCACGTACATGGCCCTCACGGCCGTGTTCCACCTGCTGCTGCGCCGGGCCACCGGGCAGTCCGCGTTCGCCACCAGCACGCTCACCGCCTACCGGACCCGTCCGGAGGTGGAGCACGTGATCGGCGACTTCGGCAACATGATCGCCGTCGTGGCCGCACCGGACGGGCCGGGCACCAGCTTCGCCGACCTGCTGGCGGCCACCCGCAGCGCGGTCCTGGAGGCCCAGGAGCACGCGGACATGCCCGCCCACCGGATCACCGGCCGGCTGCGGCCGCGGCGCGAGGACAGCCACAACCCCCTCACCCAGGCGATGTTCCTGAGCGTGCACGCGATGAACTCCGTCGCCGGCGCGGACCTCGGGGACCTCCGGGTGGGCTTCGCCCGGATCGGCGAGCCCACCGCGTCCAGCGCCTTCGACGTCGAGGTCCGGCTGGTGGAGAAGCCGGACACCCTCACCGTGCAGTTCGTGCTCGCCGAGGACCTGTTCACCGCGGCCGGCGCCGCCCGGCTGGTGGCCCAGTACGAGGACCTGCTCACCGCCGTCCTGGACGACCCGCAGGCCGCGACCGCCGGGCCGGCCGCCCCCGCTCCCGCCCTCCCCGCGGCCCCGGCCGTCGACGGCGGCGGCGAGGCCGACGGCGTGGCCGAGGCGGTCCGCCGCACCGCCGGGCTGCGGCCCGAGGACCCGGCGCTGGAGACCCCCGGCGGCCCGGTCGGCTACCGGGAGCTGTGGCAGCTGGTCGCCGAGGTGCCCCAGGGCTCCCCGGCGGACGGCCCGCTGCCGCTCGCCGACGTCGCGCCCACCCCGGAAGCCGCCGCCCGGCTGCTCGCCGCGCTCCGCGACGGCCGGGGCGTCGACACCGGGACCGGCCCGCTGCTGGAGCCCGACGTGCTGGCCGCGCTGGCCCGGCTCTGGGCCGAGCGCTGCCAGGCCGGGCCGGGCGCCCGCTGCCTGGCCGCCGCCCCCGCCGGCACCGCGACCGCCCTGCTGGAGCTGCTGGTGCCGCTGTCCGCCGGGGCGACGGTGGTTCCCTCGGGCACCCCGGACGGCCTCCCGGCGGAGGGCGGCGTGCACCTCGCCGTCCTGCCGGCCGAGGCGCTGCACCGGGCGGCCCCCGAGGCCGTGGCCGGGCTGCGCGCCCTCGTCCTCACCGGCCGGCACGGCCGGCTGCCGGCGGCCCTGACCGGCGCCGCGGGGCCGGCGGTGCTGCGCGCGGTCGGCCCGGCGGGCCTGGAGCTGTGGCCGGTCCCGGCCGGCGCCGACCGCGGCCGCGGGCCCGCACTGGCCGGCCCGGCGGCCGACCGGGTCGACCCGCTGCCGGTGCGGCTGTGGCCCGCGGATGCCGCCGGGCGCCGGGTGCTGCCCGGTGCCGTCGGCGAACTGCGGGTCGGCGGACCGGCGGTGCCCGGCGGCGAGCTCGCCACCGGACTGCTGGCCCGCGAGGCCGCGGACGGCGGCCTGGAACTCCTCGGCGCCGCCGCCGACCAGCGGGTCGACCCGGCCGGCTACACCGTTCGGCCCGCCGAGAGCCGCTGGGCGCTCACCGCACTGCCCGAGGTCGCCGACGCCCTGGTCGGGTTCGACGACGACGGCGTGCTGACCGCCCGGATCGCCCTGCGGCCGACGGACGGCCCCGGCCCGGCCCCCGACGCGGCGGCGCTCACCAAGCGCCTGCGCACCGTCCTGCCCGGATACCTCCGCCCCGCCCGGCTGGTCGTCGACCAGCCGGCCGACGGGCCGCACCCGCACCACTGAACGAGTCAAGGAAGAACCGGAGAACGCATTGAGCAAGGCCGACCACGGCGGCGGGACGACCCCCGCCGCACCCGATCCGCGCGACTGGATCGTGCTCCGGGGAGTACGGGAGCACAACCTGCGGATCGAGGAGCTGGCCGTGCCGCGGCACGGGGTGACGGTTTTCACCGGCGTCTCGGGCAGCGGCAAGTCCTCGCTGGCCTTCGACACGATCTACGCCGAGGGCTACCGGCAGTACCTGGACAGCCTGTCCGCGTACGTCCGCCGGAAGCTGCCCAAGGTCCCCAAGCCGGCGGTGGAGTGGATCAGCGGCCTCAGCCCCACCGTGGCCATCGAGCAGCGGACCATCAGCCGCAACCCCCGCTCCAACGTCGGCACCATCACCGAGATCTCGGACCGGCTGCGGCTGCTCTTCGCGCGGGCCGGCCGGCACGAGTGCCGCGGCTGCGGGCAGCACATCCACCCGCGCGACGTCGGCGAGCACCTCGCGGCGCTCGCGCGGGCCGCCGCCACCGGACCGCTGGAGCTGTACCGGCCCGCCGTCGGGGACGAGCCCGGCGGGCGCGTCCTGCTGCTGCCCGCCGCCCCCGGCGAGGAGGACCTGGCCCGGGCCCGGCAGGGCATCGAAGCGGCACACCGCGACGGCAGCCCGCTGGTCGCCCGGCGCGACGGCTCCACCGTCCGCCACCTGACGGCCGGCTGGATCTGCCCCGACTGCGGCACCGAGGCCCGCGCCACCTCCTCGCACTGGTTCACGCCCAACTCCCCGGCCGGGATGTGCGAGGAGTGCCAGGGCCTCGGCTTCACCTACCAGGTGGACCCGGCGCTGCTCGTCGGCGACCCGGAGGCCTCCGTCCGCTCCGGCGCGCTGACCTTCTTCGGGGACCGCACCCGCAGCAAGAAGACCTGGTGGCCGCTGCGCGAACTGCCCGCGGTGCTCGAACTCGCCGGTGCCGGACTGGACACGCCCTGGCGGCTGCTCCCCGAGGGCGTGCGGGAGCTGGTCCTCACCGGCGCCACCGCGCGGCCGCTGCCGGAGCCGCTCGCCCGGGAGCTGGCGCGCAAGCCCTTCGACGGGCTGGCCCAGCACCTGGAGCGGCTGTTCCGCGAAGCGGACTCGCCCGAGCGCAAGTCCTTCTACCAGGTGTTCATGGCGGCCCGCGGCTGCACCGACTGCGGCGGCACCCGCCACCACGCCGAGGCGCTCGCGGTGCGCCTGGCCGACCTCAACATCGCCGAGGTGAACGCGCTGCCGGTGGCCCGGCTGGCCGAGTGGCTGGAGGCCGTCCGCACCGAACTCGCCACGACCTTCCTCGCCGAGCTGGCCGAGGAACTGCTGGTCCAGATCGGCACCCGGCTGACGTTCATGCTCGACGTGGGCCTGGGCTACCTCTCGCTGGACCGCTCCGCGCCCACCCTGTCGGCGGGGGAGGGCCAGCGGCTCCGGCTGGCCCGGCAGCTCGGCTGCGGACTGGTCGGCGTCACCTACGTGCTCGACGAGCCGTCCATCGGTCTGCACGCCAAGGACAACTCCCGGCTGATCGCCCTGCTGCGGCAGCTGGCCGACGCGGGCAACACCGTGCTGGTCGTCGAGCACGACCAGGAGACCATGGAGACCGCCGACCACCTGGTCGACCTGGGCCCGGGCGCGGGCACCCGGGGCGGCCTGGTGATCGCGGCCGGCCCGACGGCGGAGGTCGTCGCCCACCCGGACTCGCGGACCGCCGCCTACCTGCGCGGCGAGCTGGTCGTCGGTTCGCCCCGGGCCGGCCGGCGCCGCCCCGGGGACGACTGGCTGACCGTCCGCGGCGCCCGGCTGCACAACCTGCGCGGGGTGGACGCCGCCATCCCGGTGGGCCTGCTGACGTGCGTGACCGGGGTGAGCGGCAGCGGCAAGAGCTCGCTGATCACCCGGACCCTGCAGCCCGCCCTGGAGCAGGCCCTGACCCACCGGCGGGCTCCCGCCGGGCCGTTCACCGAACTGGCCGGCTGGGAGCGGTTCAGCCGGGTGGTCACCGTCACCCAGGAGTCCATCGGGGCCTCCTCCCGGTCCACGCCGGCCACCTACGTGGGCATCTTCGACGAGATCCGCAAGCTCTTCGCGAAGACCGAGGAGGCGGTCCGCCGCCGCTGGTCCACCGCGATGTTCAGCTTCAACACCGAGAAGGGCGGGCGCTGCGACCGCTGCGCGGGCAAGGGCACCATCCGGATCGAGATGCTCTTCCTGGCGGACTTCTCGGTGCGCTGCCCCTCCTGCGACGGGCGCCGCTACCACCCGCGGGTGCTCGAAGTCGCCTACCGGGGGCGGGACATCGCGCAGACCCTGGACCTGGAGGTCGCCGAGGCGCTGGAGGTGTACGGGGACATCCCGGCCGTCGCCAACCCGCTGCGGATGCTCTGCCAGGTCGGGCTGGGCTACCTCAGGCTCGGTCAGGACACCACCACCCTCAGCGGTGGCGAGGCCCAACGCCTCAAGCTGTCGCGGGAGTTGATGCGCCGTGACGACGGCCGGACGCTCTACCTGATCGACGAGCCGACCACCGGACTGCACTTCTCCGACGTGGAGGTGCTGCTCGGGGTCGTCCACGACCTGGTGGACCTGGGCAACACCGCGGTGGTCATCGAGCACAGCGTCGAGTTCGCGGCGGCCTGCGACTGGATCGTCGACCTGGGCCCGGGCGGCGGCGAGAACGGCGGCGAACTGGTCGCCGCCGGGCCGCCGGAGGAGGTCGCCGCCCACCCGAAGAGCGCGCTGGCGCCCTATCTGGACCGCCAGCTTCACGTCATGTCGAGCAGAGGAGGACACAGTGCCGGCACCGAGCGCTGAACCGGTCATCGACGTCGTCGCCGCGTTCGAGCGGTGGGTGGCCCGGGAACCCGGGCGGCCCGCCGTCACCGGCGAGGGGCGGACCTGGACGTACGGCGAACTGGGGGCCGCGGCCGACCGGGTCGCCGGGCACCTGCGGGCCCTCGGCATCGGGGCGGAGAGCCGGGTGGCCGTGCTCGCCGGCCGCACGCCCGAGATGCTCGCCGGCCTGGTGGGCGTCCTCAAGGCGGGCGCCGCCTACGTCCCGCTGGACCCGGCCTATCCACAGGACCGGATCGGCTACATGCTCGCCGACTCGGGCGCCGCCGCGGTGCTGGCCGAGCGGCGGCACGCCGGCACGCTCGCGTACGGGGGCCCCGAACTCGTCCTGGAGGAGCTGGTGCAGGGCGGCCCGGACGGGCCGGACGCCCCGCCGGCCGACGCCCCGCCGCTGCTCGGCGACCAACTCGCCTACGTGATCTACACCTCGGGCTCGACCGGCCGCCCCAAGGGCGTGTTGGTGCCCCGGGCGGCGATGAGCGAGTTCGTCGCCGCCGCGGTGGCCCTGCTGGGGCCGGTCGCGGCCGTCACCATGGTCGCGACCTGCCCCACCTCGTTCGACTTCTCGGTGTGCGACATCTTCGCCCCGCTGTACGCGGGCGGCCACGTGATGCTGGCCCAGGACGTGTTCTCGCTGGTCGAGCCGGACGGCTGGGTCACCGGGGACGCGGTCTGCGCGGTGCCGTCCGCGCTGGCCCAGATGGTCGCCCTGGGCGGCCCGCCACCGCGCGTCAAGGCCGTCCTCACCGGCGGCGAGGCGATGCCCAGGGCGCTGCTCGCCGAGCTGCGGGCGCGCGGGGTGACCCGGGTGTTCAACATCTACGGGCCGACCGAGACCACCGTGTCGGCCGCCGCCACGCTGCTGGACTGGGACGACGAACTGGTTTCCATCGGCACGCCGTTGCCCGCCGTCCACGCCTACGTGCTGGACGAGGAGCTGCGGCCGGTGCCCGACGGGACCTCCGGCGAGCTGGTCGTCGGCGGCGCCCAGGTCACCCGCGGCTACCAGGGCCGCCCCGGCCTGACCGCCGAACGGTTCCTCCCGGACCCGTTCTCCGGCGAGCCGGGCGCCCGGATGTACCGGACCGGGGACCGCGTGCGCCGGCGTCCGGAGAGCGGCCTGCTGGACTACTTCGGGCGGCTGGACGCGCAGGTCAAGGTGCGTGGCTTCCGGGTCGAACTCGGTGAGATCGAAGAGGCGTTGACATCGTGCCCCGGTGTCGTACAGGCTGCGGTAGTACTCCGTGACGATCTTCCCGGCGGCCCCCGCCTGGTGGCGTACACGGCCCCGTCGGACGCCTCCGCGCCGACCGGGGAGCAGCTGCGGGACCACCTCAGGCACAGCCTGCCGGAGCACATGGTGCCCGGTCAGTTCGTCACCCTGGACGCACTGCCGCTCACCCCCATCGGCAAGCTCGACCGCAAGGCGCTTCCCGCGCCGGCCCTGCGCCGCTCCCGGTCCGAGGTGCTGCCGGGCCGGTGACCGCGCGGAGCAGAAATTCCGCGGAACATCCGGAATTCCATTTCCCACCTGTGTTGTACGAGCCGGACACGATAAGCTCGCGGCATACGAATCAGGGCTTCTGGGAATTCTTTCCCGAGCCTGTTGGAGGTTGAATACCTGTGCGCCTTCTCGCGATCGAACGGGACCAATTCGAGGACCGTCTCAGGGACATTTTCGGGCCGCGCATCACGCCGGTCGAGGAATCCTTCGACATCATCCAGAAGTACAAGGACGGATCGTTCGCCATGGGCCACATCGGCCTCATGCTCTACGCGAACGGATACAATCTCCGCGGCGCCAGCAGCAAGTACCCGAACGGGCTCGTCTACCACGACGGGACCAACATCTTCGGGGTCGGGTACTTCAGCAAGGAGGGGCACGTCGCCAAGCACCTCCACATCGTCGCCCCGAAGGGCCCGACCCGGATCGAGGCGGTCCGGGAGTTCATCGCCACCGTCCGCGCGGCCGGCCTGGCCCGGGAGTCGGTGTACGTCCGGCACCTGTCGCCCGAGGACCGCGACGCCTTCCTGGGCGCCGGGTTCACCGGGATCGACACCGACCCCTGGCACCTCGGGGCCCCGGAGGAGGACGAGACCTACCCCAACCGGGTCTACTACCTGGACGAGGTCTTCGACCAGGACGAGGACGGGACGCTCCAGGTCGCCAAGCTGGCCGGCGAGGAGCGCCGGAAGTACAAGAACAAGAACAAGATGGCCTACCGGCGCTTCCAGAACTTCCTGGAGCGCAACCCCCACCTCTCCTTCCAGATCGAGCCCTACCACTACTCCGGGCCCGAGAAGGAGAGCGCCCGCGGCGTCGTCGAGAGCTATTTCCAGGCGCGCCGCGAACAGGGCACCGTCGTCGGCTCGACCCCCGAGGACTACCTCGCCATCGTCCGCGTGAAGCCGGGCGGCGAGAACGAGCGGGACTACTTCTCGTACCTCGGCAACATCGTCACCGAGGACGGCGAGAAATTCCCCGCGATGTTCTTCGCGGGAGAGCGGACAGGCGAGCGGCGGGCCGCCCTCTACTGCACCATGACCATGCGTTTCCGGGAGCGGCTGACCGGGCTCTTCAAGGACAGCACCGGATTCACCGCCATTCCGCAGTACGTCTGGCTCACCGTGTTCCGGCTCATGTGGGAGCAGGGCATCCGCGAGGTGGACGCCGGCGGTTCCGAGGTCAAGGGCCTCGACGACCAGAAGCGCCAGCTGGGCGGAAAGCCGGAGAAGACCTTCTGGGTCGTCGGGGCCGCCGGCGGCGACCCGTCGGCCGCGTGATGTGACCCGTTTCGAACTCGAAGGGGAAGTGATGGAGTCAACCATGTCCAACGCCGACTACGACGTCTGCGTCGTGGGTCTGGGATACGTCGGTGTCACGCTCACCGCGGCCCTGCTGAAGACCGGCAAGAGCGTCCTCGGGTACGAGTACAACAAGAAGGTCGCCGAGGACCTCGACGCGGGCGTGCTCCAGCTCGCCGAGCCCGGCGTCGAGGAGGTCTTCCGGGAGGCCGTCGGCACCCGGCTGAAGGTCACCTCCGAACTGGGGGCCGGCGCCCTCCCGCCGGTGGTCATCATCTGCGTGGGCACCCCGATCGAGGTGGACGGCACCGAGCCCAACCTGCGCCACCTCCAGGCGGCGGTGGAGACCATCGCCGGCGGGATCGACGAGAACACCCTGGTGATCGTCCGCAGCACCGTGCCGGTCGGCACCACCCGCAACCTGGTGCTGCCCGTGCTGCAGCGCACGGTGGCCGAGCCGCTGGTCGCGTTCTGCCCCGAACGGACCATCCAGGGCAAGGCGTTGGACGAGCTGCTGTCGCTGCCGCAGATCGTCGGCGGGATCGACGACGAGGCCGTGCGCCGCGCCACCGAGCTGTTCGCCACGCAGACGCCCACCGTGGTGCCGGTCTCCTCGGTCGAGGCCGCCGAGATGATCAAGCTGATCTGCAACTGCCACACCGACCTGATCTACGGGTACGGCAACGAGGTGGCGCTGATGGCCGAGAAGCTCGGCCTGGACGCGGTGGAGCTGATCAAGAGCGCCAACTTCGGCTACCCGCGGCCCGACCTGAGCCTGCCCGGCTTCGTCGGCGGCAGCTGCCTCACCAAGGACCCGTACCTGCTGATGCACGCGCTCAAGCCGCACGGCCACACCCCCGGCATGATCGCCGCGGCCCGGCAGCTCAACGAGTCCGTGCCGCGCCGGATCGGCGAGCGCGTGCTGGCCGCCCTGTGGGAGCAGGGCTGCGACCCGGCCACCGCCCGGGTGCTGGTCTCCGGCTTCGCCTACAAGGGCCAGCCCGAGACCGACGACCTGCGCGGCTCCGCCTACGAGGGCCTGCTCGACGTGCTGCGCGGCCGGGTCGGCGAGATCGTCGGCCACGACTTCGCGGTCCCGCACGAGCGCATCGCCGCACTCGGCGTGCGCCCGGTGGACCTCGCGGAGGGCTTCGAGGGCGCCCACGCCGTCGTCGTCCTCAACAACCACCTCTCCTACCGCGACCAGGACATCGACGCGCTGGTGGCCACCATGGCGCCGCCGGCCGTCGTCTACGACACCTGGCGCATCCTCCCCGCCACGTCCAACGTTATGAGGCTCGGCCATGCGTAAGAAGATCCTGATCACGGGCGGTGCCGGATTCATCGGCATGCACCTGGCCCGCCGGCTGGCCGACGAGCACGACGTCACCGTCGTCGACGACTTCAGCCGCGGCCGCCAGGACGACGAGCTCGACGAACTCCGCTCCAAGGTCACGGTGTTCACCCACGACCTGACCCTCCCGCTGCCCGCGGACCTGCCCCGCGACTTCGACGAGGTCTACCACCTCGCCGCCGTCGTCGGCGTGGTCTACTCCAACCAGGAGCCGCAGCGCGTGCTGCGCACCAACCTGCTCTCCACCATCCACGTCCTGGACTGGTTCAAGGAGCTGGACGGCGCCACCCTCTGCTTCGCCTCCTCCAGCGAGGCGTACGCGGGCAGCGTCACCGCGGGCGTGGCACCGGTGCCGACCCCCGAGGACGTGCAGCTCGTCGTCTCGGACCCGACGGTGGCCCGCTCCTCGTACGGCTTCAGCAAGATCGCCGGCGAGCTGCTGTGCCGCAACTACGCCCAGGCGTACGGCTTCCCGCTGCGCATGGTGCGCTTCCACAACGTGTACGGGCCGCGGATGGGCTACGAGCACGTCATCCCGCAGTTCATCGAGCGGCTGCTCGGCGGCGCCGACCCGTTCGAGATCTACGGCGCCGACCAGTTCCGGGCGTTCTGCTACGTCGAGGACGCCGTCGAGGCCATCGCCGCGCTGACCGCCCTGCCCACCGGGGACACCCTCCTGGTCAACGTCGGCAACGACCGCGAGGAGATCCGGATCGACGACCTCGCCAAGGTGGTCTTCGACGTCGTCGACCGGCACCCGGCCCTCGACGTCCACCCCGCCCCGCCGCTCTCCCCGGAGCGCCGCGTCCCGGACATCTCGCTGCTGCGCTCGCTCACCGGTTACGAGCCGAAGACCGACCTGCGCGAGGGCGTCCGCCGCACCTACGAGTGGTACGCCCGCGACCGGGCCGCTCGGAAGCAGCAGTCATGACCCACGTGCGCATCGTCCACCGCGGCTACTTCCCGGCCCGCGCCGGCGCCGAGGCGATGGCCCAGAACCTCGCCGAGTCGCTGGCCCGGCGCGGCCACCGGGTCGGGCTGTACTGCAGCAGCACGGACGAGGAGTCGGCCCGGTGGATGACCGGCGCCGGAGTCGAGGTCGGTGTGCTGCCGGCCTCGACCCCGCCCGCCGCGCGGCCCGACGTGGTGCACGCCTTCGACAGCGTCTGGCCGGACTACCCGCAGGCCGCGCTGCGGCTCGCCCGCGAGTGGGACGTCCCGTTCGTGTTCACCCCGGCCTCGGCCGCCGGCGTGTGGCAGGACCGGGAGGCCGTCCTGGACGTCGCCCGGCAGGCGGACGCCGTCTTCGTGCTCACCGAGGCGGAGCGGCGGCTGTTCGTCGAGGCCGGCGTCGACCCGACGGCCCTGCACCTCAACGGCCAGGGGCCGCAGCTGAGCGCCGGCGCGCCCGACGGCGCGGCCTTCCGGGCCCGCCACGGCATCGACGGGCCGATGGTCCTCTTCCTCGGCCGCAAGATGCGCAGCAAGGGCTACCACCTGCTGCTCCAGGCCGCCCGCACGGTGTGGGCGGACCACCCCGGGGCCCGGTTCGTGTTCGCCGGCCCGGACTGGGACGAGGACTGCGCGGAGGTCTTCGCCGCCCACCGCGACCCGCGGATCCTCGACCTCGGCATGGTCGAGGAGGACGAGAAGGCCGACGCCCTCGCCGCCTGCGACGTGTTCTGCCTGCCGTCCACCGTGGACATCTTCCCGCTGGTCTTCGTCGAGGCGTGGGTCAACGGGAAGCCGGTCGTCTCCGTCACCTTCGACGGCGGCGAGGAGGTCGTCCGGCACGGCGTGGACGGACTGCTGTGCGAACCCGACCCGGACGCCGTCGCGGCGGCCGTGGCCCGACTGCTCGCCGACCCCGCCGAGGCGGCGGCCCTCGGGGCGGCCGGCCGGCTCCGCACCGAGCGGGAACTCAGCTGGGACGCGGTGACCGACCGGTACCAGGCCGTCTACGACCGGCTCACCGCACACACCGCCGGCCCGGCCGGCACCCCTTAGGCCGTCCCCTCCGGATCCCGCCCGACCCGCGGGGCCCCGGGGGACGACCCGCGCGTGCTGCCGAGCGGCCCACCGCCGGCACCACCGCACCGTGCCCGATGCACACGCACGCGGCACCCGAACGAACACCGCGCACCACCGGCGCGCGGGGGGATGGTGGATAGAGATGTCCGACTGGAAGGTCAACCTGTACCGGCCCCGGCTCGGCGAAGCCGAGTTCGACGCCGTGGCCGCGGTGATGCGCTCCGGCTGGCTGTCCAACGGGCCCGTGACCCGGGAGTTCGAGGAGGCCTTCGCCCGGACGGCGGGCGCCGAGGACGCGGTCGCGGTCAGCAACGGCACGGCCGCCCTGCACCTGGCCTTCCTCGCCCTGGACCTGGGCCCCGGCGACGAGGTCGTCCTCCCGTCGCTGAGCTTCGTCTCCGCGGCCGCCGTGGTCACCCTGTGCGGGGCCACCCCGGTCTTCGCCGACATCACCGGCCCGGACGACCTGTGCGTCGACCCCGCCGACGTCGCCGCCCGCATCACCCCCCGGACCAAGGCGATCGTCGCCATGCACTACGGCGGGCACGCGGCCGACCTGCCCGCGCTCGCCGCCCTGGCCCGCAAGCACGGCGTGGCCCTCGTCGAGGACTCCGCGCACGCCCCCGCGACCCGCTCCGCGCACGGCGTGCTGGGCACCGTCGGCGACATCGGCTGCTACAGCTTCTTCGCCACCAAGAACCTCGCCACCGGTGAGGGCGGCATGGTGGTCGCCCGCGACGCCGCAGTGCGCGAACGGATCCGCCGCCTGCGCTCGCACGCCCTCACCGTCAGCGCCCAGGACCGTCACCGCGGCGGCCCCTCGCTCTACGACGTCGACTCCTTCGGCCTCAACTACCGCCCCACCGAGCTCGGCAGCGCGATCGGCCTCGTCCAGCTGGCCGACCTGCCGCAGCGCCAGGTCCGCCGCCAGGAGATCGTCACCCGCTACCTCGAGGGCCTCGCCGGCACCGAGGGCCTCGGCCTGCCCTTCCACGACCGGCCCGCCGACCTCGCCGCGCACCACCTCTTCGCGGTGCTGCTGCCGGACGGCGACGCCCGCGGCGCGATCCAGGACGCGCTGCGCGCGGCCGGCGTCCAGAGCGGGGTGCACTACCCGCCCACCCACCTGTTCACCGCCTACCGGGAGCGCTTCGGCCACCGCGAGGGCGACCTCCCGGTCACCGAAGAGGTGATGGACCGTCAACTATCGCTGCCCCTGCACGTCGACATGACCGACGACGACACCGACCTGGTGGCCCAGGCCCTCCGGGACGCCCTCGCCGAGGCCCCCGGGGCCGGCGCGTGACCCCGAACCCCGCCCACCGATACACCCTCGTCGACGGGGGGTTCCGGCGGGACGGTGCACCGTACTTCAGCGTCGGCTTCAACTACCACCCCTCGGAAGCCGGTTGCGACTACTGGCGGGACTGGGACCCGGAGCGCCTCGACGCCGACTTCGCCCGGATGGCCGAACTCGGCTTCAACACCGTCCGCTTCTTCGTCTTCTGGGCCGACTTCGAACCGGAGCCCGGCGTCTACGACCCGGTGGCCACCGAGCGACTGCGCACCTTCGGCTCCCTCGCCGCCCGGCACGGACTGCAGTGCCTGCCCTCGCTGCTCACCATCTGGATGAACGGGCAGCGCTTCGACCCGCCGTGGCGGGCCGGCCGGGACCTGTGGCACGACCCCGAGATGACCGAGCGCCAGCTGGGCTTCGTGCGGCACGTCGTCACCGCCCTGGGCGGGTCCGCCGACGTCCTCGCGTACGACCTCGGCGACGAGGTCATCCACGTCGACCAGGCGGCCTCCGGCGCGCTCGGCCCCGAGGGGGTCCGCCGCTGGTGGGGCCTGCTCGCCAGCGCCGTCCGCGAGGCCCACCCCGGCGCCCTGGTGCTGCAGGCCAACGAGGCCTCCGCGGTCACCGGCACGCACTCCTTCCGGCCCGAACACGCCGAGCCGCTCGACCTGGTGGGCCTGCACGGGTTCCCGGTGTGGAGCCCGTTCCACGTGGAGTCCGTCGCCGCCCCCAAGGCCGGCGCCCTGGTGCCCTACCTGGTCCGCCGCGGCCGGGAGCACCGCCCAGTGCTGGTCGACGAACTCGGCAGCTACGGCTGCGACGAGGAGACCGCCCGGGACTACCTGCGGGTCGCCGCCCACGCCGCGCTGGCCGCCGGGGCCTGCGGGGTGATCGTCTGGTGCTGGCAGGACTTCACCACCGAGGCCAAGCCGTACGCGCTGCGCCCCAACGAGCGGTTCGTCGGCCTGCTGCGCGCCGACGGCACGCCCAAGCCGGCCATGGCGGCCTTCCGGGAGTTCGCCGCCCGGGCGACCGGCGAACTGGCCGGGTTCCGGCCGCTGCCCGCGCCCGTCGGCGTCCACCTGCCCGAGCACCGGGAAGAGGGCAACGCCGGCTACCTCGCCTCCGGCGGCTCCGACGCGGCGGCCGGCTTCTACGCCGCCCAGCTCCTCCAACGCGCCCACCTGCCCTACGAGTTCACGGCCGGCCCGCCGGTCGCGCCCGGGGCCCCCGGTGGCCGGCGGCTGCTGATCTGCCCCTCCGTGCGCCACATCACCCTCGACGGCCAGCGGGCGCTGGCCGACTACGTCGAGGCGGGCGGCGTCCTGCTCTACACCGGCGGCGACCTGCTGCACGGCTTCGGCGGGGAGGAGCTGTTCGGCGTCCGGATCACCGACTTCACCCTGCGCGCCGCGGACGCCGACTCCTTCACCTGGCAGGGCACCCGCTACCCGCTGGTGCGGGAGGCCGGCCAGCTCCCGGTGCTCGCCGCGACCACCGCCACCGTGCTCGCCGCCTTCCCCGACGGCTCGCCCGCGCTCACCCGCCACCGCTACGGCCGGGGCGTCGCGTACCACCTCAACGCCCCGTTCGAGCAGCAGCTCAACGCCCCGCACCGGCTGGACGAGGCGCCCTGGCACCGGCTCTACGCCGACGTCGCCGCGGCCGAGGGCCTCACCGACGAGCTCGTCACCGGGCCCACCGTCGACAGCCCCGAGGTCGAGGTCGGCGTCCTGGGCCGCGGGGACGAGCGGTGCGCGCTGGTGATCAACCACGCCCCCCGCCCGGTCCGCACCACCCTGCACCACGACGGCCGGGCCGAACTGCTGGACCTCGGCCCCAAGGCCGTACACCTGGCCACCTGGACGGAAGGACGGAGGGCCGGCGCGTGATCATCGACTCCCACGTCCACGCGGGCGAGTACTACCGGCACTACACCGCCTCCTTCGCCGAGGAGATGATGGCCACCACCGGCATGCCGCCGCAGGCCCTGACCGCGCCCGAGGCCGCACTGCTCGCCCACATGGACGAGGCCGGTGTGGACCGGGCCTTCCTCCTCGCCTTCGACGTCCGGCGGATCGAGGGGTTCAAGGTCCCCAACGAGTTCGTCGCCGGGATCTGCGCCCGCCACCCCGACCGGTTCACCGGCTTCGCCTCGGTCGACGCCGGCACGCCCGGCGCCGCGGCCGAACTCCGCCACGCCGTCACCGAACTGGGGCTGTCCGGACTCAAGACCGCCCCCTGCTACCTGCGGATGTCCCCCGCGGACCCGCTCTGGAACGACGTCTACGAGGTCGCCCAGGAACTGGACGTCCCGGTCCTCGTGCACACCGGCTACACCCCGGCGAAGAAGGCCGACCCGCGGTACTTCTCCCCGCGGCTGCTCGACCGGGTCGCCACCGACTTCCCGGGCCTGCGGCTGATCCTCGCCCACCTCGGCACGCCGTGGACCGACACCGCACTGGACCTGATGTCCCGTCACCCCAGGGTGTACGCGGACCTGTCCATCTTCAGCTGGTACCGGCCCGCCGCCACGGTCGCCGCCGCCCTGGCCAAGGCCCGCGCCCTCGGCGTACTGGACCGCCTGCTGTGGGGGACCGACCACCCCTTCTGCACCATGACCGACTCGGTGTCCCGGATGCGCGAACTCGCCACCGACGACTCGCTCTGGCCCGACGGCACCGCACTCACCCCGGCCGAACACGCCTCCCTGATGGGCGGCGCCGCGGCCGGGCTGCTCGCCGAGACCCGGAGGGGGCTCCTGTGAAGACCCTGCAATGGCACGCCCCCTACGACGTACGGGTCGTCGACGCCCCCGTCCCCACCCTGACCGCCCCGGGCGACGCCCTCGTCCGGGTGGTCCGGTCCGCCGTCTGCGGCACCGACCTGCACCCCTACCGCGGCGAGATACCCGGCTTCACCCCCGGCACCGTCACCGGCCACGAGTTCACGGGCGTGGTCGAGGAGACCGGCCCCGCGGTGCGCGGCTTCCGCCCCGGCGACCGCGTGGTGGCCTCCGACGTGATCGCCTGCGGCGGCTGCTGGTACTGCCTGCGCGGCTGGCACTACCAGTGCGCCGAGGTCGGCCTGTTCGGCTACGACACCGTGGTCGGCAGCACCGCGGTGGCCGGCGGCCACGCCGAGTACGTCCGGGTCCCGTTCGCCGACACCGTGCTGTCCGCGATCCCCGACGAGGTCTCCGACGAACAGGCCCTGTTCGTCGGGGACATCCTGGCCACCGGCTACGCCGCCGCCGACCGCGCCGGGATCCGGCCCGGCGACGTGGTCGCCGTGGTCGGCTGCGGCCCGGTCGGCCTGATGGCCCTCAAGGCGGCCCAACTGATGGGCGCGGCCCAGGTCCTGGCGATCGACCCGGCCGAGGGCCGGCGAGCGGCGGCCGCGGCCCAGGGCGCGGTGCCGCTGGACACCGGCGACGACCTCGCCGAGCGGGTCCGCGCGCTGACCGAGGGGCGCGGAGCCGACGTCGTCCTGGAGGCCGTCGGCGTGGACGCCTCGCTGCGCAGCGCGCTGGAGATCGTCCGGCCGCTGGGCACCGTGTGCGCCGTGGGCGCGCACGCCTCCGAGGCCATGCCGATGCCCACCGGCCTCGCCTTCGGCAAGGAACTCACCCTCCGGTTCGCCGTCGGGGACCCGATCAGCTCCCGCGACCGGCTGATGCGGCTGATCCGCACCGGACGCATCGACCCCACGTTCCTGATCTCCCACCGGCTCCCCCTCGCCGAGGCCGTGGAGGGCTTCAAGCTGTTCGACGCCGGCCACGCCACGAAGGTGGTCCTCGTCCCGTGAACCCCCTCCACCTCCCCGCGGACGGGCCGGTCACCCTCCCCGCCCTGCTGGCGGAACGGGTCCGCCGCACGCCCGACGCCCCCGCCCTCGACTGCGGCGGCACCCGGCTCAGCTACCGGGAACTGGACCGGCGGGCCGGCCTGCTGGCCCGCCGCCTGCGCGGCGCGGGCGTCGGGCCGGACGTCCCGGTCGGCATCCACCTGCACCGCTCGGCGGAGCTCGCCGTCGCCCTGCTCGGCGTCCTGAAGGCCGGCGGCGCGTGCGTGCCGCTGGACCCGGGGTACCCGGCCGAGCGGCTCGCGTTCGTCCTCGGCGACGTCGGGGCCCCCGTCCTGCTCACCACCGGCGGCCTCGCCGACCGGCTCCCCGGGCACACCGCCCGCGTCCTGCTGCTCGACGAGCCCGCCGAGAGCCCGGTCGACGGGGACACGGCCGACGGGGAGCCGGCCGACGAGGCGGCGGCCGGGCCCGGACTCCACCCCGGGCACCTGGGCTGGATCGCGTACACCTCCGGCTCCACCGGCCGCCCCAAGGGCGTCCCGCTGGGCCAGGCCGCGCTGGCCGCGCTGGCCCTCGGCATCGCCGACCGGCTGGACCTGACCCCGGCCGACCGGGTCCTGCAGTTCGCCTCCATCGGCTTCTCGGTGGCGGCCGAGGAGGTCCTGTCCACCTGGGCCGCCGGCGCCTGCCTGGTCATGGACCCGGCCGAGGAACTCGCCGACAGCGCCCGGCTGCTCGCCCTGATCGAACGCGAGCGCGTCTCGGTGCTCCAGCTGACCCCGTCCTACTGGTACGAGTGGCTGCGCGAGCTCGACCGCGGGCAGGGGCCGGTCGCCCCGCCCTCGCTCCGGCTGCTCGTCGTCGGCAGCGAACCCGTCGCCGTCGACCGGGTCGCCGACTGGTGCGCCACCGGGGTCCGCCTCGTCCAGGAGTACGGCGCCACCGAGGCCACCGTCTCCCAGCTGCTGCACGAGACCGCGGCCGGGCCGCAGGAGATCCGCGGCTGGGACCGGCTGCCCATCGGCACACCGCTGCCCGGGGTCCACGCCCACGTCCTCGACGACCGGATGCGGCCGGTGCCGGACGGCGACCCGGGGGAGCTGTACCTCGGCGGCCCCGGGGTGTCCCGCGGCTACCTCGGCCTGCCCGCCCTGACCGCCGACCGCTTCCTGCCCGACCCCTTCACCGACCGGCCCGGCGGCCGGATGTACCGCACCCGCGACCTGGCCCGCCGACTGCCCGGCGGCGAACTGGAGTTCCTCGGCCGCATCGACTACCAGCTCAACATCCGCGGCATCCGGATCGAGCCCGGCGAGGTCGAGAACGCCATCGGCCAGTTCCCCGGCGTCCTGGAGAGCGCCGTGCTCGCCCGGCCCGACGACACCGGCGCCGAGCAGCTGGTCGCCTGCGTGGTGTGGGCGGGGGCCCCGCAGGTCCGGGCGCTGCGCGCCCGGCTGCGCGAGGCGCTGCCGCCGGCCCTGGTGCCGGCCCGGTTCGCCGCCCTGGCCGGACTGCCGCTGAACGCCAACGGCAAGGTGGACCGGCGCGCGCTGCGCACCCTGGAGCTCGACCTCGCGTCCGGCCGGCCGGACGCCGGCGCGACCGCACCGCGGACCCCGCTGGAGGCCGAGCTGACCGAGGTCTGGGAGGAGGTCCTCGGCACGGCGCCGATCGCCGTGGACGACGACTTCTTCGAACTCGGCGGCGACTCGCTGACCGCCGTGCGGCTGGCCGCGGCCTGCCGCGCCCGGCTGGGCGCGGACGTCCGCCAGCGCACCCTGTTCCAGGCACCCACGGTGGCCGCGCTCGCGGCGGAACTGGAACGCGCCGCCCCGGCGGCCGGTACGGCCGGCGCACCGGGGACGGCCGGCGGGGAAGGGGCCGGGCCCGCCCCGGCCTCCTACGCCCAGCAGCAGATGTGGCTGCTGCACAAGCTCGCCCCCGGCTCGCCCCGGTTCAACGAGCCGGTGGTGCTACGGATCGCCGGACCGCTGGACCGGGCCGCGCTGCACACGGCGCTCGGCGGCCTCGTCGAGCGACACGGGGCCCTGCGCACCGTGTTCGCCACCGAGGACGGCCTGCCCGTGCAGGTCCTGCGGGAGCCGTACCGGCCGGACCTCCCGCTGCTGGACCTGACCGGCCGCGGCGAGGAGGCGGTGGCCGAGGCCGCCGCCCGGCTGGTGCGCGAGCCGTTCGACCTGACCCGGGGCCCGCTGCTGCGGGCCACCCTGGTGCGCCGCGCGGCCGAGGACCACCTGCTGGTCCTGGTCCTGCACCACATCGTCTTCGACGGCCGCTCGATGGAGGTCCTGTTCGACGAGCTCGGCCCGCTGTACGCGGCCGCGGCCGCGGCGGCCGGCACCGACGCCGACCTGCCGGCCCCCGCCCCGGAGTACCGGGACTGGGCCCGCGAGCAGCGCCGGCAGGCCGCCGAACAGGGCTGGGACGCGCAACTGGCGTACTGGCGCAAGCAGCTCGCCGGCGCCCCGGAGACCACCCGGCTGCCCGTCGCCCCGGACGCCTCGGCGCCCGCCCCCGGCCGCGGCGCGGTGCACACCTTCGCGGTGCCCGCAGCGCTCACCGCCCGGCTGCGGGAGCTCGCCGGGGCCGAACGGGCCACCCTGTTCATGGTCCTGCTGAGCGCCTTCCACGAGCAGGTCCACCGCGCCTCGGGCGCCCGCGACCTGGTCGTCGGCACCCTCACCTCGGGCCGTGACCGGCCCGAACTGGACGGTGTCGTCGGCATGTTCGTCAACACCCTGTGCCTGCGGACCGAGCTGGAGCCGCAGCGGTCCTTCCGCGATCTGCTCACCCGGGTGCGCCGGACCGTGGGCGAGGCGCTGGCCCACCAGGACGTGCCCTTCGAACGGGTCGTGGAGGAACTGCGGCCCGCCCGCGGCCGCGGGCACAGCCTGTTCTTCCAGCTGAT
This sequence comes from Kitasatospora sp. NPDC097691, assembly GCF_040302665.1. Taxonomy (NCBI): domain Bacteria; kingdom Bacillati; phylum Actinomycetota; class Actinomycetes; order Kitasatosporales; family Streptomycetaceae; genus Kitasatospora; species Kitasatospora sp. NPDC097691. The sequence goes on along the minus strand of NZ_JBEORY010000063.1, from coordinate 26,815 downwards.
GTTCACCTTCGGCAGCACCCCCGCCCGGGGGCCCGAACTGCCGGGGACGGTCACCACGGTGGTGCCCTGCGACACCGGCACCGCGAAGTTCGACCTCAGCCTCGCGCTGGACGAGGACGGCGCGGGCGGCCTCACCGGCCGGCTGGAGCACGACCTCCACCGGCTCGGCCCGGAAGCCGCCCGGCAGCTCGCGGACGGCTACCTCGCGCTGCTGGAGCGGGTCGCGGCCGACCCCGGCCACCGGGTGGGTGCCGAATGACCCGCACCGTGCCGCCGTCGGACCACCGGGGCGTCCCGGCGCCGTCAGGCCACCGGGCCGTCCGTGCCGTTCAGGCCGTCCGGGCCGCCAGCGCCGTTCGCGCCGGGCAGCCGGCGGGCCACCTCGGCCAGCAGCGCCCGCTCGTGCTCGCGCAGGTAGAAGTGGCCGCCGGGGTACGTCAGCACCTCGTGCCCGGCGTTCGTGACCTCGGCCCAGCTGTCCAGCTCGGCCACCGGGCAGGCCGGGTCGTCCTCCCCGCCGAACACGGTGACCGGCACGTCCAGCAGTTCGGTGGGCGCGACCGGCCGGTAGCGGTCCAGCATGGTGTAGTCGGCGCGCAGCGACGGCATCAGCAGTTCCCGCATGTCCGGGTGCTCGTAGACGTCGGCGTCGCTGCCGGACAGCGCCCGCACCACGGCGATCAGCGAGGCGTCGTCCAGGCCGGGCCGGCGCCGGTCGCCGTAGCCCACGTGCGGTGCGCCGCGGCCCGAGACCAGCAGCCGCGCCACCCGCTGCCCGCCGTCCCGCCGCAGGTTGCGGGCGACCTCGTAGGCGACCGCCGAGCCCATGCTGTGCCCGAACAGCACCAGCGGCAGGCCGGTGTGGGCCTTGAGGGCCCGCGTCGCCGCCTCGGCCAGCTCCGGCAGGGACTCGAAGCAGGGCTCGGCGATCCGGTTCTGCCGGCCCGGGTACTGCACGGCCAGCACCTCGACGTCGGGCGGCAGTTGCTGCGGCCAGTCCAGGTAGCTGGTCGCGGTGCCGCCCGCGTGCGGGAAGCACACCAGCCGCACCCGGGCGCCCTCGACGGGATAGCGCCGGAGCCAGGGATCGGAGTTGTCCACCTTCGGACGCCGTGCCACGACCATGACCGCCCCGTTCCGGCCCGCGTCCCGCAGCCCCCGGTGGGCGGGAGGACGGCCGGCCACTTGATCAACGGCGTCACCCTACCAACCGGCGACGTCCCGCCGACCGGTGACTTTCGCCCCGAGCCGACCTGGAGCACCGCATGACCACGGCCCCGACCGACAACCGGACACCCTGCAACCGGACACCCTGCACGGTGATCGACCAGAAGCGCCTGTACGACCTCTACACGACCGTCCCGACGGCGGCCGGGTACCAGGAGATGGTCGGGATGGAGGAGCGCTGGATCGGGGCGATCGCCGAGGGCCACCGCCGTACCGCCCCGGAGTTCGCCTCGCACACCGAACTCCTGCGGGAGCTGTCGGGCTTCCTGGCCCGGGAGGGCGCGGTGGCTTCCGACAGCCACCGCTTCCTCGCCGAGGAGGCGACCCTCGACCAGTTCCGGGTGGTGGTCTCCGAGTTCGCGATGGACGGGCTCACCGAGTCGCTCAATCTGCTGCCGGTGGTCCCGCGGCTGCCCTACAAGGCCGGCATGGCCGTCTTCCGCGTGATGGTGGACGAACTCGGCTGCGGCAACGACGACCAGGCGCACTCGGAGCTGTACCGCGAGCTGCTGCGCGAACTGGACCTGCCCACCGAGGTGGCGGCGTACCGGGCCGGCTCGAGCCCGCAGAGCCACGCCTACGTCAACATGTTCCACTGGCTGGCCTCGCGGGCGGACACCCCGGAGTACTTCCTCGGCGGCTACGCCTACTTCGAGGCCAGCGTGCTGTACGGGTTCCGCAGCTTCGCGCAGGCCGCCCGGCGGCTCGGCCTGACGTCGGGGAAGTACTACACCGAGCACCTCTACATCGACACCTACCACAGCAAGCAGATGCGGGTGGCGATCCGGGAGACGCACGCGGCCCAGGGCTTGGACCTCGCCAAGGTGTGGGCCGGTGTCGAGCTGACCAGCGCCATCGTCGGCGACGCGACGGAGACGGCGATCGCCCTGGCCCGGGAGGCGGGACGCGCATGACCGTGACCGTCACCGAAGACACCCCGGACACGCCGGACACCCCGGACACCCCGGACACCCCGGACACCCCGGGCGAGGCCGGCGCCCGGCCGGCCCCGGAGGGGGGCCTGCCGGACCAGGAGGCCGCGCAGGACCCCCGGGTCCAGCAGGTCAGCGAGCGGCTGATCCTCGTCGAGGCGGGCGGCCGGCGGCTGATCACCGACGCCGCCTGCCCGCACCGCAAGGGCCTGATGCGCTACGGCCACCTGGACGCCGACCGGATGCTGATCCGCTGCCCGCTCCACCACTCCGCCTTCGACCTGCGGGACGGCGGTCGCCGGGTCGCCGGGCCGGCCTGCGCCGCGCTGCGGATCGTCGCGGAACTGCCGGCCGGCGCACCGGTGCCGCCGGAGGCCGAACTGCGCCGCCTGGAGGGGCGACTCGATGCGGCGGACTGACCCCGGGCACCCGGCGGCGGACCGGCCCCCGGCCGGTCCGCCGTGCCGGGCGGCCGGCTCAGCCCGCGGCGACCGCGGCGGCCGGTCGGCCGTCCTGCCCGGCCAGTTCCGCGACCAGGGCGGCCCGCAGCTCCTCGTAGGTCGGCGCGAGCGCGCGCAGGCCCGCGATCACGGCGGCGTCGTCCTGGACGACCAGCGGGTACTGGAGCCCGCCGAGGATCCGGGCCTGCCGGCCCAGCACCTCGGCCGCGGTGCGCAGGCCGATCCCCGCGAGGGCGGTGGAGGCGTCCGACAGCCGACGGGCACCGGCCCGGACCGCGAACTTCTCCATCACCTGCCGGATGTCCGGGTCCAGGCCCTCGGCCACCTGCTCGGCCAGCCGCTCCAGGCCGGCCGCGGTGCCGAGCGAACCCGGCGGCATGTCGGCGGCGCCGGTGCTCAGGCCCCGCAGCAGCTCCACGGCGCGCGGCAGCGAGGCCCGCAGGGCCTCGGCCTCGGTGGTCTCCCGGACGCGGGTGAAGCCGGTGCGCAGCACGAACGGCCGGTCCACGTAGTCGATCTTCTCCGCCTGCCAGGCGGCCAGGAAGGCCGGCACCGGCAGGGTCGCCCAGGGGTGACCGTGCGGGTCGTGGAAGACCACGGTGTCCCCGTCGACCGCCACCACCAGCACGTAGTGGTCGGCGCCGATCGCCTCGCCGGAGCCGGGCTGCTGGAGCAGCAGGCCCATGTCCAGCGGCCCGGCCAGCACCGGGCCCCCGGCGACGGCCGCGCGCAGCCGTGCCTCGGCCTCCTCGGGGTCGTCGCCGTCACTGCGCAGGCACTCCCAGCCGAGCAGTCCGATCGCCGCGTCCAGGCCCTGCTCCGGGTCCCAGCCGAAGGGGTCGAAGAACGGCAGCACCCCGTCGATCAGCTGGAAGCCGAACGGTGACCCGGTCAGCACCTCCAGCACCGGCGTGCCGGGCGAGCCCGGCCCTAGCGCCATGGCGAGCGAGTTGGAGAAGCAGTACGGGCCGGAGCCGATGTAGGGGAACAACACGACCTCATCACATGGAACTTGACAGCACGTTCCCGCTCACCTTAGGCACCCGCGGCTGACCTCCACCACTCGGCACGAAGCACACCACTCCAGCGGAAGGGACTCGATCATGCACGCTTTCATCATGGCCGGCGGCAAGGGCGTCCGGCTGCGGCCCTACACCACCGCGCTGCCGAAGCCCCTGGTCCCGATCGGCGACCAGCACGCGATCCTGGAGATCGTGATGCGTCAGCTCTCGGCGGCCGGTTTCACCCGGGTCACCCTCGCGATCGGACACCTCGGCCACATCATCCGCGCCTACGTCGGCGACGGCACCCAGTGGGGCCTGGAGGTCGAGTACGCGGTGGAGGACAGCCCGCTGGGCACCCTCGGTCCGCTGGTCATGATGCGGGACCGGCTCCCCGAGCACTTCCTGGTGATGAACGGCGACATCCTCACCTCGCTGGACTACGCGGCGGTCCTGGAGCGGCACCGGACGTCCGGGGCCCCGCTGACCGTCGCCACCCACAACCGCCAGGTGAACATCGACTTCGGCGTGCTCACCACGGACGACGGCCGGATCACCGGCTTCCGGGAGAAGCCGAGCCTGGCCTACCAGGTGTCCATGGGCGTGTACGGCCTGAGCCGCGCGACCCTGGAGGGCTACACGCCCGGTCTGCCGCTCGGCTTCGACGAACTCGTCCTGGACCTCCTGGAGCGGGACACCCGCCCGGCCACCTACGAGTTCGACGGCTACTGGATGGACATCGGCCGCCCCGAGGACTACGACCGGGCGAACACCGAGTTCACCACCCACCGCGACCTGCTGCTCGGCAGCGCCTGACCCCGCCCGCCCGCAACGCCCCGCCCCGCACACCGCGATCGAACCGCGTCCGAACCGCACACCGCGTCCGAACCGCACACCGCGTCCGAACCGCACGCCGCGCCGCCCGACGGATCCACGGGCGGCGCGGCGTTCCCGTCCGTGCCGGCCGGGGGCGCGGAATTCGCCGAAAGCGCCCGCGGGGCGGTGCATTTGCTTTGGCGTGCAACTGTTTGACCGGCTCGAACAGCGGCTCCTAGGGTGAAGTCCATGGAGAGAACGGGGGCTCTCGGCAGTTGCGGTGCCTCGAAGGCGGCCGCTTTGCGCTTGCCATAACCGGCCGGGCCTCACGCCCCTCCTGAACGGACGTCGCGAGTCAAGCATCAGGGGGAAATGTGACGAGTACGCCTGTCAATGATCCGTCCGCCGTCGTCACCGTGCCCGCCGGGCCGAATCCGCCGTCCGAGCAGCCGGCGAGGAAACCGTCCAGCGGAGAAATCGAGAGCATGCTGCTGGAGGCGCGCAGGCTCGTCGAGTTCGCCGTCGACCGGCACCGCAGCGAAGGACGGCTGTTGACCGCGCTGGGGCCGGAGGAGGCGACGGAGACCGCCGAGCACCTGGTGGGTTCGGCCGCCCGCTCCCTCGCCGTGGTGCTCTCGGGGCACCACGACGAGGAGATCACCCGGCTCGTCTCCTGCCTGGGCCGGGCCGCGGCGCGCGGGGTGGACGTCCGGCTCCTCGCCGGAGTCGGCCTGCTGGAGAACCGGCTGCTCCTCGAACGGCTGGACAAGTACGCCGCGGGCGTCGAAGTCCGGCTGGTGGGAGCGGCGTTGCAGGACATGGTGCTGGCCGACGGCCTGGTCAGCGTCGTCTGGTCGCGCACCGCCGGGCCGTCCCGGGAGGCGGTCCTGATGCGGGCCCCGGCCGTGCTGCGCAATCTGCGCACCCTGTTCATGACCTCCTGGAACGGCAGCGCCCCGCTCGCCGACCACCGGCGGCTGAGCGACCGGACCCGCAGCGCCGTGGCCCGGCGGATCCTGCTGGCACTCAGCTCCGGACGCACCGACGAGGTCGCCGCCCGGGAGCTCGGCATGTCCGTGCGCACCTACCGGCGGAACGTCGCCGAGATCACCCGCGAACTCGGCGCGAACTCGCGATTCCAGGCCGGCGCCCGCGCGATGGAACTCGGCCTGCTGCCGCCCGCGACGGCCGAACACCACCCCACCCGGGCCGCCGGATGAATGGCAGCTTGCTGTAGCGCTCCTTGCCGCGGAAAGGCCGAGGAATGTACGAATTCTGGAGCCCCCCGATCCGTACCCGCCCGCTCCCAGCGAGGAATGACATCCGGTGAACAGCGTGATGATCGAAGCGATAGACGTAAGCCGGTCCTTCGGCAGCACGCAGGCGCTCGGCGGAGTCAGTTTCGGGATCGCGAAAGGGGAGGTGCTCTGCCTGCTCGGGCACAACGGGGCGGGAAAGAGCACGCTCGTCAGCATCCTTTCCACCGCGCTGCCCCCCACCTCGGGCACGGCCCGGGTCGCCGGGTACGACGTGGTGCGGGAGGCCCGTGAGGTCCGCCGCCGGATCGGGCTGACCGGTCAGTTCGCCGCCGTGGACGAGAGCCTGTCCGGCCGGGAGAACCTGGTGCTCGTCGCCAGGCTCCTCGGCGCGGGCCGGGCCGAGGCCCGGGCCCGGGCGGACGAACTGCTGGAGACCTTCAGCCTCACCGGTGCGGCCGACCGGACGGCGGGGACGTACTCGGGCGGGATGCGCCGCCGCCTCGACCTCGCCAGCAGCTTCGTCGGCCACCCGCAGGTGCTCTTCCTCGACGAACCCACCACCGGGCTCGACCCGGTCAGCCGCGGCGGCCTCTGGAACCTGGTGCGCTCCTGCGTGGCCGAGGGCACCACCGTGCTGCTGACCACCCAGTACCTCGAAGAGGCCGAGCAGTTGGCCGACCGGGTCATCGTGCTCGGCCAGGGCCGGACCATCGCCGACGGCACCGTGGCCGAACTCAAGGGCCGGCTGGGCGGCAGCACCGTCCGGGCGCAGCTCGCCGAACCGGCCCGGGTGGCCGCCGCGCTCGACGCGCTGCGCCGGGCCGGTCTGGAGGCCCGCGCGGGCGAGGCGGACGGCGCGGTCGTCGTCCCCGTCGGCGAGTCCACCGCCCTGGCCGTGGTCGTCCGCGCCCTGGACGAGGCCGACCTGGGCATCACGGGGATCTCGCTGACCGAACCGACCCTCGACGACGTCTACCTGGCCCTCGCCGAAGGCGCCGCGCCGCTGCCCGACCGGGCCGACCCCCGGACCGGCGTCCCGGTCCCCTCCTGATGGCCGGCTCCCGGCCGCGGGCCGCGCCGACCGGGAGGCCGCACCCGTGAACCTGTGGATCCTCTACCGGCTCGCACACCCAGCCCCTGTCCTCGTCGGCCCGCCCCGGGATGCCGGCCCGGGCACGCCGGTCCCCACCGAATCCCCTGGGAGCTCCCATGACGGTGACCACCGCGACGTACCACTCGATCACCGAAGCACAGATGATCCCGCGCCTCGTCCGGCTCGGTCCCAACCTGTACGGCGCCGTCTTCACCCTGATGAAGCTGCTGCCGGCCCACTACATCCTCCAACGGGCCGAACAGCGCGGTGAACTCGGCGACGGCCCGGTCGTCGAGACCACCTCGGGCACCTTCGGCCTCGCCCTGGCGATGCAGTGCGCCCTGATGGAGCGTGAGCTGATCCTGGTCAGCGACCCGGCGATCGACCCCAACCTGTACCGCAGGCTGACCGACCTCGGCGCCCGGGTCGAGATCTGCCGGGACCCGGCACCGGTCGGCGGCTACCAGGAGGCCCGGCTGCGCCGCCTGGCCGAGATCCGCGCCGAACTGCCCGAGTCCTTCTGCCCCGAGCAGTACAGCAACCCCGACAACCCCCGCTCGTACGGGGTGGTCGCCGAGATGCTGCACCGCACCCTCGGGGACGTCGACTGCGTCGTCGGACCGGTCGGCTCCGGCGGTTCGATGTGCGGCACCGTCCGCGGCCTGCGCGAGCACACCCCGCAGACCCTGGCGATCGGCGTCGACAGCCACCGCAGCGTGCTCTTCGGCCAGCCCGACGGGCCGCGCGGCCTGCGCGGACTGGGCAACAGCCTCTGGCCGGCCAACCTCGACCACGGCGTCTTCGACGAGATCCACTGGTGCGACGCGGCCGAGGCGTACGCCCAGACCCGGGCCCTGCACGCCCGGCACGCGCTCTTCCAGGGCCCGACGAGCGGCGCCGCCCACCTGGTCGCCCGGTGGTGGGCCGACCGCCACCCGGACCGGCTGTGCGTGGTGATGCTGCCGGACGAGGGGTACCGCTACCAGGCGACCGTGTACGACGACAGCTGGCTCGCCGACAACGGGCTGCTGCTGGACGCCCCGCCCGTCGAGCCGGTCACCGTCGCCTCCCCCGCCGAGGCCGGGCCGGGTTGGAGCCGCTTCGACTGGGCCCGCCGCGCCTACGACGAGGTGCCCGGAACCGTCGCCCGCACCGACCGCCCACTGCCCGAGCGGGCCCTGTCGTGACCGTCACCGGACGTCTCACCCGGACCCTCGGCGCGCGCACCCGGCGCGTGGTGTACGGCGAGTCGGGGCCCGCGGACATCCGCCAGGAACTGGGCGCCACCAGCATCGTGGACCTGGCGCACGTGGTGATGCTCACCGAGAGCGGACTGCTGCCGCGCGACGCGGCGGCCGCCCTGCTGCGCCGGATCACCGCCCTGCGCGCCGACGGCTTCCGCGAGCTGTACGACCTGCCGGCCCCGCGCGGCCTCTACCTGATGTACGAGGGCCACCTGGTGGCCGAACTCGGGTCCGAGGTGGGCGGGAAGCTGCACACCGGCCGCTCCCGCAACGACATCAAGGCCACCATCACCGCCCTGCGGCTGCGCGCCGAACTGACCGATCTGCTCGGCGAGTTGCTGCGACTCCAGGCGGTCCTGCTGGCCCGGGCCCGCGCCCACCGCGGCGTGGTCATGCCGGTCTACACCCACTTCCAGCCCGCGATGCCGGTCGGCTACGGCTACTACCTGGCGGGGATCGCGACCGCGCTCGACCGGGACGTCGAGTCCCTGCAGCAGGTCCTCGACCAGCTCGACCGGTGCCCGCTGGGCGCCGGGGCGGTGGCCGGCACCGACCTGCCCATCGACCCGGCCCGCACCGCCGAGCTGCTGGGCTTCGCGGACGGCCCGCTGCACGCAACCGACGCCGTGGCCGCCCGCGACACGATGCTGCGCGCGGTCGCGGCGGCCGCCTCGGCGGCCCTGACGCTCAGCCGGCTGGCCACCGACCTCCAGCTGTGGAGCACCCAGGAGTTCGGCTTCGTCGAGTTCCCGGAGCGGCTGGTCGGCGGCAGCTCCGCGATGCCGCAGAAGCGCAACGCCTTCCTGCTGGAGCACGTCAAGGCCAAGGCCGGGCTGGCGGTCGGCGCCTGGACGGCGGCGGCCTCCGCCATGAAGTCCACGCCCTTCACCAACTCCATCGAGGTGGGCACCGAGGCGGTCGCCGCGGGGTGGCCCGCGCTCGCCGCCGTCCGGGACTCGGTGCTGCTCGGCCAGGCCCTGGTGAGCGGCGCCCGGCCCGTCCCGGCGCGGATGGAGGAGCGGGCCCGGGAGGGCTTCGTCACCGCGACCGTGATCGCCAACCGGCTGGTCGCCCGGGGCGTGCCCTTCCGCACCGCGCACCACGTCGTGGGCGAGGCGGTGCGGGAGGCCGTCGAGGCCGGGGCCACCGAGCTCGCCGCGATCCGCCTGCCCGACGGCACGGCCGCCGACTCGGCCGAACTCCCCACGCTGCGCGAGGTGGTGGACGACCACGACCGCGGCGGCGGCCCGGGCGAGTGCGACCGCACGGTGCGGGTGCTGCGGGAGCGGCTGGCCGGGCACTGCGACCGGCTCGCCGCCCACCGGGCCCGGACCGAGCAGGGGCGGCGGCTGCTGGCGGAGGCGGTGGCGGCACTGACCGGCCCGGCGGCCCCCGCGGCACGAGCCGCCGACGTGAACACCAACGCTGACGGAGACGGAACGGAGAGTGCGCCGTGAGCGCGACGGCAGGACAGCACGACGGCGCGGACGAACAGCGGCCCGACGGGCCGTGGTTCGCGCTCCTGGAGAGCAACACCACAGGGACCGGGCGGGAGTTCTGCGCGGCGGCCCGAGCCAGGGGACTGCGCCCGGTCCTGCTGACCCGGGACCCGGACCGGTACCCCTACGCGGCCGAGGACCGGATCGCCACCCGGCTGCTGGACACCGGCGACCCGGACGCCGTCCTCGCCTGCTGCGCCGAACTCGCCGAGGACGGAGCCGGGTTGGCCGGGATCGCGTCCAGCTCCGAGTACTTCGTCGCGCCCGCCGCGCGCACCGCCCGCAAGCTCGGGCTGCCCGCCGCCGACGGCGACGCCATCGCCCGCTGCCGCGACAAGGAGCACCAGCGGTCCGCGCTCGCGGCCGCCGGTGTGGCGGTGCCCGCCTTCGCCGCCGTGGCCGAGGTGTCCGAGGCGGTGCGGGCGGCCGACGCGATCGGCCACCCCGTCGTCCTCAAGCCGGTCAGCGGCTCCGGTTCGGTCGGGGTCCGGCTCTGCCGGGACGCCGCCGAGGTCCGGGCCTGGGCGGCGGAGCTGCTGGCCAGGGCCACCGACGAGCGCGGCGCCCCGGTCGCGGCCCGGATCCTGGTCGAGGCGGCCGTGCGCGGGCCGGAGTTCTCCGTCGAGACCTTCGACGACACCGTGGTGACCGTCGTCGCCAAACACACCGGCGCCGAGCCGTACTTCGTGGAGACCGGGCACGACGTGCCCGCGCCGGTGCCCGCCGCGACCGCCGCCGCACTCGGCGACACCGCGCTGCGGGCCCTCGCCGCGCTCGGCCTCGGCTGGGGCGCGGCCCACACCGAACTGCGGCTGACCGACGCCGGGCCGGTGGTGATCGAGGTCAACCCGCGGCTGGCCGGCGGGATGATCCCGGTCGCCGTCCGGGCCGCGCTCGGCACCGACCTGGTGGACGCGGTCATCGCCCGGGTGGCCGGGCTGCCCGTCGGTCCGTCCGCCGGCGGTGACGGACACGCGGCGATCCGCTTCCTGCCCGCCGACCGCGAGGGTGTGGTCGCCCGGGTCGGCGGACTCCCGGACGCCGAGGCGGCGCCCGGCGTGGTGGCGGTCACGGCCGGCACCGCCGAGGGCCGGACGGTACGGATCACGCACTCGTTCCAGGACCGGCTGGCCTGCGTGGTCGCCACCGGAACGGACGCGGACGAAGCAGCACAGCGCGCGGTGACCGCCGCGCGGCTGATCAGGATCGAGCTGGCGGAGCCGGCGACGCCGGGACGAGGAGTCGGGGGCCGATGACGGAGCACGCGGACAACCAGGCGTTCACCAGGGTCCCCCGGTGGACCGCGCCGACCGCCCGGGAGGAGGGCAGCGCGGTCCACGACACCCGGATCGCCGAGGACCTCACCCGCAACCTGGAACGCCGGGCCGCCGAGCTGGGGGCCGGGCTGCCCGCCCTGCTGACCGCCGCCCACGCCCGGGTGCTCGCGACCGTGGCGGCCGAGCGCGCGCTGCTCGTCGGGTACCTGCCGCCGGAGGGGGCGGGGCCGGTCCGGCCGCTGCGCCTGGCCGTCGAGAACTCCACCTGGGCGGAGCTCGTGGCGCGGACCGCCGCCGCCCAGGCCGGGCCGGCGACCGAGGGGGCGGCCGACGCCGAGGGCCGCCCGGAAGCGGTCCTGGACCTGTCGGGCCTCGCCGCCGACGGCACCGCCCCCGAGCCGGCCGACGGCACCGCCCCCGAGCCGGCCGACGCGCCGGCCGCCGCCCCGACCGCCGCCCCGGCCGCGACGCTCGCCGAGGGCGTCGTGCTGGACGTGGCCTGGCACCGCGACGGCCCGGGCCTCACGCTGCGCCTGCGGTACGACCGCGCCGCGCTCGACGCGAGCCACGCCCAACGCCTGGCCGGTTACCACCTGGCGGCGCTGGGCAACCTGGCGGCCGGCCCCGGCGAGCGGCACGACCGGCAGAGCCTGCTGTCGGACCGGGAGGTCGAGAAGCAGCTCTACGGCCTGGCCGGACCGCGCGCCGAGCTGCCCGACCGCACCTTCGTGGACCTCTTCGAGGAGCGGGCGCGGGCCGTGCCCGACGCCGTCGCGGCCGAGCACGCCGGGGAGCGCTGGACCTACCGGGAGCTGGACGAGCGGGCCAACCGGGTCGCGCACGCCCTGGTCGGGGCCGGTGCCGCCGCCGAGGACGTGGTCGCCGTCGTCATGGACCGCACCCTGGACTGGCTCGCCGCCGCCCTCGGCGTGTTCAAGGCCGGCGGCGTCTACCTGCCCGTGCGCCCCGACTTCCCGGTGGACCGGGTGGCGACCCAGTTCGAACGCAGCGAGTGCCGGTTCGTCCTGACCGGACCGGGCAGCGAGACCCTGGCCCGGGAGGCGTCCGCGGCCGTCCCGCAGCCGCCCGTGGCCCTGTCGGTGCCGGAGATCCGGACCCGCCCCGACCTCTCCGTCGCCCCGACCGGGGTGACGGTGACACCCGGGCAGGCGGCGTACATCTACTTCACCTCCGGCTCGACGGGCGCCCCCAAGGGCGCGGTGTGCGAGCACGCGGGCATGCTCAACCACCTCTTCATGAAGATCGAGGACCTGGAGCTGGCCGGGGGTGCCGACGAGGTCGTCACCCAGACCGCCTCGCAGTGCTTCGACATCTCCCTGTGGCAGTTCGCCGCCCCGCTCATGGTCGGCGGCACCGTGCGGATCGTGGACACCGACACCCAGCTCGACGTCGCGGGCTTCCTCGACGAGATCGCCGACGGACGCGTCACCGTGATCCAGATCGTCCCGTCCTACCTGGAGGTGCTGCTGACCCACCTGGCCCAGCACCCGCGCCCGCTCGGCCGGCTGCGCACCGTCTCGGTCACCGGGGAGGCGCTCAAGTACGAGCTCGTCCAGCGCTGGTTCGCCGCGTACCCGGGGATCGCCCTGGTCAACGCCTACGGCGCCACCGAGGTCTCCGACGACACCATGCACGAGGTCCTGCACGGGCTGCCCGACCGGGACTTCGTGACGGTCGGCCGCTCGCTGCGCAACGTCAACACGTACGTGCTCGACGAGAACCTGGCCCTGGTGCCGCTCGGCTCGCCCGGCGAGATCGCCTTCTCCGGCGTGTGCGTCGGCCGCGGCTACATCAACGACGAGGAGCGCACCCGGCAGGCCTTCGTCCCCGACCCGTTCCGGCCCAACACCCGGATGTACCGGACCGGTGACTTCGGCCGCTGGCTGCCCGAGGGCCGGATCGAGTACCTGGGCCGGCGGGACGAGCAGGTCAAGATCCGCGGCTTCCGGATCGAGATCGGCGAGATCGAGAACAAGCTGCTGGCGATGCCCGGCGTGCGGGAGGCCGCCGTCGTCATCGACGGGGGCGCCGGCGACCTGCGCAACCTCGTCGCGTTCTTCGCGGGCGACGAGGACCTGCCGGCCGAGCGCGTCCGCGACTTCCTGGCCACCCTGCTGCCCGACTACATGGTGCCCACCTACTTCCACCAGGTGGAGCGGCTGCCGCTGACCGAGAACGGCAAGATCGACAAGAAGGGCCTGGTCCGGATCGCCGGGACCCTGGGCCACGGCGGCGCCCCCTACGCGGCCCCCAGCACCCCCTCCGAGCAGCGGCTGGCCATGCTGTGGGCCGAGGTGCTCGGCGTACCGCTGGAGCGGATCGGACGGGCCGACAGCTTCTTCGACCTCGGCGGCACGTCGCTGGCCGCCGTGCGGCTGCTGGTCCACCTGGACCGGGCGCTGTCCCTGAAGGACCTCGTCGGGCGTCCCGTCCTCGCCGACCTGGCCGCCGCCCTGGACGCCCGGGGCCGCGGCGACAGCGCCCCGGCGGCCACCGGCCTGCTGCAGCCGCTGTCGGCCGCCCGCGCCCCGCACCACACCCTGGTCTGCTTCCCCTACGCGGGCGGCAACGCCGTCAACTTCCGTTCGCTGGCCGCGGAGTTGGAGCGGGACGGCTTCGCCGTCGAGGCGGTGGAACTCCCCGGGCACGACTTCCCCGGCCTCGGCCCCGGCCCGGCCGGCGAGGGCGAGGACGAGGCGATGCCGGACGTCCCGGAGATCGCCCGACGGGTCCGGGACGAGATCATCGAGCGGATCACCACCCCGGTCCTGATCTGGGGGCACTGCGCGGGCGCCGCGGCGGCGCTGGAGACGGCCCGCCTCCTGGAGGAGGCCGGCCGGCCGGTCGAGCGGGTCTTCGTCGGTGCCCTCCTGCTGGCCGACACCGAGGAACTGCGCGCCGAGACGGCCGAGGTGTCCGCCGCCGACAACCAGGCCCTGCTGGCCCGGCTGCGCGCCGACAACGCCTACGTGGAACTGGACGCGCTCAAGCCGGAGCGGGCCGACGTGGTGGGCCGGGCCTACCGGCACGACGTCGTGACCTCCAACCGCCAGCTGATCCGCCTGCGGGAGGACGGCGCGCGGTACCGGCTGGACGCGCCGGTGGACGTCGTGGTCGCCCGGGACGACGCCTCCACCGCCGGCTTCGAGGCCGCCCACGGCGACTGGAAGGCGGTCTCCGACCGGGTCGAGCTGCGCGAACTCGCCAAGGGCGGCCACTACTTCATCAGCACCCGGCCGGGGGAGACCGCCGACGTGGTGCGGCGCGCCGGCCGGCAGCCCGAGCCGTGGGACGGGGAGGAGGCCAGGTGACGGCCGAGATCATCACCCCGGTGTCCGGCCGGGCGGTCGCCGGGATCGGCACCGGGATCGGCACCGGGATCGGCACCGGCGTGAGCACCGGGGCCGCCGCCGGGGTCGGCACCGGGTCCGCTGCCGGGGTCAGCACCGGGGTGAGCACCGCCTTCGGCACCTTCGGCGAACTGCTCCAGGGCGTCCTGCCCGAGGAGGACGGGGACTTCCTGGTCACCCTGCCGGTCGCCCGCTGGGCGATGGCCAGGTTCGAGCCCGACCCGGACTCCGACCTGCTCCGGGTCTGGCCGCCGCACAAGAAGAAGGCCCTGCGGCTCACCTCGATGATCATGGAGGACGCCGGCCGGCCGGCCGGCGGCCTGCTGAAGATCCACAGCACCCTGCCCGAGGGCAAGGGACTGGCCAGCTCCTCCGCGGACCTGGTGGCCACCGCCCGCGCCGTGGCCAACGCCCTGGACGAGGCCATGCCGCCGCGCCGCATCGAGTCCTACCTCGCCCGGATCGAACCGACCGACGGCGTGCTCTACCCGTCGATCGTCGCCTTCCACCACCGCACCGTGCGGCTGCGGGCCCGGCTGGGGTCGCTGCCGTCCATGGCGGTGGTCAGCGGCGACGAGGGCGGCGCGGTGGACACCGTCTCCTTCAACGCGATCCCCAAGCCGTTCACCGCGGCCGACAAGCGGGAGTACGTGCGGCTGCTGGACCGGATCACCGGCGCCGTCGCCCGCCGGGACCTCGCCGAGGTCGGGCGGGTCGCGACCGCCAGCGCCCGGATGAACCAGGTGCTGCGCCACAAGTGGTCGCTGGAGGGGATGATCGGCATCTGCCGCGAGGTGGGCGGCCTGGGCGTGGTGGTCGGCCACAGCGGCACCACCCTCGGCATCCTGCTCGACACCGCCTCGCCGGACTGCCCGGCACAGCTCGCCGCAGCCGCCCAGGCCTGCCAGGACCTGGTCGGCAACGTCACCGTGTACCGCACGCTGAGCTTCGACTGACGGCCGGCCCGCACAGCGGAGCGGGGCCGCACCCGGGTGTTCCGGGTGCGGCCCCGCTCCTTCGTGCGGAGGGCGCCGCGGCTCAGGGGCGGAACGGCTCGCCCAGCCCCACGACGATCTCCCGCTCGCCCCGGTACGGCTCGCGGCTGTGCGCCGTACGGACGTTGTCGACCACCAGCAGGTCGCCCCGCTGCCAGGGCTCGCGCACCGTGTGGCGCTCGTAGACCTCGTTGATCGAGTCCACCGCGGCGGCGTCCAGCGGTGTCCCGTCGCCGTGGAAGGTGTTGAACGGCAGCCCCTCGGGACCGAATTCGGCGATCAGGAACTCCCGGACCTCGGGGGCCATCGTCCACTCGTTGAGGAAGGCGATCTGGTTGAACCAGCAGCGCTCGCCGGTGTCCGGGTGGGCGAGGACCGCGGGCCGGGTCTGCACGGTGCGCAGGGCCCCGTCGGAGTCCCAGTGCGTCTCGATGCCGTTGGCCGCGCAGTAACCGTCCACCTCGGCGCGGTCCGTGCTGCCGAACGCGTCCTGCCAGCCGATGCCGACGAACGGGTTGTAGTGCCGGGTCAGCCGCCAGCCGTGCCGTTCGAACCGCTCGACCAGCGCGGCCGGCAGGTCCTCCAGGACCAGCCGGGCGTCCGCGAGCGCCGTCACCCCGCCGCTCGTCGGCGGCGTGACGCAGGCGAAGGCGAGCAGCCGCGGCGCCCGGGCCGCGTAGCTCATCTCGTGGTGCATGCACATGGGCTGGTCGGCCGGCCAGTGCGAGGAGGAGTACACGCCGGGGGCCGGGAACGGGTCGCGCGGGGCGAACCCCTCGCGTTCGACCAGGCCCTCGCCGAGGACCCCGGCCACGACGGCGGCGGCCCGGTCCCGCCCGTCCAGGTCCAGTCCGCGGACCAGGACGGCGCCGTGCCCGGCCGCCAGCTCGCGGATCTCCGCGCGATGGCGCGCCGTCCAGGCCTCGGCGTCGGTGCCCGGGTCGGGCGCCGCGTCCAGGCGGACCAGCGGCCGTGATCGCAGTTCGGTCATGGGTGCTCCGTTTCGTGGAGGTCCGAGGACGTCCGGTACAGGAGGACGTCCGGTCCGAGGGGGAGGTCCGGTACGGGGGGAGGGGCCGTCGCGGGGTCAGGCCACCGGGCGGCGGAACGCCCGGACGGCGGCGGCCGATCCGACCGCCGCGACGAGCACGCTGGTGCCCAGGGCGGCCCACACCCGGGTGCCCAGCGGCAGGTCGAGGGCGAGCGCCCGGCTCGCGTCCATCGCGTACGACAGCGGGTTGAGCCTCGCCAGCAGCTGGAGCCAGCCCGGCAGCCGGTCCGCCGGCACGAACGCGCTGGACGCGAACATCAGCGGGAACGTCACCAGGTAGCCGGCGCTCTGCATGGCCTCCGCGTTGCGCAACCACGCCGCCAGGGCGAGGAAGATCCAGGTCATCGCCCACACCACCGCACAGGTCAGCAGCAGGGCGGCCAGCAGCCCGAGCGGACCGCCGGCCGGATCGGCGTCCAGCACCACGACGGCGACCACCAGCAGGATCACCAACTGCACGGCGGTGCGCAGCAGATCGGCGAGGCTGCGGGCGATCAGCAGCAGCGGCGCGTGGATCGGCAGCGTCCGCAGCCGGGCCACCGCGCCGTTGTCCATGTCCCGGACCAGTCCGATGCCCGAGGCCACCGCGGGACCGATCCCGGTGGTCACCAGGAGCGCCGGGAGCAGGTAGTCGAGGTAGCCGACCTTCGCCGGCAGGTGTCCGCGGTCGACGATGCTGCCGAAGACCTGACTGAGCAGCAGCAGCATGAACACCGGCTGGAGCATGCTCAGGACCACCGCCCGGCGGTGCGCCAGATGGGCCCGGACCGAGCGGCCGGTGAGGATCAGCAGCTGCGCGGGCACGCTGCTGCCCTGCCAGGGCGTGCCGGCCGAGCGGTCCGGCAGCGGGATGGTGGCGGTCATCGGATGCCTCCTGGGTCGTAGGTGCGCTGGACCCGGGTCAGCGCGGTCAGCAGGTCGGCGGAGGTCAGCTTCCGGGCGCCGGTCACGGCGGTACCGGTCAGCGGCAGCCGTCCGGTGTCCGACCAGCGCAGCCGCCCGTCGGTGTCGATGAAGCTCCTGCTCCGCCCCGCGTTGTCGGGGTGCAGGCAGAACGGGATGTCGAGCAGGCCGTGCCGGAAGGCCAGCAGCAGCGCCTCGCCGATGTCGTCGTGCAGCGCCAGCACGGTGTGGACCAGGGCGCGGGCCTCCGCGTACACCTCGGAGTCCACGCCCGGGCCGGCCCCGGCCGGTGGCCGCACGGTGGTGCGCGCCGCCCGCGCGGCGGTCTCCAGCGCCTCCACGTTGTCGGCGATGGTGGGGATGCGGTGGGCCTCGGCGGCGGTCTTGACGATGAGCCGGGCCGCACCCGACTCGACCGCGAGGCGCGCCGCCGCCTCCAGCAGCCGCAGCGCGCCGGTCCGGGAGGCCGGGTACACCCCCATGTAGGCGTAGACGACCAGGTGCCGGTCGACGCCCGGCAGCAGTTCGCCGGCCAGCGCGTCCAGGGCGGCCACCGCCTCCCGGTCCTGCTCCGGACTGGTCTGCTGGGCGTAGCTCAGCGAGACGCTGCGCAGGCCGTGCTGGGCGAAGAACACGCCCTCCAGGACGCTCAGTGCCACCAGCATCGACGGCGGGCACAACTGCCCGAGCATGCAGCCGCCGAAGCTCTCCAGGTGCGGCACCCGGTCCTCGGTCCCCGCGCGCGCGAGCATGCCGCAGACGGTTCGCCAGGCGGCCACCGCCTCGCTCAGCGGGGTGCGGCTGTACGGCAGGCAGTACGAGACCGGGCCGCCCTCGGTGGCGTCGAGCCCCAGGGACAGCAGGGCGGCCACGATGTGCTCCGGCCGCGCCGAGCCGTGCCGCACCTGCACGGGGAAGTCGGCGCCGTGGACGCCGTCCAGCACCGTGTGCGACACGGCGGGGGCGTGGGTGCAGATCGGGTAGCCGTTGAGCGGGACGCCCTCGGCGACGGCCAGCCGGGCCGCCGCCAGGTCGTTGACCCGGGTGTAGCTGTCCAGGGTCAGGGTGCCGACCGTGACGGCCTCGGCCGCCCTGGTCCGCTCCAGCCCCTCGCGCATCAGCCGCGGATCGCTGAAGCCCATCCGCGGCTGCACCACGAGCTCGCCCCGCGCGTGCGCGCGGGCCACGAAGCCGCCGAACGACGGCGGAGTCACGACACGGCTCGGTACGGCGCCCGGGCGGCCAGGGCGCGGAACGCGGGCAGTTCCCCGTCGTCGAAGACCCGGTCGTAGCCGGCCGCCGTGAGCCGGCGGATCATGCCGACGTTGCGCAGGCCGTCGGTGACGAGCTTGCCGCCGATGACGACGGTGGTCGCGGCCAGTTCGGGCCGCGCCCGCAGCGCCCGGATCAGCCGCAGCCCGTCGTTGAAGCCGTGGCCGTTGACGCTGCTGACCACCACGAGCCCGGGCTGCAGCTCCAGGCAGGAACGCACCACCAGGTCGTCGGGCGGGCACGGGCCCAGGTTCGCCACGGTGTGGCCGATTTCCTCCAGGACGAGCTGGAGGTACACGAGATTCCAGGTGTGGGCGTCGGATGAGGTGCCGGTCAGCAGCACGGAAGGGGATTCGGTACCAGGTGAGGAATTCATGGTTCCAGGTGTCGAATTCATGGGGGATCCGGTCTCGGGAGAACCGGCGCATTCCGGCGCGAGGACCGGTACGCCGATCACTCGGCGGAATGGGAGGAGTCCGATGCCAGCGGTCGGGAAAGGCGGCCTCGCGCTGACGGCCGCGCGCTGACGGTGCCTCGACTCTACTGCCCGTCAGAGCCCCCGGACCGGGTCCCGACTGGCCGGTACCGGAGGGTCGGAGGCCCCCGACGGGGCCCGGGGCGCAGGAAAGGACCCCGCCGCCGGGCGCCTGCCCGTCCCGTCCTGCAGTTTGCTGTCAGCCGCCTTCCGCGGCCCGCCGGGGCGTCGCTAGAAAGAAGCTGCGGTGCCGGACCGGCGCGGCAGGAATTCCCAGGAGCGAAGGCGAAGGGCAGGCATCCACATGGCGGAAATCGTCACCGCCCCCAGTGTCACCGCAGTGCTCGTCAGGCATGCGGAGAGAATTCCGGAGAAGGACGCGCTGACATTCGTGAGCGATCCGCTCCGGGAGGACGGGGCGATCCGGCTGACGTACGCGGAGCTGGACCGGCAGGCCCGCGAGATCGCCGTGCGGCTGCGCGCCGCCGGGATCGTCCCGGGCGAGCGGGCCGTGCTGCTCTACCCCGCCGGGCCGGCCTTCCTGACCGCCTTCCTCGGCTGCCTCTACGCCGGCGCCGTCGCCGTCCCCGCCTCGCTGCCGGGCCGCTACCGCCACGAGCGCCACCGCGTCGTGCGGATCGCCGCCGACGCCGGAGCGGTGGCCGTCCTGACCGACACCGCCACCTGCGGCGACGTCGAGGACTGGATCACGGAGGAGGGGATCGACGACCTCGCCCTGCTGGTCACCGACGACGGCGCCGGACCGGGCCCGGACGGCTGGACGATGCCGCCCGCCGCGCACGACACCGTCGCCGTGCTGCAGTACACCTCCGGCTCCACCGGCGACCCCAAGGGCGTCGTCATCACCCACGGCAACCTGCTGCAGAACAGCTCCACCATCATCGACCGGTTCGGGATCGACGAGCACACCCCGTTCGGCGGCTGGATCCCGCACTTCCACGACATGGGGCTGATGGGCATCATCCTGCCGCCGCTGCTGCGCGGCGCCGGGACCGTCCTGATGAGCCCGTCCACCTTCCTCAAGCGGCCGCACCTCTGGCTGCACATGATCGACCGCTTCGGGATCCACACCAGCGCCGCACCCGACTTCGCGTACGAGCTGTGCGTCCGGCGGATCACCGACGACCAGGCCGAGGGCCTGGACCTGTCCCGCTGGAAGTACGCCGTCGACGGCTCCGAACCGGTCCGCCCCGCCGTCCTGGACAGCTTCCAGCAGCGCTTCGCCGCGTACGGGCTGCAGCCCACCACCCTGAGCCCCTGCTACGGCATGGCCGAAGCCACCCTCTTCGTCTCCGGCGCGCTCGACGGCCGCCCCCGCGTGCGCCACATCGACCCGGACCTCCTGGAGAACCACGAGTTCCGGCCGGTCGCCGACGGCGCGTCCGGCCGCGCCGTGGCCGGCTGCGGGCCCGTCACCGGCGCCGAGATCCGGATCGTCGACCCCGCCACCCACCGCGTCCTGCCCGAGGGCGGCGTCGGCGAGATCTGGCTCCGCGGCCCCGTCATCGGCCACGGCTACTGGAACCGCGAGGCCACCAACGCCGCCGAGTTCCGCGCGACGACCGACGACGGCGACACCGGCTACCTGCGCACCGGCGACCTCGGCACCCTGTACGACGGCGAGCTGTACGTCACCGGCCGGCTCAAGGACGTGCTCAACCTGCGCGGCCGCAACCTCTACCCGCAGGACATCGAGCACGAACTCCGCGTCCAGCAGCCCGAACTGGGCAGCCTCGTCGGTGCCTGCTTCGCCGTCCCCGGCGACGGCCCGCAGCGCGAGGACGTCCTCGTCGTCACCCACGAGGTGCGCGGCATCAAGGAGGAGGAGCCGCTGCGCCGGCTCGCCGCCGACATGCGGCTGACCGTCGCCCGCGAGTTCGGCGCCCCCGTCGGCGCCGTCCTGCTGCTGCGCCCCGGCGGGGTGCGCCGCACCACCAGCGGCAAGGTCCAGCGCTCGGCGATGCGCGAGCTGTTCCGGGCCGGCGCCCTCGAACCCACCTACGCGGACTACCAGGAGAACCTCCTCCGCCCGGTCGCCGCCACGGCTGCCGCTGCCGCTCCCGCCGCCGTCGCTACCGCCGCCGGGAAGGCCGGCGCATGACCGCCGCGGCGCCCCCCGCCCGGAGCCCCGCCGACACCGACCCGGTGGAGCGGTTCACCCGGCTGCTGCGCGAACTCACCGGCCCCGGACAGCCCTTCGACACGGCCGCCCTGGCCGCCCTGGACGAAGCCGACGCCTTCCCCGCCGACGCCTGCCGGGCCCTCGACGAGGCCGGCCTGCCCCGCTACTACGTGCCCGTCGAACACGGCGGCGCCCTCGACGACTTCGGCGTCGTGATGCGGCTGCTGCGCGCCGTCTCGCGGATCGACCTCACCGTCGCCGCCGCCCACGGCAAGACCTACCTCGGCGCCGTGCCCACCTGGATCGCCGACGCCGCCGAACCCGCCCGGCGGCTCGGCCGGCGGATCACCGCCGCCGAGGTGGTCTCCTGCGCGCTGACCGAACGCCACCACGGCAGCGACCTGCTCGCCGGCGAGGTCGTCGCGCGCCCCGCGCCCGACGGCGGCTGGCTGCTGGACGGCGAGAAGTGGCTGATCAACAACGTCACCCGGGCCGGCCTGGTGACCGTGCTCGCCCGCACCGACGACGCCGGCGGCCCGCGCGGCTTCAGCCTCTTCCTGGTCGACAAGGCCCGGCTGGCACCCGGCGCGCACACCGCCCTGCCCAAGGTGCCCACCTACGGCATCCGCGGCGCCGACATCAGCGGGATCGCCTTCCACCGGGCCCTGCTGCCCGCGGACGCGCTGATCGGCGCGCCCGGCCAGGGCGTCGAGATCATCGTCAAGGCCCTGCACATCACCCGGACCTGCTGCGCCGCCATGTCGCTCGGCGCGGGGGACCACGCGCTGCGCCTGGCCGCGGACTTCGCCGCCGCGCACCGGGCCGACGGCGCACCGCTCGCCCCCGGGCAGCCGGACGCGGCGCTCGCGCGGCAGCCGCACGTCCGGCGCGAACTGGGCGAGGCCGCCGCCGGACTGCTCCTCGCCGAGGCCACCGGCCTGGTCGCGGTGCGCTCCCTGCACTCCCTCACCGGCGAGATGAGCGTGATCTCCGCCGTCGCCAAGGCCTACGTCCCGGCCCAGACCGACGCCGTGATCGCCCAGCTGCTGCACCTCCTGGGCCCGCACGGGCTGCTCGGCGCCGGAGACCCGCACGCCCTGTTCGCCAAGGCGGAGCGGGACCACCGCATCATCGGGATCTTCGACGGCAGCAGTCTCGTCAACCGCAACGCGTTGATCGAGCAGTTCGTGCGCATCGCCCGCGGTTACCGCAAGGGCCGCGTCGACGCGGACGGCCTCGCCGAGGCCGTCGACCCGCACACCCCGCCGCGGCCCTTCCGGCCGGCCGCGCTCAGCCTGCTGTCCACCGGCGGCTGCTCCGTCGTGGCCGGACTGCCGGGGGCCGTCGCGGAACTGCGCGAGCGGGCCGCCCGGGAGCCGGACGGGGCGACGACCGCCGCGCCCGCTTCGTCCGCCACGCCCGCCGCGCCGCGCTCGCTGCTCCCGCTCGCCGAGCGGCTCCTCGACGCCACCGACCGGCTCCACGAGGCGATGGCGGCGGTCCGGTTCACCCCCCGGGCTGTACCGGCCGAGGCGTTCGACCTCGCCGAGCGCTACGAACTGTGCTTCGCGGCGGCGGGCGTCCTGCACCTCTGGCTGCGCGGGACCGGGACCGGGACCGGGACCGGGGCCGGTGACGGTGCCGGCGTCGGAGCGGTGCCGGACGCGTGGCTGCGCGGCTGCCTCGTCAAGGCGCTGACCGACCTCGGCGAACCCGTCGAGGACGCCGAGGCCGAGGTGCTGGACGAGCTCGCCGACGAGCTGCTGGCCTGCCCGCCCGGCACCTTCCTCTCCCTGCTGGACCAGCCCGGCACCCCGGGCCGGCCGGACGCCCCGGGGCACCCGGACGCCCCCGGCCACCGTGCGCCCGTCGGAACCCGGAAGGCGGAGGCCTCGTGAACACCACCACCGCAGCCCTCGCGGACGCCCTGGAACAGCGCCTCGGCGACCCCTACGACCCCGCGAACCCGTACGGCTTCCAGGCCGTCCTCGCCGCGTCGCAGGACCACCGGCGCCCCGACGGCGAAGCGTGGGCGGTCCCGGACGGTGACCCCGAGTCGGTGCTGCACGCCCTGCGGGCCGTCCACCGCCGGTCGCCCGCCCTGGCCGTGCTGCCCGCGGTGGCCGCCGGGTCCGACGGCCTCGCCGAGGCCCTGGCCGTCGGTGCCTGCGTCGGCGCCCTCGACTCCGCCCTCCGGATCACCCTGCGGCACCTGCGGTCCCGCCGGCTCTACGGGGCCGCGGCGATCGACCTGCCCGCCCTGCGCTCGCTGCTCTCCGGCGCCTTCGCCGACCTCCTGCTCTGCGACGTGCTGGCCACGCTCGCCGTGCGCGGGACGGACGCCGGGCCCGCGGAGCGCGGCGCCCCCGCGCGGGCCCTGGCGGTGCTCGGACCACGCGTCCTCCAGGGCGCGCTGGACCGCCTCTCGGTGGTCATGGGGTCGCGCTTCTACATCCGCGTGGGCGAGCACGCCGCGTTCCAGCAGCTGCTGTCCGAGACCCAGCGCGCCCTGTTCGAGGCGGGCCGGCGGACGCCGGAGCCCGACGCCGCCCCGGTCCCGCTCACCGAGCTGCTCGCCGACCCCGCGGTCGCCGCCCTCTGCGACCCGCGGCTGCTCGCCGCGGCCCCCGGACGCGGGCTGACCGGTCGGGCCCGACGGTCCGCGCAGCCGACCGGCCCGGTGCACGAGCAGCTGTACGCGGAGCTCGTGGACCGCTACGAGAACGGCCGGTCCTTCGACCTGGCCCGGCGAGCCCTTCCCGACCGGCCCTGACCGGCCCCGACCGGCCCCGACCGGACCCGATCCGACCGGCCCTGACCGGACACCCGGCCCGACCGGCCCCACCGTCCCCCGACCACAGCCACCGAGGAGAGCCCCATGACCGACACCGGTACCGACACCCACACCGTCGAGAGCCTGCGCACCTGGCTGGTCGACTGCGTGGCCGCCCACCTGGAGCGGCCCGCGGACACCATCGACCCCGCCGCGAGGCTCTCCGACTACGGCCTCGACTCGCTCTACGTCCTCTCGGTCGCCGCCGAGCTGGAGGACCACCTCGACATCTCCCTCGACCCGACGGTCATGTGGGACAACCCCACCATCGACGCCCTCAGCGCGGCCCTGGTCGAGGAGCTGGCCCGGGAGGCCTGACCCTCCGACACCCGCACCGGCTCCAGTCCCGCCCCACGCGTCCGCGCCACGCCCGCAGTCCGCCACCCCGCAGATCCGAGAGGACCGCTCGTCCATGTCCGACGACGCCCGTACGCTCCGTCGACCCGTCACCGCCGCGCAGCTGGGCATCTGGGTCGCCCAGCAACTGCAGCCGGACAGCCCCCTCTACAACTGCGGCGGCTACTACGAGATCGACGGTCCGGTCGATGTCGACGTGCTCGCGGAGGCCGTGCGCCGGGGCGTCGAGGAGACCGAGGCCCTGCGCTCCCACTTCGCGGAGGACACCGGCCCGGACCACGAGCCGGACGGCGAACCGCGGCTCCGGCAGCTGGTCACGCCCGCCGGGGACCGGCCGCTGCGGGTGATCGACCTGCGGGACACCCCGGACCCGGAGGCCGCGGCGCACCGCTGGATGGCGGGGGAGATGGCCCGTCCGTTCGACCTCGGCCGCGGCCCGCTCAGCGCCCAGACCCTGCTCAGGCTCGCCGACGAGCGCTCCTTCTACGTGCACCGCTACCACCACGCGGTGCTCGACGGCTTCGGCCAGTCGGTCTACACGGACCGCGTCGCCGCCCTCTACACCGCCCTGCTGGCCGGGCAGGAGCCCCCGGCGTCCCCCTTCGCGACGCTGGACCGGGTGGTCGCCGACGAGGCCTCCTACCCGGACTCGCGACGGCGGCGGCAGGACCGCGCGTACTGGCTGGACCGGTTCACGGAGGTGCCGGACCCGATCACCCTCGCCGACCGCACGGCCGGCAGCACCCACAGCAGCCTGCGCCGCGTCCGGACCCTGGATCCGGACCTGGTCTCCCGGCTCGCCGCCCTCGCCGAGCAGTCGGGCGTGCCGTGGCCCGCCCTGGCGATCGCCGCCACCGCGGCCCTCTACCAGCGCATGACGGGTCGCACGGACTTCACCTTCGCGCTCCCCCTCGCGGGCCGCACCGGCCGCACCGGGCTGACCACGCCGAGCGCGATGGTCAACGTCCTGCCCATCCGCGTGACGCCCGACCCGGACCGCACCTTCGCCGAACTGACCGCCGACGTCGCCCGCTCGCTGGCGGACGTGATCCGCCACCAGCGGTTCCGCGGTGAGGACCTGGTCCGGGAACTGGGCCTGTCCGGCGGCCGCCAGGCCCGCCTCGGCCCGACGGTCAACGTGATGGCCTTCGCCGGCGAGCCGGTCTTCGGGGACAGCCCCGCCACGGTCCACCCGCTGTCCACCGGGCCGGTGAACGACCTGAAGGTCAACTTCTACGGCAGCGCGACGTCGCGCGGGGGGATCCGCCTGGAGTTCGACGCGGACCCGGCCCTCTACCGGGAGGACGAGCTGACCGCCCACCAGGACCGGCTGGTCCGGGTGTTGGAGCAGGTCGTGGCCGACCCGTCGGTCCTCGTGGACCGGGTGGATGTGTTTGTTGCGGGTGAGCGTGAGCGGGTGTTGGTGGGGTGGAACGGCGAGTCGCGGGTGGTTCGTGAGGTGTCGTTGCCGGTGTTGTTCGGTGAGCAGGTGGTGCGGACGCCGGATGCGGTGGCGGTGGTTGCGGGTGGGCGGTCGTTGACGTATCGGGAGTTGGATGCGTGGTCGAACCGGGTGGCTCGGTGGTTGATCGGGCGGGGGGTTGGTGCGGAGTCGTTTGTGGGGGTGGTGCTGCCGCGGTCGGTGGAGTTGGTGGTGGCGCTGCTGGGTGTGGTGAAGGCGGGGGGTGCGTATGTGCCGGTGGATGCGGGGTCGCCGGCGGAGCGGGTGGCGCAGGTGTTGGGGGATGCGCGTCCGGTGTTGGTGATCGATGACCCGTCGATGCTGGATGTGTCCGGTTTTTCGGATGCTGTGGTGTCGGATGTGGATCGTCGGGTGGGGTTGTCGTTGTCGCATCCGGTGTATGTGGTTTTCACGTCGGGTTCGACGGGTCGGCCGAAGGGTGTGGTGGTTGAGCATCGTTCGGTGGGTGCGTATTTGGTGCGTGCTCGTGAGGTGTATGGGGATGCGGCGGGGTTGTCGTTGTTGCATTCGTCGGTGGCGTTTGATCTGTCGGTGACGGGTTTGTATGCGCCGTTGGTGAGTGGTGGGTGTGTGGTGTTGGCGGAGTTGGATGAGCGGGCGGGGGAGTTCGGTCGTCCGTCGTTCATGAAGGTGACGCCGTCGCATTTGGGGTTGTTGGAGGTGTTGCCGGCGGGGGTGTCGGCGTCGGGGATGTTGGTCACGGGTGGTGAGGCGTTGGTGGGTGAGGCGCTGGATTCGTGGCGGTCGGTGCATCCGGGTGTGGTGGTGGTGAATGCGTATGGGCCGACGGAGGCGACGGTCAATTGCACGGATTTCCGGATCGAGCCTGGTGAGGTTGTGGGTTCGGGTGCGGTGCCGATTGGTCGTCCGTTCTGGAATACGCGGGCGTATGTGTTGGACGGTGCTCTGCGTCCGGTTCCGCCGGGGGTGGCGGGTGAGTTGTATGTCGCGGGTGTGGTGTTGGCGCGTGGGTATTGGGGGCGTGCTGATCTGACGGCGGAGCGGTTTGTCGCGGATCCGTTCGGTCCTGCGGGTGTGCGGATGTATCGCACGGGTGATGTGGCGCGGTGGAATGCCGATGGCCAGTTGGTGTATGTGGGCCGGGTCGATGATCAGGTGAAGG
>NZ_JBEORY010000062.1:19908-60047 GCF_040302665.1 Kitasatospora sp. NPDC097691 | reverse complement strand
TGCGAGTCGGAGGTGTCCTTGATGCCGCGGTGCTCCAGGTAGCGGTTCATCCGGGCCTGGTAGATCGCGCCGAGCGGGCCGAGGCCCATCGAGACGGTCGGGAACTCCCAGAAGTCCGGCATCAGCCGCGGGTGCGGGTAGCTGGAGAGGCCGTACGGGGCCTTCGACTTCTCCTGGCGGAACGCGTCGAGCTGCTGCTCGGTGAGTCGGTCCAGGAGGAAGGCGCGGGCGTAGATGCCGGGGGAGGCGTGACCCTGGAAGAAGATCTGGTCGCCGGACTCGCCCTCGGCGTCCTTGCCGCGGAAGAAGTAGTTGAAGCCCACGTCGTAGAGCGACGCGGAGGAGGCGAAGGTGGCGATGTGGCCACCGACGCCGATGCCGGGGCGCTGCGCCCGGGAGACCATGACGGCCGCGTTCCACCGGGTCGCGTTGAGGATCCTGCGCTCGATCTCCTCGTTGCCGGGGAAGAACGGCTCGTCCTTGGTGGCGATGGTGTTGACGTAGTCCGTGCTGCGCATCTCGGGCACGGCGACACGCTTCTCGCGGGCGCGCTCGATCAGCCGCAGCATCAGGTAACGGGCACGCTCACGCCCCCGCTCGTCGATGGCCGCATCGAGCGACTCCAGCCATTCCGCGGTCTCCTCGGGATCGAAGTCCGGGACCTGACTCGGAAGGCCGCCAATGATGATCGGGTTGCGATCGGATCCGGAAGCCACGCTGTTCCTTCACTGTCGGTCGAAACTGAGGTGTGTCGCGCCGCCTCCATCGTGCTACCGCATTCGGAGATCCGTCATCTCTACCGATCGGTAACCGTTCCGCCTGGTGGGCGGGCCGGTCTGGTGGTGCACGGCGCGGGCGTCTTCGTCCGCTCCGCACACCCCGGGTGTTACGAAAAGAGGTGGTCCGACCTGGTGTCCGGTCCGCCCGATGGCGGGCGGCCGGGGTGAGGGCCAACAGGAGACTCTACGCCCGCGCACGCGCGGACCCCGAATGCCGTTCGCATCTCGGGCACGCGTACGGCCTGTGGGCCTGGACCACCCGAAGCATCCTTGTCCCATGCAGAGAAGGGCAAATCGGTGTGATTCCCGACACGTCGAACGGCGTGTCCCGGTGCGACACGTCAACCTTTGGAGGGGATCGGGGGTCGGGTACTTGCGCGAACCGCCGCGCCCGTGTGGACTACGGCCACAGCCCCGGCATGGACGCCGGGCCGAATACTGGAGGTTATTCCCGTGAGCGCGACCGCGGACCCCGCGGACAAGTCCAACCCGGCGACCCGTCTCGGCTTCGAAGAAGGCCAGATCATCCAGGAGCTGGGGTACGACGAAGACACTGACCAGGACCTCCGCGAGGGCATCGAGGAGATCACCGGGACGGATCTCGTCGACGAGGACTACGACGACGTCGCGGACGCCGTCGTGCTGTGGCACCGCGACGAGGACGGGGACCTCACGGACTCCCTCGTCGACGCCCTGGAGTACCTGGCGGAGGGCGGCCTGATCTGGCTGATGACGCCCAAGACCGGGCGGGACGGCCACGTCGAGGCCTCCGAGATCAACGACGCGGCCAAGACCGCCGGCCTCTCCCAGACCAGCTCGATCAACATCGTCAAGGACTGGGCGGCCACCAGGCTCGCGACCAAGTCCACGGCGAAGCCGGGCGGCAAGCGCTGAACGGGTCCTGAAGCGCCGCGCCGGGCCCCGTCGGAGTCATGCTCCGACGGGGCCCGGCGCTTTTTCCGTTCCTTCGGGCGGGCCCCGGTCCACCGCGCCTGCGGCGGGCCCCGGTTTCCCGCCCACTTCCGGTGGGTTCCCGCCCGGTCGGCGGAGCCCGTGCCGCGTTCGCTCAGGGCGGAAGCGGCGGGTGCCGGACGGGCCCGCCTCATCCGTTCGGCCGAACGCGCGTCAGCGGATGCGAGGATGGGCCCGCCGCGCCCGCCGCGCGGCGCGGTCGCGTCAGAAAGGTCCCGTCCATGGTCATCGAGGTCGGCACCCGGGCTCCGGACTTCGAGCTCAACAACCAGCACGGGGAGTCCGTCCGGCTCGCGGACTTCCGCGGTCGGAAGAACGTCGTCCTGGTCTTCTACCCGTTCGCCTTCACCGGCGTCTGCACCGGCGAGCTGGGCGCGATCCAGCGCGAGCTGGCCGGGCTGCAGAACGACGACGTCCAGGTGCTCGGCCTCTCCTGCGACTCGCAGTTCTCCCAGCGCGTCCTCACCGACCGCGAGGGCCTGGAGTTCCCGCTGCTCGCCGACTTCTGGCCGCACGGCGAGGTCACCCGGGCGTACGGCGTGCTCGACGAGGAGCGGGGCTGCCCGCTGCGCGGGACCTTCGTGATCGACAAGGCCGGCACGGTGCGCTGGAGCGTCGTCAACGGCCTCCCGGACGCCCGGGACGAGCAGGAGTACCTCAAGGTCCTCGCCGGGCTCTGAGCCCCGCCCGGCCGTCCGTCACGGGGCCGGCGCCCGGCCGCCCGGGTGCCGGCCGGTCGTGTCCGACCGCAACCGCGCTGCGGACGGGAACCGCGTACTACGCTCGGGCCGTTGGCCAAGTGGGGTGCGGGAGCCGGTGCGCTCCCGGGGCCCCGGACCGCACCACCGGGGGCACCACAGGGCGTGCCTCCCGAATTTTGGAGGACACGTGGGAGTCAGCCTCAGCAAGGGCGGCAACGTCTCGCTCACCAAGGAGGCGCCCGGGCTCACGGCCGTGATCGTCGGCCTGGGCTGGGACGTCCGGACCACCACCGGTGCGGACTTCGACCTGGACGCCAGCGCACTTCTCTGCAACGCCCAGGGCAAGGTCGCCTCGGACGGCAACTTCGTCTTCTTCAACAATCTGAAGAGCCCGGACGGCTCGGTCGAGCACACCGGCGACAACCTCACCGGCGAGGGCGAGGGCGACGACGAGGCGATCAAGGTCAACCTGGCCGGCGTCCCGGCGGACGTGGAGAAGATCGTCTTCCCGGTGTCGATCTACGACGCCGAGAGCCGCAGCCAGAACTTCGGCCAGGTGCGCAACGCCTTCATCCGGGTGGTGAACCAGGCGGACAACACGGAGCTGGCGCGTTACGACCTCTCCGAGGACGCCTCCACCGAGACCGCGATGGTCTTCGGCGAG
The DNA here is from genome assembly GCF_040302665.1 of Kitasatospora sp. NPDC097691. Lineage (NCBI taxonomy): Bacteria > Bacillati > Actinomycetota > Actinomycetes > Kitasatosporales > Streptomycetaceae > Kitasatospora > Kitasatospora sp. NPDC097691. The sequence continues at coordinate 56,931 of NZ_JBEORY010000062.1, read as the reverse complement.
CTGTACCGCAACGGCAGCGAGTGGAAGTTCCGCGCCATCGGCCAGGGCTACGCCTCCGGCCTGCGCGGCATCGCCCAGGACTTCGGCGTCAACGTCTGAGTCCCCGTCGGCGCCCTGCGGCGCGTTGAAGCCGGGGCGGCCCGGACCCGCGGAGGGTCCGGGCCGCCCCGGCTTCGTCCGGCCGCTGCCGTCGCTCGCGCTGCCGTCGCTGCTGCTGTCGCTCGCGCCGGTGCCGCCGGTGCTCGCGCGGAGGTCCGGGCAGTCGTTCGGGCGTCGCTCCGGTGGGCGGGCGCGGGTCGGCCGGGGTTCGTCCGACCCGGTCCCGCGGGGGCCCGCCGCGCTGCGAGGATGTGAGTTCAGGAAGTTCAGCCGACCAGAGCCGGTCGGCCGGGGCCGCGGGGGACTACACCTGGAAGGCGCCCCGGGAGAAGCAAGGGAGGAAGAACGTCATGGTGGTCACGCTTGCCAAGGGTGGCAACGTCTCGCTCACCAAGGCCGCGCCGAATCTGACGCAGGTCCAGATCGGCCTCGGCTGGTCCGCCCGTTCGACCACGGGCGCCCCGTTCGACCTCGATGCGAGCGCCCTGCTCTGCGGTGGCGGGCGAGTGCTCGGCGACGAGTACTTCGTCTTCTACAACAACCTCAAGAGCCCCGAGGGCTCGGTGGAGCACCAGGGCGACAACCTCACCGGTGGCGACGACACGGGTGACGACGAGGTGGTCCTGGTCAACCTGGACCTCGTCCCGGCGCAGGTGGACAAGGTGGTCTTCGCGGTGTCGATCTACGACGCCGAGCCGCGGCTGCAGAACTTCGGGCAGGTCCGCAACGCCTACATCCGGGTCGTCAACTCGGTCGACGGCCAGGAGATCGCCCGCTACGACCTGTCCGAGGACGCGTCCAGCGAGACCGCGATGATCTTCGGCGAGCTGTACCGCTACGCGGGCGAGTGGAAGTTCCGCGCGGTGGGCCAGGGGTACGCCTCCGGCCTGCGCGGCATCGCGCTCGACTTCGGGGTGAACGTACAGTAAGGGCGGAAATCGGACCATCGCACCCGACCCGATCATGAGAACTGAGGGCAGTGCGGGGGTGACCTGACCGGGCCGGGCCCGGTCAGGGCGTCTCGGGGACGAGGCCGCCCCCGGCACGGCCAGAACCCGAAAGGTAGCCAACTCCCGTGTTCCTCCGCACATTCGGCTGGTCGTTCGCGATCACCGCCATCGGCCTGGTCGCGGCCGGACTGCTCTGGGGAGCCCAAGGCTTCGGCATCGTGCTGATCCTCTCCATCCTGGAGATCTCCCTGTCGTTCGACAACGCGGTGGTCAACGCCACGGTGTTGAAGCGGATGAACCCGTACTGGCAGAAGATCTTCCTGACCGTGGGCGTGCTCATCGCCGTCTTCGGCATGCGCCTGATCTTCCCGCTGCTGGTCGTCGGCCTCACCGCGAAGCTCGACCCCGCGACGGTCATCGACCTCGCGCTGCACTCCGACAAGACCCACGACGGCCTCACCTACGGCCAGTACCTGGAAGCCGCCAACCCGGCCATCGCCGCCTTCGGTGGCATCTTCCTGCTCATGATCTTCCTGGACTTCGTGTTCGAGGAGAAGGAGCACAACTGGCTGAGCTGGCTGGAGCGCCCGCTGGAGAAGATCGGCAAGCTGGACGCCCTGTCCACCGTCATCGCCCTGGTCTCGCTGGTGCTGGCCTCCCGCTTCTTCGCCGCCGAGCACGCCGAGACCGTGCTGCTCGCCGGTGTCCTCGGCCTGATCACCTACCTCGCGGTCAACGGCCTCTCCTCGATCTTCGAGTCGGGCCTGGAGGCTGAGGCCGAGCGCGAGGAGGAGGCCGAGAAGGCCGGCAAGTCGGTCGTCCAGGTCGCCGGCAAGGCCGCGTTCTTCCTGTTCCTCTATCTGGAGGTCCTGGACGCGTCGTTCTCCTTCGACGGCGTGGTCGGCGCGTTCGCCATCTCCAGCGACATCTTCCAGATCACCCTGGGCCTCGGCATCGGCGCGATGTACATCCGCTCGCTGACCGTCTTCCTGGTCCGCAAGGGCACCCTGGACGACTACGTCTACCTGGAGCACGGCGCGCACTACGCGATCGGCGCGCTGGCGGCGATCCTGCTGATCGGGATCAAGTACCACATCCCGGAGATCGTCACCGGCCTGATCGGCGTCGCGTTCATCGGCCTCGCGCTGGGCTCGTCGATCCTGCGCAACCGGCGCGAGGGTGTGGACGAGGAGCCGGAGCTGGTCGGGTCGGGCAAGTAGCCGCGTCGGGCGCGCAGCCGGCTCGGGCCGGCGTCCGCGTCGGGCACGCAGCCGGTCGGACACGCGAAACGGCCGCCCCCGGGAGTTCCCGGGGGCGGCCGTTTCGCGTCGTGCGGGCCGGGTCAGCCGAGCTGCTGCTCGATCGCGCGCAGCTTGCGCTCCAGCGAGTCCAGCTTCGGCATCGCCAGGGTGTCGTCGTCGGCCGTCAGGTCGATCGACGAGCTGCGACGGGACGAACCGAGGGCGTCGGCCGAGGAGGACGAGTAGGAGGACGAGGAAGAGGACGAGGAGGACGAGTACGTCGAGGAGGACGAGTACGTCGAGGAGGACGAGTACGTCGAGGGGGACGAGTACGAGGAGGAGTACGAGGAGCCGACGGCGGCGCGGGGGCGACGGCCGGTGTCCAGGGCGGCGGGCTCCATCGAGGAGGTGGAGACCTGCGAGGTCGGGGTGGCGGCGTCGGACTCCGCGGCTAGGGCAGGCTCCGTAGCGCTCGGGCCGTCTCCGGCAGCCGTGAGGGCGGGCACCTGGCGGCCACCGCGGGCCCGGGCCAGCATGCCGCCGCCCTGGCGGGAGATGGCCTTCAGCTCGGCGCGCTCGCGGCGGTCGGCGGTGCGGGCGCGGGCCTTGGCGTCCAGCTTCGCCTGGCGCTCCTCGCGCACCTCATCGACCGCCTCGTCCAGGCTGCGGACGTTCTCCAGCAGCATCAGCGACCAGGCCGCGTAGGTCTCGCGCGGGGCGCGCAGCCAGCGGACGATGCGGATCTGCGGCAGCGGGCGGGGGACGAGTCCCTGCTCGCGCAGCGCGGCCTTGCGGGTCTGCTTCAGGGCGCGGTCGAACAGTATCGCCGCCGAGATCGACATGCCGGAGAAGAACTGCGGGGCGCCTGCGTGGCCGAAGCCGCGCGGGGCGTGCACCCAGTTGAACCAGGCCGAGGCGATCGCGAAGACCCAGACCAGCAGGCGGGAACCGAGCGCGGCGTCACCGTGGCTGGCCTCGCGGACGGCGAGCACCGAGCAGAACATCGCGGCGCCGTCCAGGCCGAACGGGACGAGGTACTCCCAGCCGTCGGCCAGGCCCAGGTTCTCCTTGCCGAAGCCGACCAGGCCGTGGAAGGACAGTGCGGCGGCGACACCGGCGCAGCAGAACAGCAGCGTGTACGAGGAGATCCCGTAGATCATCTCCTTGCGGCGGCGGCGCTCCTCGCTGCGCTCCCAGGAGTCGGTGGCCTCGTCCTTCTTCGAGCTCTTGAAACGCAGCGTCGCCATCAGGACGGCGACGAACAGCAGGGCTGCGCCGCCGACGACGGTCCAGACCAGCTGTATGGAGGTCAGGTTCATTGCGGGTCGGGCCTCGGGTTTCCGAAGGGGACAGGTTCACAGTGCGACACAGGCGGTCAGGGCCCGCCGTGCGGACACTGCCTGACGGTTCGTTCGTCGCCGCACGGCGTGCCCACCGCGCCCGCGCAGGGGCGGACGGGACACCTGTGCGGCTAGACGATATCGCGTCCGAAGGGGCGGCATGTTACGGGAGGGTGGCTTGCTCGGGCCAATCGCCCCACCGGTTCGCCCGGGGCTCGTCGGTGGTTCGCCTGGTGGTCCGGCAGGTGGCGTCCGCTTGTGCGTCCGTGGTGCGCCCAGTGGTCGGGTCGGCGGTGTGCCCGGCGGGCGGGTCGGTGGTCGGCCAGTGGTTCGGTCGGCAGTTCGGTCGGCGGCGCCCGGTCGTACGACTGTTCGCGCGACCGTTCGTGTGCCCGGTGGCGCGCGGGGCGTCCGGCTCGTCGGTGGGGGGTGGGTGGCCGGACGGGGTAGGGGAGGGGGCGGACGGGGTATCCGTCGGCCGGGCCGATGCCCGATCATTGGTCGGCGGACCGTCAGATCGCCTGGCGGGAGCAGGGGGAGAGGACGGGATGGTCTCGATCTGGGAGTACCTGCGCGGGGACCGGAGCTACACCTTCGACAACCCGGGCGGTCAGCACAAGGTCATACTCACCAAGTCGGCCCCGCAGCACGCGATCACCGGGTCGGCCGCCACCACCGGCTACCTCTACGTCAACCTGCACTGGTCGATGCGGCCCGGTGCCGGTAGGCCGAGCACCGGGGACACGATCAAGCGGTTCTTCAGCCCGCGGATCCTCAGCCCGCGGGAGCCGGACTCGCCGCAGGGCAGCGAGCCGATGAACGTCGACCTCGACCTGGCCTGCATGTACGAACTCTCCGACGGCTCCACGGGTGTGGTGCAGCCGCTCGGCGGCCTGTTCGGCGACCTCCAGAACGCGCCGTACGTCAAGCTCAGCGGCGACGACCAGTACGGGGCGCCGTCGGGCGAGACGATGTACGTCAACCTGGAGAAGAAGGACAAGTTCAAGCGGCTGTTGATCTTCGTCTACATCTACGACGGCACGCCGGCCTTCGAACAGTCGCAGGCGGTGGTGACGATCGTGCCGCAGACCGGTCCGCGGATCGAGATCAAGCTGGAGGAGCGGGCCCGGGCGGCGCGCTCCTGCGCCGTGGTGCTGATCGAGAACGCGGGGGACAACCAGCTCACGGTGCGCCGCGAGGTGCGGTACGTCAACGGGTTCCAGTCGGACATCGACCGGCTGTACGGCTTCGGGATGCAGTGGCAGCGCGGCTACAAGAACCAGCCGGGCGGCGACTGACGGACGCCGCCCGGCCCGGGCGGGGCCGCCGCCGTAGGGCGGCCGCCACCCCGGTGGGCGTCAGCGGGGCTGGAACTGCGGGCCCTGCGGCGGCAGTGCGAACTCCTCGCCGGTGGGCGCCGGGGGCTGCGCCGTCGGGGGCTGGGCCGTGGGCGGCTGCGGAGGGACGGGCGGCTGCTGTCCGGTGCCGGGCTGCGGGTAGCCGTAGCTGCCCGGGTGCGGCTGCGGCGGGACGGGCTGGTTCGGCTGGGGGTAGCCGTAACCGGTGCCCGGCTGCTGCTGGTAGGGCTGGGTGGCCTGCGGGTAGCCGTAGCCGGTCCCGGGCTGCTGTTGCGGGTAGCCGTACCCCGTGCCGGGCTGCTGCTGGGGGTAGCCGTAGCCGGTGCCGGGCCGGTGGCCCGGCGGCGGGGTCGGCGGGGCCGCCGGCGGGGGCGGCATGGTCGGCGGTGCGGCGGGCGGCGGTGGTGCGGCGGGGGCAGCCGTCGGTGCGCCCGCGGTGGCCCCGACCGGGGTCGGGGCGGCGGTCGGCGCCGGGGGCGGGGTCTGCGGGACGGCCGGGGCCAGGGTGAAGGTGCCCGGCTCGGCGGCGGTCGAGCGCGGGTCCGGGAGCGGGGTGCGGCGCGGGTCCACCGCGCCGGTCGGGGCGGCGGTGGAGGCGGGCGCCGGGGTCGGCGCGGGGCCGGGCGCCGCGCCCGACGCCTCGTCCTCGACGGTGATGCCGAAATCGGTGGCCAGGCCGATCAGCCCGGAGGTGTAGCCCTGGCCGATCGCCCGGAACTTCCAGGACCCGGAGCGCCGGTACAGCTCGCCCGCGACCAGCGCGGTGACGCTCTCGGCATCGCTGATCTCGAACTCGGCCAGTGCGGGCGCGCCGTCACCGCCCGCGGCGTCGAACAGCAGCAGCCGCAGCCCCGGCACCGCGCGGAAGGGCCCGCCCTCGGAGGAGCCGGCCAGTACCACGCGGTCCACGTCGGCGGGCAGCTTGCCGAGTTCGACCTCGATCGTGTCGATGATCTCGGTGCCGCCGGAGGTCTGCTGCTTGGGCAGGTGGCGGACCAGGCCGGAGGGGTGGCGCGGCTGGTTGTAGAAGACGAAGTCGGCGTCCGAACGGACCTTGCCGGTGGCGCCGAGCAGCAGCGCGGACGCGTCCACGTCCGGCGCACCGGGCGCGGCGCTCCAGCGCAGCACGGCGCGGACCGCCGCCGCCGGCAGTGCGATGTTGGCGCCCTTGGCCATCACGTGCGTCATAGCGGACCATCCTGCCTGTTCGCCACCCCTTCGGACAACGTGACCGGACCGGTTCGCGCCGGGTCGGACTTTGCCAAGACTTGCGCTTCCCGGGGTTTGCCGTCACTCGGCCCATGATCGTCCAAGTGGACCGGGATGTTCCGGGAGTTCAGTGCCGGGGAACCGGGAGCGGCCGGATCCCGTCCGTACGATGGGCGGTCTGAAGGCCCCCGGGGGGTTCGACGGAGGGGCGTCCACCGGCGGCGCGTCCGGGGAACCACGGCACCCGGTCGGCCGGTTGACCAGGGTGTCGGCCGGTCGACGTGGCCGTCCGACGGTCGCCGAGGCTGTCGGCCGGTCGACGAGGACGCCGTCCGGCGGCAGGGGCATCGTCGGCAGGGGGCCGGAGGCCCGTCCACTTCCTGGAGGAGAGCACCTTGCGCCATTTCGGCCACCTCGCCGAGGACGTACGCGGCCGGCTCTTCCTGGAGCAGCCGCGTGCGTTCACCGCGCAGAGCGAGCCCGGGGTGCTCGCCACCGCGCTCGGCGGCACCCTCTACAGCCCCGCCACCAGGCCCGCGCTGGCCGCCGACATCCGCAAACAGGCCGCTCGGGGCGTGGTGTCGATGGTGCTCTGCCTGGAGGACGCGATCGCCGACCACGAGGTGGACGCCGGGGAGCGGAACCTGGTCGAGCAGCTGACTGACCTGGTCAAGGATTTCACCGACTGCGCACAGGGTCATCCACTGCTCTTCATCAGAGTCCGTGCCGCCGCGCAGATTCCCGACCTGGCCGAGCGGCTCGGCCCGGCCGTCGAGCTGCTCAGCGGGTTCGTCCTGCCCAAGTTCACCCCGGAGAACGGCGGCGAGTACCTGGCCGCGCTCGCCGCCGCCGAGGCCGCCACCGGGCGGCGGCTGTTCGCCATGCCCGTCCTGGAGTCGCCCGAGCTGGCCCACCTGGAGACCCGGCGCGAACAGCTCTTCGGCATCGCCGAGCTGCTCGCCGGGTACCGGGAACGGGTGCTCGCCGTCCGCCTCGGCGTCACCGACCTCTGCTCGGCGTACGGCCTGCGGCGCTCGCCCGACCTCACCGCGTACGACGTCGCGCTGGTCGCGGCGGTGATCGGGGACGTGGTCAACGTGCTCGGCCGGGCGGACGGCACGGGGCACACCGTCACCGGTCCGGTCTGGGAGTACTTCCCGGTGCAGGAGCGGATGTTCAAGCCGCAGCTGCGCCGCACCCCGTTCACCGGGGCCTCGTTCGGCACCGACGCCGTCGGGACGGGGCGGGCCTCCGGCGAGGAGATCCGTCGGCGGATCATCGAGCACGACCTGGACGGGCTGATCCGGGAGGTCGAACTCGACCGGGCCAACGGCCTGCTCGGCAAGACCTGCATCCACCCCAGTCACGTGCCCGCCGTGCACGCCCTCTCCGTGGTCACGCACGAGGAGTACTGCGACGCCCGTGACATCCTCCGCCAGGAGCAGGACGGCGGCGGGGTGCTGCGCTCGGCGTACACCAACAAGATGAACGAGGCCCGGCCGCACCGGGCCTGGGCGGAGCGCATACTGCTGCGGGCGGAGGTCTTCGGGGTGGCCCGGGAGGACGTCAGCTTCGCGGAGCTGCTGTCGGCCTGCCTGTGCGCCTGAGGCCGGGCGTTCGCGCTGTTCGTACGGCCGGACCCGGGTCGCTCCCGCTGTTCGTGCGGCCGAGGCCGGGGCGTTCCCTCCGGTTCCGGTACGGCGGGTAGGACGGTACTCGGACGGGCGGTAGGACAGTATCCGTACGGCCGGCAGGACGGCATCCGTACGGCCGGCAGGACGGCATCCGTACGGTCGGCAGGACGCTTCCCGCGCGGCGGATCCGACGAGCTGGACATGACCAACGCACCATCGCACCACCGAAGGCAGGACCAGCAGTGACAGCAACACCCCAGACGTGGACCGGCCGTTGGGTCGCCGACCGGGCCGGGATCACGCTGACCGGCTCCGAGCGCCTGCCCGAACTCGTCGGGCTGGCCCTCCGGGAGAACCGCAGGCGCGCCCACCTGCTGGTCTCCAACGTGCTCGGCAAGCACGTGCCGCAGCGCCCCTCGGTGGTCCACGGCGCCGGGCTCGAACTCGGCCGCCGGGTCCGCGGCCTGCTCGGCGAGGAGGCGGCCGCGCAGACCGTCGTCCTCGGCTACGCGGAGACCGCCACCGGCCTCGGCCACAGCGTCGCCGACGGCCTCGACGCCCCCTACCTGCACTCCACCCGCCGCCCGGTGCCCGGAATCCCGCCGCTCGGCGGCTTCGAGGAGGAGCACTCGCACGCCACCTCGCACCTGCTGCTCCCGACCGACCCCGAACTGTTCGCCGGGGACGGGCCGCTGGTGCTCGTGGACGACGAGTTCTCGACCGGCCGGACGGTCCTCAACACCATCCGCGAACTGCACGCCCGCCACCCGCGCGACCACTACGTCGTGGTCGCGCTGGTCGACCTGCGCTCGGCCGACGACCGGGACCGGCTCACCGACGCCGCCGCCGAACTCGGCGTCCGGCTCGACCTGGTCGCCACCGCGAGCGGCGGCGTCGAGCTGCCCGCGGACCTCCTGGACCGGGCCGAACGGCTGATCGCGGAAGCGGCGGCCGAGCTGCCGGCGGTGGCCGCGTCGCCCGATTCGGCCGACCCCGCGCCACTGGCCCGGGTCGAGCTGGACTGGCCCGCGGGCCTCCCGGACGGCGGCCGGCACGGCTTCACCGCCCACGACCGCGCCCGGCTGGACGCCGCACTGCCCCGGCTCGCCGGGCAGCTGGCCGAAGCCCTGCCCGCCGAGGCGCAGCGGGTGCTGGTGCTCGGCTTCGAGGAGCTGATGTACGCGCCGCTGCGCCTGGCCGACGCCCTTGCCGAGCGGCTCGGCGGCGACCGCGTCCGCTACTCCACCACCACCCGCTCGCCCGTCCTGGCGGTCGACGACCCCGGCTACGCCATCCGTACCCGGCTGGCCTTCCCCGCCCACGACGACCCGCAGGACGACGCCTCACGCGAGCGCTACGCGTACAACGTCGCCCCCGGCAGCGACCCGGCGCGGCGCTTCGACGCCGTCGTGCTGGTGGTGGACGACGTCGCCGACACCCCGGCGCTGCACCGCGGCGAGCGGGCGCTGCTCGGCCAGCTGCGGCGGGTCACCGACCGGGTGGTGCTCGCGGTGCTGCCCTCGCACCGGCCGGTGGGCGGGGATGCGGTGGGCGGGGTGCAGGTTGGCGCGGAGCCGGTGGCTGGGGTGCGGGTGGCTGGGCTGTCGGTTGGCGGGGTGCGGGTGGCCGGGGTACCGGTGACAGGGGTGCCGGTGACCGGGGTGCCGACGCCGCTGCTGCCGACGCCGCTGTACGGGCCGGCGTTCTCCTCGTACCGGGCCGAGGAGGTGGCGTGGCTGCTCAAGGACCTCTCCGGGATCGCCCTGGAAGCCCCCACCGAGGAGCGCGAGGAGGCCGTCCAGAACGGCGGCGCGCACTACGCCGAGTCGCTGCCGGTCGAGTACCAGCCCAGCCCCGGGTACCAGGAGCTGTTCCACCAGGCACTGCACGGCTCCGCCCGCCGGATCGCGCTCGCCGTCGGCACCGTCGCCGAGACGCTGTTGCGCGAGCGCGGTCCCGGGCTGGTGCTCGCCTCGCTCGCCCGGGCCGGCACGCCCGTCGGCATCCTGATCCGCCGCTGGCTGGCCTTCGCCCACGAGCTGTCCGTACCGCACTACGCCGTCTCGATCGTGCGCGGCCGCGGCATCGACCCCGTCGCGCTGCGGTACCTGGCGGCCCACCACCGCGCCGAGGACGTGGTGTTCGTGGACGGCTGGACCGGCAAGGGCGCGATCACCCGCGAACTCGCCGACGCGCTGGCCGGCACCGGCTTCGACCCGGACCTCGCGGTGCTCGCCGACCCGGGCCGCTGCGTGCGCACGCACGGCACCCGGGACGACTTCCTGATCCCGTCCGCCTGCCTCAACTCCACGGTGTCCGGGCTGGTTTCGCGCACCGTCCTGCGGGCCGGCCTGATCGGCCCGAACGACTTCCACGGCGCCAAGCACTACGTCGAGCTGACCGGCAGCGACGTCTCGGCGGCCTTCCTGGACGCCGTGGCCGCGTGCTTCGGCGAGGTGCGTGCGGCGGCGGTCGAGGGCGCGGACCGGCTGTCCGCCGACCCGGACCGGGCGCCCGACTGGGCCGGCTGGGCCGCCGTCGAGCGGATCAGCGCCGAGTACGGCATCGACAACGTCAACCTGGTCAAGCCCGGCGTCGGCGAGACCACCCGGGTGCTGCTGCGCCGCGTCCCCTGGCGGATCCTCGCCCGCCGCGGCGCCGGCGCGGACCTGGACCACGTCCGGCTGCTCGCCGCCCAGCGCGGCGTCGAGGTCGAGGAGGTGGACGACCTGCCGTACACCTGCGTCGGCCTGATCCACCCGCGCTACAGCCGCGGGGCGACCGGGGCCGACGGGCGGTCCGCAGGTTCGGAGGCGGGGTCGGGGGCGGGTTCGGGGGTGGGTTCGGACTCTGGCTCGGGCTCGGGCCCTGTTTCACGTGCTGTTTCGGGCCCGGCCGCGGGCTCGGTTTCGGGGAGGGAATCCTGATGGGTGTTCTGGTGGCCAGCGACCTCGACCGGACGCTGATCTACTCCGACCGGGCGCTCGCCCTGGACGTCCCCGACCGGCTCGCGCCGCGGCTGCTCTGCGTCGAGCTGTACCAGGGCCGGCCGCTGTCCTACATGACCGAACAGGCCGCCGGACTGCTCGCCGAACTCGCCCGGCAGGCCCGCTTCGTCCCCTCCACCACCCGGACACCGGAGCAGTACGCGCGGGTCAACCTGCCCGGCCCGACGCCGGGTTGGGTGCCCGAGTACGCGATCTGCGCCAACGGCGGGCAGCTGCTGGTGGACGGCGTGCCGGACCGCGACTGGCGTGCCGAGATCACCGCGCGGATCGCCGCCGGCTCGGCCCCGCTGGAGGAGGTGTCCCGGCGGCTCGCGCTGTGCGCCGACCCGGAGTGGACGCACAAGCGGCGCGTCGCCGACGAGCTGTTCGCCTACCTCGTCGTCGAGCGCGCCGCGCTGCCGACCGGCTGGCTGGAGGACCTGACCGGCTGGTGCGCCGAGCGCGGTTGGGCGGTCTCGCTGCAGGGCCGCAAGGTGTACGCCGTCCCGGCGCCGCTCACCAAGAGCGCCGCCCTCGCCGAGGTCGTACGGCGCAGCGGTGCGACCACCGTGCTCGCGGCCGGGGACTCGCTGCTCGACGCGGACCTGCTGCTCGCGGCGGACGCGGCGTGGCGGCCGGGGCACGGCGAACTCGCGGACAGCGGCTGGACGGCCCCCGGCGTCACCGCCCTGGAGCAGGTGGGGGTGACGGCGGGGGAGGAGATCGTCCGGAGGTTCCTGGCGGGGGCCACGGCGGGGTAGCCCCTGTCGGGTCGCCGGTCGGGTCGCCTGTCGGGTCGCCGGTCGGGTCGCCTGTCGGGTCGCCGGTCGGGTCGGCGCGGGGGTCGACTCGGGGTCGGTGCGGGGCCGGCTCGGGGCCGGCTCGGGGTCGGCTGCTCGGGCAGTCCCCTGGTCAGCCCCCGCAGCAGCCGCCGCCGCAACAGCCGCCTCCGCCTCCGCCCCCGCCCCCGGCGGAGGGGGCCGGTCGTCCGCCGGCCGCGCCGGTGACGGCGACGGTGGACAGCAGCTTCACGGTGTCCTCGTGGCCCTGCGGGCAGACGGCGGGGTCGTTGGCCTGCGCCATCGGGCGGCGGAGTTCGAACGTGGCGCCGCAGGAGCGGCAGCGGAAGTCGTAGCGTGGCATACCGGCAGGGTACCGAGCCGGTCCGCTCGGAACCCCGCCCTTCTCTCCGCCGCCCCCTCCGCCGCCCTCCCGGCGTCCTCGGCTAGCGGTGTCCGCCCAGGTCGCCGCGGATCAGCCCGATCACCCGCGCCGCCGTCTCCCGCACCGCCGCCAGCTCGGTGAGGAAGGCCCAGTAGTCGGGGTGCCGGCCGGCCGCCTCCAGCGTGGCCACCGCGCGGTCCAGCCTGGCCACCGCCTCGTCCAGCGGGGCGGCGTGCCGCGGGTCCGGGGCGTTGCGCCCGGCCATCGCCAGCCGTTGGGCGTCCCGGATGGCGAAGCGGGCGCGCTCGACCTCCCGGGTGGGGTCGTGCTGCACCTCGTTCAGCTGCCGGAGCCGGTCGTTCACCGCGACCACCGAGCCGTCCGCGGTGTCCAGCAGCGCGCGGACCGTCCCGATCGCGGCGGTGGCGTCCGCCCAGCGCTGCTCGTCCCGGGCGCGGGCGGCCTCGCCGAGCTTGCCCTCGGCGGCACGCCCGGTCTCGGCGACCTGCTCCGGCACCCGCTGCAGGTCCTGCCAGCAGGCGGTACTGAACCGGCGGCGCAGCTCGCTCAGGGCGGGCTCGACCGTCGCGGCCTTGGTCTCCAGCGCCTGGATCCGGGTCCGCAGGCTCGCCACCCGCCGATCGATCTCCCGCGCGCGCTCCGGCAGTTGCGCGGCATCGGCGGTGATCGCCTCGGCGCGCTGCTTCACCTCCTCCGCGCGCTGCAGCGTACCGGCGACCCCGTGCCGGGCAGGGCCCTCGTTCAGCCGTCCCAGCTCCGGCGCCAGTTCGGCCAGCCGGGCCGCCAGGTCGTCCGCCCGCAGGCCGGCGGCCCGCGCCTCGTCCAGCGAGTTGGAAGCCGTGAGCAGCGCGCGCTTGGCCTGCTCGACCGCCGGGGTGACCCGCATCAACTGCTGCTCGGCGTGCTCGACGGTCGGCTGCAGGCGGCGCAGGAAGTCGTTCAGCTCGGCGCGAGCGGAGCCCAGCTGCCCCTTTACGTCCTCCAGCCGGCGCTTGGCCTGCGCGGCGGTGCCCGCGTCCAGGGTCTCGCTGTCCAGGTTGTGGGCGTCGAGGGCGCCCAGGTAATTCACGGTGACCTGCTCGACCCGGCCGGAGATCGCCGCCAGATCGGCCAGCGCACGCTGCGCCGTCGCCCCGTCCTCGGCCGCGCGGACCGTCTCCACCGCGAGCTGCACCTCGCGCTGGGTCTCCTCCAGCTCGTAGAACGCCTCCTGCGCCGCGGCCCTGGCCTCCCTGGCCTCCGCCCGTACGCCCTCGCCCCCACCGCGCCGGCCCCACCAACCGCCGGTCCCGGCCGACGCCAGCCCCACCGCGCCCAGCGCACCCGCCAGTACCACGGGCAGCACCAGCGCGTCCGCCAGCGCACTTCCCGCCCGACGCCGCCCCCGCCCGCTCCCGCCGGCACCCGTCACTGCGCGCTCCCTGCTCCGACCCGCTGATCCGGCCCCCATTCTCCCCGATCACCCCACCGGCCCGTCACCCCCTCCCACCCCGGCCTGCCCCTCCCAGCCCCGCCCGCGCCCCACCCGACCGCCTGGCCCACACCACCCCCCGGGACCAGGTACCCTAGGCACTCGTCGTGCGCCCGCCGGGCCACGAACGGGGGCGCGTAGCTCAGTGGTAGAGCGCTGCTCTTACAAAGCAGATGTCGGCGGTTCGAAACCGTCCGCGCCCACCAGCGCAAGAGGCCCGCAGCGATCATGCTGCGGGCCTTTTGACATCAGTGACTGACGGCAGCCGCTGATGTCAGCCGGCCGTCCGGCGGCTCCTCAGCAACCGGTCCGCGTGCCCCAGTGCCTCCCGGCGGGTGTCCTGGGTAACGCTGTAGGCGTTCGCCGGCCCACCGCGGCGTCGCTGCGCCGGCTCCACGGTGGCAGGCGCCGGCTGGCCGAAGTCGATTCGGGCCGGAGCGGGCCTACGATCCGGTCCTGCCGCATGTCGAGCACGATGGCCGGGGCGACCCGGCATTCGGTGGTCCGGCCCGGGCGGGCGACGGGTTTCTGGGCACCCGACGTTGGCCTTGCCAAGGCTCCCGGGTGCCGGGTGCGGACCCGCGGCCGGGGGTGGTGGGGCGGGCGTTCGCGAACTCGCCGTTCCGGGCGGACGAGGTCGCGGTGGGGATGCTGCGGAGGGTGCGGGAGCACTGCCGCTTGGTGCTGGTGACCAATGCGACCTGTGGCTGGACGAGGACCTGGCGCACGAGGTGGTGAACAGGTCCGTGGTCGGCAGCGCCAAGCCGGAGCGGCGGATCTACGAGATCGCCGTGGAGCGCGCGGGGGCGGCGCCGGAGCTGTGCCTGTCGTCGACGACCGGCAGGAGAGCGTTGACGCGGCGGTGGCGTTGGGGATGGCCGGGGTGCTCTACCGGGGCCCGGAGGACCTGCGGAAGGCGTTGGCGCCGGTGTCGGGTCAGCAGTTGGTGCGGGCGCCGTCGTTGAGGTGGCGGGGCACGAGCTCGTCGAGCGGTCGGTGGGTGTGGTGCTGGGCCGGGAGGCGTGGCTGCCGGACGGGCTGTCGGCGGAGGTGCGGCTGCGGGTGGCGGGGGCGCGGGTGCAGGGCGAGGATCGGGGGGTCGGGCATGCTTCTGAGGCCGGACCCCTGGGAGCGCTGGACGGATGGCTGAGCAGGTCGGGGAGACGCGGGCGGAGCTGTCGTCGCGCCTGAACCGGCTGCGGGCGGCGGTGCTGGGGGCCAACGACGGTGTGGTGTCGACGGCCGGCATCGTGACCGGTGTGGCGGGCGCGGCCGGTTCGCGGACGGCCCTGCTGGCGGCCGGGGTGGCCGGGCTGCTGGCGGGGGCGATGTCGATGGCGGCCGGCGAGTACGTGTCGGTCAGCACTCAACGGGACACCGAGCGGGCTGCGTTGGCGAAGGAGCGGCGGGAGCTGGCGGAGGACCCGGAGGGGGAACTCGACGAACTCACCGACTACTACCGGGGCAGCGGGCTGACGGACGACCTGGCGCGGGACGTGGCGGTGGCGCTGACCGAGCGGGACGCGCTCGCGGCCCACGCGCAGACCGAACTCGGCATCGACCCGGAGGCGTTGACCAATCCCTGGGAGGCGGCGCTGGCCAGCGCGGCCGCGTTCACGCTGGGCGCGCTGGTGCCGCTGCTGGCGGTGCTGCTGCCGCCGGAGTCGTGGCGGCTGCCGGTGACGGTGGTGTCGGTGGTGGCCGCGCTCACCCTGTCGGGCTGGGCGAGCGCCAGGATGGGCGGGGCCGGTCCGGCGCGGGCGGTGGGGCGCAATGTGGCGGGCGGGCTGCTGGCGATGGCGGTGACGTACAGCGGCGGTGTGCTGCTGGACCGTTTCACGGGCTGACACCGCGGCGGCGGGAGGGCCGGGCGGGGCGTCCGCGGGACCGGGGCGGACGGCGTGTCACGGCGTGTCATGGTGACGTCCGGCTCGAGGGGCGAGGTCGTGCGGCCTGTGTTTGTGTGGCTGCAAACCGCTTGGGAGAGGTGACTCGTCGTGACCATGCCCCCGTTCGGATCGAACGATCCGTTCTCCGACCTGCTCAGCCGGTTCTTCGGGATGAGCCCGATGGCCTCCCCGCCCGCCGTGCAGCGGGTGCCGATCGGGCGGCTGCTCAGCGAGTCCTCGCAGGAGTTGCTGGCGCTGGCGGCGCAGCGTGCGGCCGAGGACGGTTCCAGCGACCTCGACACCGCCCACCTGGCCTGGGCGGCCACCCGGGTGGACCTCTCGCGGCGGATGCTGGAACGCGCGGGCATCGACCCCGACCAGCTGTCCGCGGACCTGGAGCACGCCCTGCCGTCCGGCGGTGCCGGCAGGGTGGAGGGGCAGCCGGCGCTCACCCCCGCGGCCAAGCGCGCGCTGCTCGCGGCGCACGCCCGTTCGCAGGCGGCCGGTGCCTCGTACATCGGGCCGGAGCACATCCTCGGCGCGCTGCTGGACCAGGAGCGCTCGGGCGCGGGTGTGGCGCTGCGCAACGCGGCACCCTCGCAGGAGTCGCTGGAGTCGGTGCTGGAGGCGCGCGGCGCCGGCGGCGAGCGCGGCGGTGCGGGCGCGCGGCCGAGCGAGACGCCGACGCTGGACGAGTACGGGCGCGACCTCACGGAGGAGGCGCGCTCGGGCCGGTTGGACCCGGTGGTCGGGCGGGCCGAGGAGATCGAGCAGACCGTCGAGATCCTCTCCCGGCGGACCAAGAACAACCCGGTACTGATCGGCGAGCCGGGCGTCGGCAAGACCGCGATCGTCGAGGGCCTGGCCCAGCGGATCGTCTCCGGGGACGTGCCGCGGAGCCTGCGGGAGAAGCGGGTGGTCACCCTCGACCTGACCGCGCTGGTGGCCGGCTCCAAGTACCGGGGCGAGTTCGAGGAGCGGTTGAAGAGCGTGATCGACGAGGTCACGGCGGCCGAGAAGAGCGTGATCCTGTTCCTGGACGAGCTGCACACCGTGGTCGGCGCGGGCGGTGGCGGCGAGGGCTCGATGGACGCCGGCAACATCCTCAAACCGGCGCTCGCCCGCGGTGAGTTGAGCGTGGTCGGCGCGACGACGCTGGACGAGTACCGCAGGCACGTGGAGAAGGACGCCGCGCTGGAGCGCCGCTTCCAGCCGGTGCTGGTGCCCGAGCCGAGCGTCGAGGAGACCGTCGAGATCCTGCAGGGGCTGCGCGACGCCTACGAGGCGCACCACCAGGTGCGGTTCACCGACGCGGCGCTGGACGCGGCGGCGACGCTGTCCGACCGGTACGTCAGCGACCGCTTCCTGCCCGACAAGGCGATCGACCTGCTGGACCAGGCGGGTGCCCGGGTGCGGCTGCGTAGCCTGAGCGGGTCCACCGAGGCGACCGGGGTGCAGGACCGGATCACCAAGCTGAGGCGGGAGTTGGAGGAGGCCGTCGCGGACGAGGAGTTCGTCCGGGCCGCCAACCTGAAGACCGAGCTGCGGCAGACCGAGGACGAGCTGGCGGCGATCGCCGAGTCCCGCGAGGAGGTCGTCGACGTGACGGCCGACGACATCGCGCAGGTGCTGTCCTCCCGCACGGGCATCCCGGTCGCGGAGCTGAACGCGACCGAGAAGGAGCGGCTGCTCAAACTGGAGCAGCACCTGCACGAGAGGGTGATCGGTCAGGACGAGGCGGTCACCGCCGTCGCCCAGGCGGTGCGCCGCGGCCGGGCCGGGATGGGCGACCCGGAGCGGCCGACCGGCTCCTTCCTCTTCCTCGGCCCGACCGGCGTCGGCAAGACCGAGCTGGCGAAGGCGCTGGCGGCGCTGCTGTTCGGCGACCCGGACCGGATGATCCGCTTCGACATGAGCGAGTTCCAGGAGAAGCACACCGTCTCCCGGCTGGTCGGCTCCCCGCCCGGGTACGTCGGCTACGACGAGGCCGGGCAGCTGACCGAGGCGGTGCGCCGCAAGCCGTACAGCGTGCTGCTCTTCGACGAGGTGGAGAAGGCGCACCCGGACGTCTTCAACCTGCTGCTCCAGGTGTTGGACGACGGGCGGCTGACCGACTCCCAGGGGCGTACGGTCGACTTCCGGAACACCGTGGTGATCATGACCAGCAACATCGGCTCGCAGCGGATCCTGGACCGGGCGGGGAACGTCGATGCCAGGAGCGGAGCTCCTGATCCAGCGCTGCGCGACGACCTGATGCGCGACCTGCGGCAGCACTTCCGGCCGGAGTTCCTCAACCGGATCGACGAGGTGATCGTCTTCCACGCGCTCACCAGGAAGGACCTGCTGTCGGTGGTGGACCTGCTGCTGGAGCGCAGTCGGCGTCGGCTGCGGGCCCAGGACGTCCGGCTGGAGGTCACCGAGGCGGCCAAGGAGTACCTGGTCAACCGCGGGTACCAGCCGGAGTTCGGGGCCCGGCCGCTGCGCCGGACGATCCAGTCGGAGCTGGACAACCGGATCTCCAACCTGCTGCTGGCCGGCTCCGTACAAGAGGGGGACACGCTGATCGCGGACGTGAGCGACGGCGAGCTGGTGGTGACGATGGCGCGGCCGGAGACGTCGGCGACCTTCGAGGAGGCGGAGGAGAAGGCACAGGCTGCAGCCGCCGCGGGACGCTGAGGGGAGCAGGGACGGGTGCGGGCGTACTCCGGCGGGAGTACGCCCGAACGCCACCGGTGGAGGACGCGTCGGAGCGGAACCCGGGTCTAGCGTTTCGGGCATGATGCCGCCCATGTCCCCGTCACCGGAACCGGATCCGGAGCAGCGCGAGCAGCGCGAGCCGCGTGCGTCGCGTGCGTCGCGCGAGCCGTCGGAGCGGCCGGAGCGGTCGGTGCCGCGCTCGCCGTCGGAGCCGCCCGAGCACCGCGAGCCGCCCGAGCCGTGGCGCCCGCCGTGGGTGCGGGCGCGCCTGCCGGTGGGGCTGGCGGTCGGCGTCGCGGCGGTCCAGGTGGTCGGCTCGACCTTCGCCGCGCACAACCAGCCCGGGCGCGCCCCGCTGGACGCGTTCGGCTACGTGCTGCTGCTGCTCGGGCCGGCCCTGCTGGTGCTGCGCCGGCGGCGGCCGGTGGCGGTGGTGGCCGGCACCTCGGTGGCCACCGCGGCCTACCTGGCCGCCGGCTACCCGTACGGGCCGGTCTTCCTGAGCTGGCTGATCGCCTGCAGTGTGGCGATCGGCGCCGGGCACCGCCGGGCGGCCTGGGCGGGCCTGGCCGGGGTGTACCTGGTGCACGTGCTGGTGACCTTCGTGCTGCCGGAGAGCTGGCAGCGCGCACCCGGGCACGGGGTCGCCTGGCAGGAGGAACTGGGCCTGCTGGCCTGGCTGCTGCTGGTGATGGCGATCGCCGAGATCGTCCGGTTCCGGCGCGAGCGGATCGCCGCCCACCGGGCCTACCGGCAGCAGCTGGAGGAGCGCCGGGCGAACGAGGAACGGCTCAAGATGGCCCGGGAGTTGCACGACATCCTGGCGCACAGTCTGTCGCTGATCAACATCCAGGCGGGGGTCGCGCTCGCGCTGCTCGACCGGCGGCCGGAGGAGGCCCGCACTGCGCTGGTCACCATCAAGTCGACCAGCAAGGAGGCACTCGGTGAGGTCCGCCAGGTGCTCGCGACGCTGCGCGGGCCCGGGGCGGCGCCGCGCGGTCCGGCCCCGGGGCTGGACCGGTTGGACGAACTCACCGCGCAGGCCGACCGGGTGGGCCTGGAGGCCGAGGTGCACGAGCGCGGCGAGCGGCGCGCGCTGTCCGCAACCGTCGACCTCACCGCCTTCCGGATCGTCCAGGAGGCGCTCACCAACGTCATCCGGCACTCGGCGGCCCGGCAGGCGGTCGTGGTGCTGGACTGGAGGGATCCCGCGGTGCTGGTGGTCCGGGTCGAGGACCCGGGCCCGGCCGTGGTCGCGGACGTCGGAGGGTCCGGCAGCGGACTGGTCGGGATGCGGGAACGCGCGGCCGCGTTCGGTGGCACCATCACGGCGGGGCCGCTGCCCGGCGGCGGCTTCCGGGTCCGGGCGGAGCTGCCGACACCGAAGGCGGGGAGTGAGTGATTCGG
Source organism: Kitasatospora sp. NPDC097691 (assembly GCF_040302665.1). Classification (NCBI taxonomy): domain Bacteria; kingdom Bacillati; phylum Actinomycetota; class Actinomycetes; order Kitasatosporales; family Streptomycetaceae; genus Kitasatospora; species Kitasatospora sp. NPDC097691. The sequence continues at coordinate 37,464 of NZ_JBEORY010000062.1, read as the reverse complement.
GTACTGCTGGCGGATGACCAACTGCTGGTCAGGGCGGGCTTCCGGGCCCTGCTCGACCTGCAGGACGACCTCACGGTGGTCGGCGAGGCGGACGACGGGGAGGCGGCGCTGCAGCTCGCCCGCGAACTCGTGCCGGACGTCGTGCTGATGGACATCCGGATGCCACGGATGGACGGCCTGGAGGCGACCAGGAGGATCGCCGAGGACCCGGCGCTGTCCTCCGTACGGGTGGTCGTGCTGACCACCTTCGAGCTGGACGAGTACGTCTTCGAGGCGCTGCGGTCCGGGGCGGCGGGCTTCCTGGTCAAGGACACCGAGCCGGCCGACCTGCTGCGGGCGATCCGGGTCGCGGTCGCGGGGGACGCCCTGCTCTCGCCGGGGGTGACCAGGCGGCTGATCGGCGAGTTCGCCGCCCGCTCCAAGGCGCCCGAGGCCGCGCCGAAGGGGCTCACGGACATCTCGGCGCTGACCGAGCGGGAGCGCGAGGTGCTGGCGCTGGTCGGGATGGGGCTGTCCAACGAGGAGATCGCCCGGCGCCTGGTGGTCAGCCCGCTGACGGCGAAGACGCACGTCAGCCGGGCGATGGTGAAGCTCGGGGCGCGCGACCGGGCGCAACTGGTGGTGCTGGCCTACGAGTCGGGGCTGGTGCGGCCGGGCTGGCTGGGCTGACGGCCCTTCCGGGGCGGGCCGTGCGGCGGAGGGCCCTTCCGGCGGCCCTTCCCGGGGAGAGCGGCCGTCCCGGTGCGGCTACTCCGGGCCCTGCGTGTCACCGGCCCTGGCTACTCCCGGCCCGGCGTGTCACCGGCCGTCCGTACTCTCCCGGGAGTATCCCGACTGCCGCTGCCGGTAGGACGCGCGATGAGACCCCTCGGCGGGACGCTCAAGGCACCTCGGGAACCGCCCGAGGTCCTGGAGGCCCACAGCCGAGGAGATGACCCACCATGTACACGCAGCTGGCCGATTGGCACGGGCCCGGGCCGTGGATCCTGCTGATCCCCCTGGTCTGGATCGCCGTGGTGTTCCTGGTGATCGTGGTGCTGCGCCGCACGGTCTGGCGGCGTCGCGGCTGCGGCTTCGGGTACGGCGCCGGATCCGCCGCGGAGCACCCGCTGGCCGTCCTGGGGCGCCGCTACGCGGAGGGCGACATCGACGCCGAGGAGTACCGCGCCAAGCGGGCCGTGCTCAGCGAGTCGGCCCGGGAGGACACCCGGGGAGGCGGTGCCAGGTGACCACCCTCGACGTCGTACGCGGCACCGCCGCGCGGGTCGCCGACGCCGTGAAGATCCACGGCGTCGGCGGCACCGAGGTCCGGGCGCTGGACCATGTCACGGTGGAGTTCCCGGCCGGGCGCTTCACCGCGATCATGGGCCCCTCCGGCTCCGGCAAGTCCACCCTGATGCACTGCGCGGCCGGGCTGGACACGCTCACCGCCGGCACCGCCTGGATCGGGGACACCGAGCTCGGCTCGCTGAGCGACCGGCGGCTCACGCTGCTGCGCCGGGAGCGGATCGGCTTCGTGTTCCAGGCCTTCAACCTGGTGCCCACGCTCACCGTCCGGGAGAACATCACCCTCCCCCTCGACCTGGCCGGGGCCACCCCCGACGGGGCCTGGCTGGAGACGCTGATCGACGTGGTCGGCCTCGGTGACCGGCTGCAGCACCGCCCGATCGAGCTCTCCGGCGGCCAGCAGCAGCGGGTCGCGGTGGCCCGGGCGCTGGCCGGGCGTCCGCAGGTGGTCTTCGCCGACGAGCCGACCGGCAACCTCGACTCCCGCACCGGCGGCGAGGTGCTCGGCCTGCTGCGCCGGGCGGTGGACGAGATGGGGCAGGCCGTGGTCATGGTCACCCACGACCCGACGGCCGCCGGCTGGGCCGACGAGGCGCTGTTCCTCGCCGACGGCCGGCTGGTCGACCGGATGGAGCGGCCCAGCGCCGACCTGGTGCTGGACCGGATGAAGGCCTTCGAACGGGGGCGGTCATGAGCGAGCGGTGGAGGTGTCCACGGACGGCGGGGAGGTGCCCCGGTCCTGCGGGGAGGTGCCCCCGGACGGTGGCCGGGGCAGAGCAGGTCGTCGAACGGCGCGCACGGGCGAATGCCCTTGCCGGGCGAAGCGAGGCGCGCGCATGATGCCGGTCACGCTCCGCCTCAGCCTGCGCTCGCTGCGCGCCCACCGGCGGCGGCTGGCCGGCACCCTGCTGTCCATCCTGCTCGGGGTGAGCTTCCTGACGGGCACCATGGTGCTGGGCGACACCCTGCGCGCCAACTTCGACACCCTCTTCGCCGACGCCAACGCGGGCACCGACGTCGTGGTCCGCAGCGCCGACGTCCTGGACTCCCAGGGCACGGCCGGCGGGGTGCGGGCGCCGGTGGAGGCGGCGCTCGCCGACGGGCTGCGCTCGGTTCCGGGCGTGGCCGCCGCCGAGCCCTCCGTCCAGGGCGCGGGCCAACTCATCGGCAGCGACGGCAAACCGATCGGCGGTCAGGGCCCGCCCACGCTGGCGGGCAACTGGCTCGCCGACGGCCGGCTCAACCCGTACCGACTGGCCGAGGGCCGGGCACCGGCCGCTCCGGGCGAGGTGGTGGTGAACCGCGGCGCGGCGCGGACGGGCGGGCTGCACCTCGGTTCGACCACCGTGCTGCGCACCCCCGATCCGGTGCCGGTCACCGTCGTCGGCATCGCCACCTTCGGGGCGAGCGCGGACGGCATGGGGCCGAGCACCTTCACCGCGATGACCTTCGCGGACGCCGAGCGCCACCTCACGCCCAAGGGCGCGGGGCAGGCCTCCTCGATCCAGGTCCGGGCGGCGGGCGGGGTCTCGCAGCGGGAGCTGGTCGACCGGATCGCCCCGCGGCTGCCCGCCGGCGTCCAGGCGATCACCGGTGCGGCGGCCACCCAGGAGTCCACCCAGCTGCTGTCCGGGCGGTTCCTGACCATGTTCACCACGCTGCTGCTGGTTTTCGCCGGGATCGCGCTGCTGGTGGCGACGTTCACCATCCACAACACCTTCGCCATCGTGGTCGCCCAGCGCAGCCGGGAGAACGCGCTGCTGCGGGCGCTCGGCGCGGTGCGCGGCCAGGTGCTCGGGGCGACGCTGGCGGAGGCGCTGGCGGTGGGCCTGCTGGCCTCGCTCGGCGGGCTGCTGGGCGGGATCGGGGTGGCGACCGGACTCAAGGCGCTGTTCTCGGTGCTCGGCTTCGCCCTGCCGACCGGCGGCATGGTGATCAGCGCGGCCGCCGTCCTCCTGCCGCTGTCGGTCGGAACGCTGGTCGCGGTGGGTTCGGCGTTGCTGCCGGCCGTCCGGGCCGGGCGGACGGCTCCGCTGGCGGCACTGCGGGACACCGGCGTCGACCGGGCGGCGCAGGGGCGCTCGGGCGTCGTCCGCTCGGCGCTCGGGGGACTCCTGCTGGCCGGGGGCGTCCCGGTGGCGGTCCTCGGTGCGACGGACGGTCCGTCCGTCCTGCTGACGGCGGCCGGGGCGGTGGCGGTGCTGCTGGGCACGGTGGTGCTCGGGCCGGTCGCCGCGGCCTTCGCGGTCCGGGCACTGGGCGCGCCGCTGCCCAGGCTGCGCGGGGTCTCCGGGGTGCTGGCCCGGCGCAACGCGGCCCGCAACCCGCGCCGGACGGCGGCCACGGCGAGCGCGCTGATGATCGGGGTCGCCGTGGTCACGCTGTTCACCGTCTTCGGCGCGTCGATCAGGGCCACCCTGGACGACACGGTGAGCAAGTCCTTCGCGGGCGATCTCGCCGTCACCACCGCCTCGTTCGGAGCCGGCGGCAGCGGGATCAGCCCCAGGGTGGCGGACGCCCTGGCCGGGCTGCCCGAGGTGCGCCAGACGGTCGGGCTCGGCCGGGGCGTCGCCCGGATCGACGGGCACGGCCGGACGCTGGACGTCACCGACCCTGCCCGGCTGCCCGGCATCGTCGACCTCGGCCGGGTCGACGGCTCGCTGGACGCACTCGGCACGGACGGGCTGGCGGTCTCCCGCAGCGAGGCGCAGCAGCACGGCTGGCGGCTCGGACAGACCGTCACCGTGGGCTTCACCGACGGCGCGAGCGGCCCGTTCACCATCCGCGCGCTCTACGAGAGCGGCGGGCTGGCCGGGGACTACCTGATGACCAGGCAGGCCTGGGCCCCGCACCGGGGGCAGGACGCCGACACCGTGGTCGCGGTCGGGCTGCGCGACGGCGTGTCGCCGGGCGCCGGAAAGGCGGCGGTCGAGAAGGCGCTGGTGCCCTTCGGCAGTCCGCAGGTGCAGGACCGGGCCGAGTACGCCAAGAGCGCGGCCTCCGGCGTGGACACGATGCTCTCGGTGGTCTACGCGCTGCTGGCGCTGGCGGTGCTGATCGCGTTGCTGGGCATCGCCAACACGCTGACGCTGGCGGTGCACGAGCGGACCAGGGAGCTGGGGCTGCTGCGGGCGGTCGGCCAGACCAGAGCTCAGCTGCGCGGCATGGTGCGCTGGGAGTCGGTGCTGGTGGCGGCCTTCGGGACGGTCGGCGGGCTGGGGCTCGGCGCGTTCCTCGGCTGGGCCCTGGTGCGGGCCTCGGACAGCGCCGGGACGGGGTCCTTCGCGATACCGCCCGCGCAGCTGGCCGTGGTCCTGGCGGCCGGGCTGCTGGCGGGCGCGGTGGCGGGCCTGCGCCCGGCGGGCCGGGCGGCGCGGCTGGACGTCCTGCGGGCGATCGCGACGGAGTAGGAGGGAGTGGGGACGGCGAGGCGGTGGCCCGCCGGGGCGGGTCAGTCCGCGGCCGGCGGGAACACCTCGCGCAGCAGCGGGTCCGGCAGGCCGCGCTTGTGCCACTCGCGCGGGTAGCCCAGCGAGACCTCCTCGAAGGGCACGCCGTCGTAGCTGGTCTTGCGGGGGATGTGCAGGTGGCCGTAGATCATCGCCGCGGTGTTGAAGCGGCGGTGCCAGTCGGCGGTCAGCTCGGTGCCGCACCACTGGGCGAACTCGGGGTACCAGAGGATCTCGGTGGGGTGGCGGACCAGGGGGTAGTGGTTGACGAACACGAGCGGAACGTCGGGGTCGCAGGCCGCCAGCCGCTCCTCGGTCAGCCGGACGCGCTCGCGGCACCAGGAGTCGCGGTCCGGGAACGGGTCGGGGTGGAGCATCCGCTCGTCCGCGCAGACGATGCCGCTCTCGTACGCGGCCGCCAGGGACTCCTCCTTGGTGGTCGTGCCCGGCGCACGGAAGGAGTAGTCGTACAGGAGGAAGAGCGGGGCGATGCGGACGGGTCCGCCCGCGCCCTCCCAGACCGGGTAGGGGTCCTCGGGGGTCACCACACCGAGACTGCGGCAGAGCTCCACCAGGTGCTCGTAGCGGGCCACGCCGCGCAGCTGGACCGGGTCCTCGGGGTGGTCCACAGTTCGTGGTTGCCGGGCACCCACACCACCCGCGCGAAGCGCTCGGCGAGCAGGCGGAGGGCCCACTCGATGCTGGTGGTGAGTTCGGCGACGTCACCGGCGACGAGCAGCCAGTCGTCGGGGTGGGTGGGCTGGAGCTTCTCCACCAGGTCGCGGTTCTCCTGGTAGGAGATGTGCAGATCGCTCACCGCGAGCAGCCGTCCGCCCGTCGGGGCGGGCCGTGCGTCGCTGCGGTTCTCCGTGGTCACTCCTGCCCCCTGAGGTGGTCCGGTCGATGTGGCCACCCTACGTGGCCGGCCGGGGGAGCGGGGCGGGTTGAAGGGATCAGTTGTTCGACTGTCCGGCTGCGGAGTTGAGGGCGGTTCGGGGTCCGGGGGCGGCTCGGGACTCGGGCTTCGGCTCGGGACTCGGGCTTCGGCTCGGGAGCCGGGCGGCCGCCCGGCTGTCGGAGGGCGGTTCAGGAGCCGAGGTCCATGAGCACGCCGTGGGAGGTCGCGGTGGTGACGGCGAGGATCGTCAGCGAGGCGATGCCGAGCACCAGGCCGAGGACGGCGCGGCCGCGGCGGCTGGTGCCGCGGACCAGGGCCAGGGTGGCGAGGGTGATGGCGATCGGGCCCAGGACGATGTTGAAGAGCAGCAGGCCCGGGAGGCCGAGGAGGAAGGAGGCGACGGCCAGGTTGTCGGCCTCGGCGGTCTCCCGGCGGTCGACGCCCTGCCGGTCGACGCCCTGCCGGTCGACGCCCTGCCGGTCGACACCCTGTCGGTTGGCGTCCTGCCGCTCGGCGTCCTGGTGGGTGACGCCCTGTCGGCCTACGTTCTGAGGGGTGGTGACGGTGCTCATGGCTGTGCGGGTCCTCTCTGGTGCGGGAGTGGACGGGGTGCGGTCCGGAAGCGTCCGGGTCAGCGGTGGCGCAGCCGGGCGATGCCCTCGCGGGCGCCGAAGGCGAGCAGCCAGGCGGTGATGGCGGCGGAGGCGGCGAGGAAGACCGGGAGCGAGGTGTGGGCGGCGGTGCCGATCAGGACGGCCATGGCGACCAGGGCGGAGAACAGGATCACGACTGACTCCTTCGGCTGCGGCGGTGGCTGCGCCGCTTTCGGTTGACAAGTGTTCACTGACTTCGGCATCACTCTACCTCCGGCTGGCCAAGTTCGGCAAACGACTGTTTACTGAATGGCGTGAGTCACACCGTAGGGGCCAGACAGGCCCAGAAGCAGCAGAGTCGGCGGGCGTTGCTGGACGCGGGGTTGCACCTGCTGGCCGATCAGAACCTGGCGAGCCTGGGCGTCCGCGAGGTCACCCGGGAGGCCGGGCTCTCCCCGGCCGCGTTCTACCGGCACTTCCCGGACCTCGCGGCCCTCGGGGTCGCGCTGGTCGAGGAGTCGCTGGCCAGCGTGCACGTCATGATCCGTGCGGTGCTCGCCGAGGCCGGCGGCGCCGAGGAACTGATCGACCGCGCGGTGGACGTGATCGAGCGGCACGTCCGTGAGCACCGGTCGCACGTCCGCTTCCTGGCGCGCGAACGGCACGGCGGGGTCCGGCGGGTGCGCGAGGCGATCGACGCCGAACTCGACCGGTTCGCCACCGAGGTGGGGGCCGCGCTGGCGCTGCAGCCGGTGTCGCAGGGGTGGAGCGAGCGGGATCTGCGGATGCTCGCCGAGTTGTATGTGGACCACATGGTGTCCACGGCGTCCGCCTTCCTGGAGGCGCAGGAGGCCGACTCGCCCCGGGAGCAGCGGATCGCCGCCACCGCGCGCCTCCAGCTGCGCCTGATCAGTCTGGGGCGGCGGCACTGGCAGGGGAGTTGACGCACGCGGCGAGGGGGTCCGCGGGCGCCCCGGCCCCGCGGGGGTGGTAACCGGCCATTGCGATCGGGACGGTTTCTTGGTCTTGCTTTGACTCTTGACAGTGAGTCATGTCCGCGACAGCTTTGGTGGACCCCCACACCGAGAGGTCTCTCATGAAGAAGCCGCTCATAGGCATGCTCGCCACGCTCCTGGCCGCCGGGGCCACCACCCTCGCGGGAGCCTCCCAGGCCCAGGCCGCCCCCTCGGCCACCGTCAACTTCGCCGGCACGGTCGCGCTCAGCAACTGCTCCGGCTCGCTGGTGCGGATGCCGGGCTCGGCCGCGAGCGACCCCGCGCTCGTGCTCTCCAACGGCCACTGCCTGGAGAGCGGGATGCCCGGCCCCGGCCAGGTCGTCCTCAACCAGTCCTCCAGTCGGACCTTCACCCTGCTCAGCGCCACCGGCGGCCGCCTCGCCACCCTGCGCGCGACCAAGGTGGTCTACGGCGCGATGACCGACACCGACGTGTCGATCTACCAGCTCAACACCAGCTACTCCTCGATCCAGTCCCGGTACGGGATCGCGCCGCTGACCATCGCCGCCACCCATCCCGTCCAGGGCACCTCGATCCGGGTCGTCTCCGGCTACTGGAAGAAGATCTACTCCTGCTCGGTGGACGGGTTCGCCTACCGGCTGAAGGAAGCCGACTGGACCTTCAAGGACTCGGTCCGCTACACCTCGGGCTGCAACGTGATCGGCGGCACCTCCGGCTCGCCGGTGGTCGACGCCTCGTCCGGCCAGGTGGTCGCCGTGAACAACACGATCAACGAGAGCGGCGAGAGCTGCACCCTGGACAACCCCTGCGAGGTCGACCAGAGCGGCGCCGTGACGGTGCACCAGGGCATCGGGTACGCCCAGGAGACATACGGGATCCCGGCCTGCTTCGCCGCCGGGAACCGACTCGACCTCACCCTCCCGGGCTGCACGCTGCCCCGCCCGTAGCCCCGCCCGTGGTCGCGCACCGTAGGCACGAGCCGTAGCCGCGCACCGTAGGGCCGCACCCGTTCCGGCCGGAGCACCCGACCGGCCGGAACCTGGAACCGCAGCCCGGAACGCGGGCTCCGGAAACCAGCTGATCCAGCTGACCCACCCGGCACGGCAGCGCAACCCCAGTGACCAGCACCTTTACCCCGATGGGTCATCCGCCGACGGTGGATGACCCATTCGGCCGTCCACCGGGCGGCCGCCGCACCACCCGCACCGCAGAGTTGTGCCCACGAGGCGGCAGTCATGTCCGTTGACCAGATGGAGAGTTGATGACCACCACGCTGCGAAGGCTGCTGGTTTCCACCCTGCTGATACCGCTGCTCGCGTTCGGCGGCCTGGCGGCCCCGGCGCTGGCCGCCGACGCCCAGGGCGCCCCGGAGGCCGGGGCGGCCCACGGCCGGAGCCCCGCCGACGACCCGAACGCCGACATCAAGGACCGCCTGGCGGCCATCCCCGGGGTGACCGTCACCGAGGAGAAGCCGACCGACGCCGACCACCGCTACTTCATCGCCACCTACACCCAGCCGATCGACCACCTCCGCCCCTGGCTGGGCACCTTCCAGCAGCGCTTCAGCCTGCTGCACCGGGGCTACGACCGTCCGACCGTCTTCTACACCAACGGTTACACCCTGGGCACCAATCCGTCCCGCACCGAGCCGACCCGGCTGGTGGACGGCAACCAGGTCTCCATCGAGTACCGCTTCTTCACCCCCTCGCGCCCCGAGCCGGCGGACTGGTCCAAGGCCGGCATCCGCCAGCAGGCCGCCGACTCGCACAGGCTGGTGACCGCGCTCAAGCGGATCTACCAGCAGGAGTGGCTCTCCACCGGCGCCAGCAAGGGCGGCATGTCCTCCACCTACTACCGCCGCTTCTACCCGGACGACGTGGCCGGCACGGTCGCCTACGTCGCGCCGAACAACACCGACGTCAACGACTACGCGGCGTACACCCAGTTCTTCCGCACCGTCGGCACCCAGGAGTGCCGGGACCGGCTGAACGCCGCCCAGCGCGAGCTGCTGGTGCGCCGGGACCGCCTGGAGGCCCGCTACGTCGCCGACAACAAGGCGGCCGGCTCCACCTTCACCACCCTCGGCACCCCGGACCGCGCGTACGAGGCGGGCGTGCTCGACGTGGTCTGGGCGTTCTGGCAGTACAGCCTGGAGGCCGACTGCGCCAAGGTCCCGGTGGCCGCCACCGCGACCGACGACGAGCTGTACGCCTGGTTCGACGCCCAGTCGGGCATCACCGGCAACAGCGACCAGTCGCTGGCGAAGTACACCGCGTACTACTACCAGGCCGCCACCGAGCTGGGCGCGCCGTTCTTCGACGTCTCGTACCTCAAGGACCTGCTGCACTACGACTACAAGGAGCTCTACTCGGCCCGCTCCTACGTGCCGAAGGAGATCCCGACCGTCTTCAACCCGTACGCGATGCCCGACATCGACCGCTGGGTGAAGCGCGAGGGCGAGCGGATCATGTACGTCTACGGGGGCAACGACCCGTGGGGCGCCAAGCCGTTCCGCCTCGGCCGTGGCAGTGAGGACAGCTACGTCTACACCGTGCCCGGCGGCAACCACGGCTCCAACATCGGCAAGCTGCCCGCCGAGCAGTCCGCGGAGGCCACCGCCAAGGTGCTGGAGTGGGCCGGCCTGGGTGATCAGAACACCGCCCGCTCGCTCGCCAAGTCGCCGCAGGCGATCCCGGCCTTCGGCCCGCTGGACGTCGAGGGCCAGCGCCTGGAGCAGGAGCGCCACCCGCTGTAGCGCCTGAGCGAACCGGGCCACCCGTGACAGGAGGCCGCCCCGCTGCCCGGGGCGGCCTCCTTCTGTCGGTCGGCCCCTCCCCGAAGCAGTGAATCGGTGCTTCAATGCTTTCATGGCCTACCGACGCACGCCCGCCGTACAAGCCCGCCTGGATGCCCAGCGGGAGGCGGTGCTGCAGTCGGCGGTCGGGCTGCTCGCGGAGCGTGGTTACGGCGGGTGCACGATGGCCGCCGTCGCGGACCGGGCGGGGATCGCCACCGGGAGCGTCTACCAGCACTTCGCCAACAAGGCCGAGCTGTCGGTGCAGCTGTTCCGTCGGGTGGTCACCCGCGAGATCGACGCGGTCAACGCGGCCGTCGCCCTGCGGGACACCCCGCAGGAGCGGATCGCCGCCGTGGTCGAGACCTTCGCCGCCCGCGCCCTGCGCGCGCCCCGGCTGGCGTACGCGCTGCTGGTCGAGCCGGCCGACGCGGTGGTGGACGGGGAGCGCCTGGTGTTCCGGCGGGCGTTCCGCGATGTGATCGCCACCGAGATCGCCGCGGCCGTGGCGAGCGGCGAACTGCCCGAGCAGGACCCGGTGCTGACCGCCGCCGCCCTGGTCGGCGCGGTCGGCGAGGCGCTGGCCGGCCCGCTCTCGGCCATGCCCGAAAGCCACGGGGTCACCGACCCCCGGAAGGCCACCGCCGAGGTGGTCCCCGCCCTGGTCTCCTTCACCCTGCGTGCCCTGGGAGGACGCGATGACAGCGACGCATGAGGTCACCAACCAGGTGCCCCTGCCGTACGGACACGACACCGCCGCCGACCCCGCCCTGCTGGCCGCCCTGCGGCGGGCCGGTGCCGGCTGGGCCGAGCCGGAGCTGCGCGAGTTGGGCCGGCTGGCCGGCTCCGAGCAGGCCGCCGAGTGGGGCCGGCTGGCCAACGAGAACCCGCCGGTGCTGCGCACCCACGACCGCTTCGGCCACCGGATCGACGAGGTGGAGTTCCACCCGTACTGGCACGAGCTGATGCGCACCGCCGTCTCGTACGGTCTGCACGCCGCGCCCTGGCGGGACGAGCGCCCCGGCGCCCACACCGCCCGCGCCGCCAAGTTCTTCGTCTGGGGCCAGGTCGAGGCCGGCCACACCTGCCCGATCTCGATGACCTACGCCGCCGTCCCGGCACTGCGCGCGAACCCTTCCCTGGCAGGGGAGTTGGAGCCGCTGCTGACCGCGAAGGAGTACGACTTCGGGCTGCGTGAGCCGCGCACCAAGCGCGGGCTGATCGCCGGCATGTCGATGACCGAGAAGCAGGGTGGCTCGGACGTCCGCACCAACACCACCACCGCGGCTCCGCAGCCGGACGGCACCTACCGGATCACCGGCCACAAGTGGTTCACCTCAGCGCCGATGTCCGACCTGTTCCTGACGCTCGCCCAGGCCCCTGGCGGACTCAGCTGCTTCGTGCTGCCGCGGATCCTCCCGGACGGCAGCCGCAACCGCCTGCACCTGATGCGGCTCAAGGACAAGCTCGGCAACAAGTCCAACGCCTCGGCCGAGTTGGAGTACGACGGAGCGGTCGGCTGGCTGGTCGGCGAGGAGGGCCGTGGGGTGCCGACCATCATCGAGATGGTCAACATGACCCGCCTGGACTGCACCATCGGCGCCGCCTCCGGCATGCGCTACGGCGCCACCCGCGCCGTCCACCACACCCTGCACCGGCGGGCGTTCGGCAAGCCACTGGTCGACCAGCCGCTGATGCGCAACGTGCTGGCCGATCTGGTGGTGGAGTCCGAGGCGGCCACCACCGTCGCGATGCGGCTCGCGCAGTCCACCGACCTCGCCCTGGCCGGGGACGAAACCGAGTCGCTGGTACGGCGGTTGGGCCTGGCGGTGGCCAAGTACTGGGTGTGCAAGCGCGGTCCGGCGCACTCTGCCGAGGCGCTGGAGTGCCTGGGCGGCAACGGCTACGTGGAGGAGTCGGGGATGCCCCGGCTCTACCGCGAGGCGCCGCTGGTGTCGATCTGGGAGGGCTCCGGCAACGTCGCCGCGCTGGACGCGCTGCGCGCGATGGCCAAGCGCCCGGAGAGCGTCGAGGCCTTCCTCGGCGAGATCGACGCCGCCGCCGGCGCGGACCGCCGACTGGACACCGCCGTCGCCGCGCTGCGAAAGGAGCTCACCGACCTGACCGACCTGGAGTACCGCACCCGCCGACTGGTCGAGTCGATGGCGCTGGCCTTCCAGGGCTCGCTGCTGGTCCGGTACGGCGACCCGGCGGTGGCCGACGCGTTCTGTGCCAGTCGGCTGGGCGGCGACCACGGTACGGCCTTCGGCACCCTGCCGGCCGGGGTCGACACCGGGGCGATCATCGACCGGGCCCGCCCGGTGCCGGCATGAGCGAGGCCGCGGAGGTCCGCGCGTTCTGGCAGGCCCTGGGCCTGCCAGGGCTGATCGATGTGCACACCCACTTCATGCCGAAGAATGTCCTCGACAAGGTGTGGGCGTACTTCGACGCGGCCGGCCCGCTCATCGACCGGCCCTGGCCGATCACCTACCGCGAGGCCGAGGGTGAACGCGTCCGCCGGCTCAGGGAGTTCGGGGTGCGGGCGTTCACGTCCATGCTCTACCCGCACAAGCCGGGCATGGCCGCCTGGCTGAACGCCTGGGCCGTCGACTTCGCCGCGCGCACCCCGGACTGCCTGCACACCGCGACCTTCTTCCCCGAGCCCGAAGCGGCCGGCTACGTGGCCCGGGCGATCGAGGACGGCGCCCGGGTGTTCAAGGCGCACCTGCAGGTCGGCGGCTACGACCCGACGGACCGGCGGCTGGACGAGGTCTGGGGCCTGCTCGCCGAGACCGGCACCCCGGTGGTCACGCACTGCGGATCCGGGCCGGTGGCGGGCAAGTTCACCGGCCCCGGCCCGATCGGCGCGGTGCTGGAGCGGCACCCGCGGCTGGTCCTGGTGGTCGCCCACCTCGGCATGTCCGAGTACCGCGACTTCCTCGACCTCGCCGAGCGCCACCCGTCCGTCCGGCTGGACACCACCATGGCGTTCACCGACTTCGCCGAGGCCGGCGACCCGTTCCCGCGCGGGGAACTGCCGCGACTTCGGGGCCTGCAGGACCGGATCCTGCTCGGCAGCGACTTCCCCAACATCCCGTACCGGTACGTCCACCAACTGGAGGCGCTGGCCGGGCTGGACCTGGGGGAGGAGTGGCTGCGGGCGGTCTGCCACGACAACGCGGCACGGCTCTTCGGCATCGGGACGGGAGGCTGACCACCGTACGGGGGCTGACCACCGCGCGGGGGCTGACCACCGTACGGGGGCTGACCACCCGTACGGGGGCCGATCACCGCACGGCGCGCAGCACCTCCAGGGCTCGCGCGTGCAAAGCGGGCGCGGCGGCCAGGAAGCCGTCGGAGCCGGCCGTCCAGGCCGCTCCGGCGGTGTCCGTCACCGCCGCGCCCGCCTCGCTCGCGATCAGCGCGCCGGCCGACAGGTTGCCCGCGTCCTGCCCGTACTCCCAGAACAGCGCCAGGTGCCCGGAGCCGACCTGGGCCACCTGCAGCGCGGTCGGGCCGAGGTTGCGCACCGCGAGCACCGCGCCCGCCATGACGGACAGCGACTCGCCCGCCCGGCGCAACGCCACCGGGTCCCCGGCCACCTGCGGCGGTTGGCTGGTGGCGGCGACGGTGATCGCCAACTCGCGCTCCAGCGGGGCGATCGGGCGCCCGTCCAGCTCGGCGCCGCCGCCCAGGACCGCCCGGTAGGTCCGTCCGCCGTCCAGCTCCGGGGCGTGCACCACGGCCAGCACCGCGGCGCCGTCCCGGACCAGCGTGGCGGTGACCGCCCAGTGCGGGTGGCCCAGCAGGTACTGCACGGCGCCGTCGGTCGCGTCGCACAGCCACCACTCGCCCTCGGCGGGCACCGAACCGTCCAGCTCCTCCGGCACCCAGCCGGCCTGCGGACGCAGCGCGGTCAGTCGCCGCCGCAGTTCGGCGGCGGCCGGGCCGTCCAGTTCGGCGAAGCGGGCCCGGGCCTCCTCGACCGTGCGCGCCGTGATCGGGTCGGTGGACCGACGGGCCGCCAGCTTCGCGCCGACCTCGCGCACCACGGCCTCCACGCCCCGGGCCAGTGTCCACAGCTCGTTCGTCACGGTGACTCCTCGTTGTTCCCGGGCCGGTCCGCTCCGGCCTCGCGGGACAAGGAGTACCGTCAGGGCTGCCGAACAGGACGCCCAAGCCGCCGACAATGGCGGGGATCGGACACCATGGACCTCTCCGCTGCCGATCCGGACGCCGTGCTGGACTCCCTCGACCGCCGCCTGGTCTGCGCCCTCCAGGTGGACGGCCGGGCCGAGCCCGGCCGGATCGCCGAGGTGCTGGGCGTCTCCGCCCGGACGGTCACCCGCCGCCTGGCCCGGATGCGGCAGGCCGGGGTGCTGCGGGTGGTCCGGATGCCCGACGTCGAGGAGGCCGCCGTGGGCGCGCTGCTGCTGCGGGTCCGGGTGTTGAGCGGCCGGGTGGACGCCATCGCGCAGGCGCTGGCCGACCGCTCCGACGTCCCCTTCGTCGATGTGATGCTCGGCGGCCACGAGGTCGGCGCGGTCATGCTGACCGACGCCGGGGCCCGCGACCGGCTGCTGTACGGACAGTTGCCCGCGACCAGCGCCGTCACCGAGACCACCACCCACGCCGTCCTGCACGCCTTCGCCGACGCCGGGCAGTGGCGGGCCGGCCACCTGACCGAGGAGGAGGCCGCCGCGCTCACCCGGCCCGCCGCGCCGCGCCCCACCGCACCCCCGCCCCTGGACGGCCTCGACCGCGCCTTGCTGGAGCGGCTGGGCGAGGACGCCCGGCAGTCCCACGCCGTCCTGGCCGCGGCCGTCGGCGCGCCCGAGTCGACGGTGCGCCGCCGACTGCACCGGCTGGACGACCTCGGCCGGCTGCGCACCCACGCCACCGTCGACCCGCAGCTGCTCGGCATGGCCGTGGACGCCAACCTCTGGCTGGACGTGCCACCCGGCCGGCTCGCCGAGGTCGGTACGGCCCTGGCCCGCCACCCGCAGGTGCACGGGGTGTTCGCCACCAGCGGCCCGACCAACCTGCTGGCCACGCTGTTCTGCGCGGACCACGGTGAGCTGTACCGCTTCCTCACCGACAGCCTCGGTCCGCTGGGGGCCGCCCGGGTCGAGACGACGATCACCGCCCGCGCGGTGAAGCGGGCGGGCGTCCTGCTCCGTCAGCCGCCCCGGAGGTCATGACGGTGGGCGTGACGGCGGCCGTGACGGGGGCGAGGGGAGGCCGGACGGACGGTCCGTTACCTGCGGGGTAATCGACGCCGGGTTCCGGGCCGGGCAGGGTGGAGGCAACCCGGTGCGGCCGCCACGGCCCCGGGCTCCCACCCCCGACAGGAGGCGATCCGCCATGTCCGTCCACGCGAACTCCCTGACCCCCGCCCGGCCGGGATCCGCCTTCTCGCCGCGGACGGTGCGCGGCACGCTCACCCTGGACGCCCTGGTCACCGGTGGCAACGGCCTGGCCTACCTGGCCTTCTCCGGCCCGCTCGGCGACCTGCTCGGGGCCGCCCGCGCCACCGTGCTCGACCTCGGGCTCCTGCTCACCGGCTACGCCGTCGTGGTCGGCGTGCTGGCCGCCCGCCGACAGCCGCCGGCGCTCGGCGTGCGGGCGGTGATCGACGTCAATCTCGCCTGGGTGGTGGTCAGCCTGGTCGCGATGGAGGCGTGGCTGGAGCCGACCACCGCCGGGTTCGTCTGGATCCCGTTGCAGGCCGCGGCGGTGGGCCTGTTCGCCGTGCTGCAGTTCACCGCCCTGCGCCGGAGCAGCAGGCGGGGCTGACCCGGAGCGGGCGGTCGCTACGGCTGACGCTCCGGCCCCACCGAGGACTGCAGGAACCGCACCGTCTCCGCGTCGGCCGGGAGGAAGGTCTCCATGGCCAGCTCGGAGACGGTCACGTCCAGCGGCGTGTTGAAGGTCGCGATGGTGGAGAGGAAGGAGAGCACCCGCCCCTCGTGGCGGATCCGTATCGGCAGCGCGAAGGGGAAGCCGTCCTCGGCCGATCCACCGGCCGATCCACCGGCCGATCCACCGGCCGATCCGCCCGCCGATCCGCCCGCCGATCCGCCCGCCGGGTCGTCGTCCGGCTCGGGGTAGCCGCGGACCTCCTCGTACAGCCGCCGCAGCGGCTCGGCGCGGACCAGCTCCAGTTGGCGCTCCATCCGCTCCAGCAGGTGCCGCCGCCACTGCCGCAGGTTGACGATGCGCGACGCCAGCCCGTCCGGGTGGAGGGTGACCCGGACGGCGTTGAGCGGCGGCTGCAACAGGTGCGGGGCGACCCCGTCCAGGAGCAGCCCGAGCGAGCGGTTGGCCGCCAGCACCCGGAAGCTCCCGTCGACGACGACCGCCGGGTACGGGTCGTGGGCGGCCAGCAGCCGCTCCATGCCGCCGCGCAGCGCGGCCATCGAGGGATCGTCCAGCGGCGTCTCGGGGTAGTGCGGGGCGTAGCCGGCCGCGAGCAGCAGGGTGTTGCGCTCGCGCACCGGGACGTCCAGCTGCTCGGCCAGTCGCAGCACCAGCTCCCGGCTGGGGCGGGAGCGGCCGTTCTCGACGAAGCTGAGGTGGCGGGCCGAGGAATCCGCCCGCAGGGCCAGTTGCAGCTGGCTGAGCTGCCGTCGTACCCGCCAGCCGCGAAGCAGCGGTCCGACGCCGGTTCCCGCCGGGCTGCCCATGCCCGCCATGATCGTCATGGCCCAGGACGCTACTCGAACGAGCCCGGTCCGCGGGAGGGGGCGAGGGGTGTCCGCCGGATCGGACGGATCGGGGGATCCCGGGGAGGCGCGGAATCGTGGGGATCCGGAGAATCCGGGGTCCGGGGGATCAGACGCCGGTGCTGGAGCCCGGCCGGATGACCATGAGCACCACGACCACGGCCCACAGCAGGTTGAAGACCCCGGCCGTCATCGGCAGCAGGCGCAGGCCGTTGACGGCCTTGGTGCGCTGCTCGTCCGCCGGGTCGAGGGCGAGGGCGTCCACCGCGGCCTGCTGGCCGGGCAGGACGAAGAGCAGCAGGGAGAGCGCGGCGATCGCGGTCAGCACCATGGAGACGATCACCCAGGACTGGCCCATCACGTCCATCACCTGGGCCAGGCCGATGCCCAGCACCGGCACGGCGACCCCCAGCAGCGCGTAGACCTGGGTGATCCGGTGCAGGACGCGCAGCACGCCCGCGTCGGAGGCCTGGTCCGGACCGCCGGCCAGCGCGGCCTTCGCCCGGCGCGGGAACATGCTGACGGCCACCGCGACCGGGCCTATGAACAGGACCGAGACGAGGACGTGCAGGCTCAGCAGGAACTTGGCCATGGCGGGGCACCTTTTGGATCCGGTGGGGAGCTGGGAAGCGGGCGCGTGCGGTCGGCGTGCCCACGACCAGGCACGCTAACACCGCTTATTCACGGGCCCACCGCTCGGGTGGGCGGTACGGGCGCCCCGCCCCCGCGACGGCCCTCGCCCCCGCGACGGCCCTCGCCCCCGCGACGGCCCTCGCCCCCGCGACGGCCCTCGCCCCCGCGACGGCCCTCGCCCCCGCGACGGCCCTCGCCCC
>NZ_JBEORY010000062.1:0-19811 GCF_040302665.1 Kitasatospora sp. NPDC097691 | reverse complement strand
CCCCGCGAGGGCTCCCGTCACACGAGGGTGGCCGGTCAGCCCGCCGCCGTCAGTTCCACGATCCGCGGCGCCGCGGTGCTGACCGCCGCGACGGCGGCGCCGTGCTCCGGGTCGGTCCAGTCGAGCAGGTGCAGGTCCTCGTGCCGGCTGCGCAGCGGCGCGCCCGGCGGTACGGCCAGGGGCAGGGCGGAGAGGTCGATCCGGCCGAGGGTGTCCAGGGTGGCCCGCCCGATCTTGATCAGCGATTCCTTGCGCACCCACAGCCGCAGGAACGCCCGCTCAGGCTCCGGGTCCGCCTCGACCAGGGCGAGCTCCTCCGGGGCCAGCACCCGGCGGGCGACCGCGCCCAGCGAGCCGCCCCGGGCGGACAGCTCGACGTCCACGCCGATCTGCTGGTGACCGGCGCCCGCGGCGACCACGCCCTTGGTGTGCGAGAGGCTCACGTGCACCCCGGGGTGGTCCGGCAGGTACGGCTTGCCGTGGTCGGCGAGCCCGCAGTCGGGGCACTGCTGGGCGAGCACCAGGCCGGCCGCCGGGACGCCGAGCAGCCGGGCGGCGCAGAGCCGGACGAGCAGGTGCCCGGCGGTGAAGTCGACCCGCCCGGACTCGTGCCGGAAGCGCGCGGCGCGCTCCCGTTCGAGGGCGGTCAGCAGGTGCTCGCCCGCCTCGGGGTGCCGCAGCACGGCGTCGGCGGACGCGACGGCGACGAGCGGCGCGCTCTGGTCCTGGGCCTCGGTGGTCATGCCTCCAACCTAGCTCCACGCCGGGATCCGTCGGCGGGGTCATCGGTGGGCTCATCGGCTGGTGGCCGAGGCCCGGGCACTGCTGCGCCGTTCGGATGCGTTCCCGGATCCGATCCGAGGGTCCCCGGGGTGTGAATGGTCCGGTTCGGGGTTGGATGCCCCGGATATGTGGGATTGACGGCAGATAACACGGAACATGGCAGGTCATCCGGCCTGCCCTTTTCTTATGCGCGGAGGAATTGTCGATGGGTCAGGCCACCGGTTCGCCGGATCACAGAACGACCGCCGTGAGAACGCCCGCCACCGGCGGCCGTCGGGCCCTCCGGGTGGCGGTGGCGACCGCCGTCGCCGCGCTGCCGCTGGCCGCCGTGCTGACGGTCGGTTCGGCCGCTCCGCTGGCCCCGCCGCTGGGCGCCTGCACCGGGCCCGACTGCCCGGCCACCTGGCCGCCGCCGAACAACGGCGACTTCACCGGGCGGGACTCCGGCATCAACGTCTTCACCGGCGGCGACTACACCGTGAACGGCCGCGCCGCCGAGGCCGAGGGCAAGATCGTCACGCTGGGGAACCTGACCGTCGAGAAGGACGGCGGCGGCGTCTACAACATGGGCGTCGTCGGCGTCGGCTCGCGCGTGGTACCGCCCGACGGCAGCGACTTCGTGACCGCCGGCGGGAACGTCGACGTCATGCGGGGCAACCGCCTCCTGATCGGCGGC
This sequence comes from Kitasatospora sp. NPDC097691, assembly GCF_040302665.1. Taxonomy (NCBI): domain Bacteria; kingdom Bacillati; phylum Actinomycetota; class Actinomycetes; order Kitasatosporales; family Streptomycetaceae; genus Kitasatospora; species Kitasatospora sp. NPDC097691. The sequence goes on along the minus strand of NZ_JBEORY010000062.1, from coordinate 18,352 downwards.
AGTGACGCGCACGGCCTGGCCTTCGGCAACCTGCGCCACGCGGGCAGGGTCACCGGCACCGTCAACATCGACCCCACCGGCCAGTCGATCCGGGACGCCGACGCCGCCGCGCCGTACCGGGCGGTGCTGACCCGGATCGAGGAGACCTCCGACTGCGTCGGGCGGGCCGCCGCGACCGGGACCGTCGAGATCTCCTCCAGCACGGCGACCTTCACCGGCGACGGGACCGGCATGAAGCAGGTCTTCAACGTCACCCGGAACCTCGCCTCGCCGACCGGCGGGCAGATCGGCCTGGTCTTCGCCGGCATCCCGGCCGGCGCCACCGTCGTGGTGAACATGCTCGGTGACGGTCCGGTCATCAACACCTACACGGGCACCGCCCTGGCGGGCGACCAGACCACCGGGATGCGCTCGAAGCTGATGTACAACTTCCCGACCGCGACCTCGGCCCGGATCCTCGGCAGCGCCCAGTTCCAGGGCTCGGTCCTGGCCGGGAACCCGGGCGGCACCACGACCATCGCCCAGGCGGGCATGAACGGTCGGGTGTACCTGGCCGGCAGCCTGATCCACACCGGCACGGGCGGCTACGAGATCCACAGCTACCCGTTTGACGGGGACCTGCCGGAGTGCACGGTGACGCCCAGCCCGTCGCCGACTTCATCCTCGCCGTCGCCGACCTCCTCGCCGACCTCGCCGGCTCCGACGTCCCCGTCCCCCACCTCGCCGCACCCGACGCGGCCGCATCCGACCTCGCCGCGCCCGACCTCGCCTTCGCCCACGCCACCGGCGCCGACCTCCCCCAGTCCGAGCCACCACCACTCGCCCTCGGCCGGCGCCTCGACCTCGAGCGCGGGTCCGGCCCCGACCAGCGACCACCCGACCTGGCACCCGAGCGGGCACCACCCCGGTGAGGGCGGTGAGTTGCCCTCCACCGGCGCGGGCAACGCCCCGGTGGTCTTCGGCTTGGCGGGCGCCGGTCTGCTCGGTCTCGGCGGTCTGGCCGTGATGGCCGCCCGTCGTCGCGGCCGCCACAGCTGAGGGCCGGTACGGGAGAGCCGAACGGCTGGTCGGCGGACGAGCGGATCAGCCGACCATCTGACCTCCGGACCACCTGACCTCCGGACCACCTGACCCCCGGACCACCTGAACATCTGGACACCTGACCAACGGCCCAGGCCGCCCGAGTCGATCCGACCGGGCGGCCCGGGCCGTTCCCGGGTGCCGGCCCTACCGCCCCGCCGGGTAGTGCGCGAGCCCCGAGGCGAGCAGGTCGAAGGCGCGCTCCACCGCTGCCCGGACCCTGGTCCGGACCGCCTCGGCGGGTTCGCCGGCCACCATGGCCCGCCGGATCTCGCCGAGCACCGCGCGGTGGGCCCCGGCGATGGCCCCGGCCACCACGCGGGGGAGCGGGTCGTCCGCTGCGGCCCCTGCCTCCTCGGCCAGGGCGGCCGCCAGCGCCGCCTCGGCCCGCTCGCCGAGGTCCAGCAGCCGGGCCCGCAGTGCCGGGCTGTCCGCGATGATCTGCCAGAACGCCGCCATCCGCGGGCTCAGTCCGATCGTCGGCTCCCCGTCCGCGAGCGCGGCCAGCAGGTCCGCCCGGACGGCGGCCGCGGCGGAACTGCCGGGCGGGCGGTGCCGGACCACCTCGGCGAGGTGCGCGACCACCGCGTCCTGCCGGTCGAAGAACAGGTCCTCCTTGGTCGGGAAGTAGTTGAAGACCGTGTTCGGCGAGACCCCGGCGGCCCGGGCCACCTCGACCACCGTGACCCGGTCGAAGCCGCGCTCGGCGAACAGGCCCATGGCGGTGTCGGCCAGGAGCTCCCGGGTCTGCTGCTTCTTGAGTTCACGGAGTCCCATGGCCGGATCCTACGCCAGGAGCATGGTGTCACACCAAACTTGCGGTGACACCAAAAATATCCGCTACGGTGGCGGCATGACATTCACCTTCGGCATCTACCCCGGCGGACTGCTCGGTGACGACACCGGCCTGATCGCTCCCGTCCGCCCCGACGACCCGGCGCAGATCACCGAGGCCCTGCGTGAACTCCAGGGTGGGGCAAGCGAGTTCCTGGTCCGCGCCTACCGTTCGTACGGGGATCCCGGGCGCGCCCCCGAGCGGCCCGAGCAGTATGCCGCCGAGGGCCGGAAGCTCGATCTGGTGCTCCAGTACCGCGACCGCAGCGGGGAGTCGGCGGGCTGGCTGGACTTCGTCCGGAGCACGGTCCGGGCCGAGGGCCACCGCATCGCCGTGCTCCAGATCTGCGAGGAGCCCAACCTCGACCTGCCGCCCGTGGACGGCAGCATCCCGAACGTCCGCCGGGCGCTGGTGGAGGGCGTGGTCGCGGCCAAGGAGGAGGCGCTGGCCTGCGGGTTCGACCGGCTGGCCGTCGGCTTCAACGCGGTGCCGTCCTTCGACCCCGGGGACACCTTCTGGTCCGAGCTCGGAAAGCTCGCCGACGAGCGCTTCCACCGCGCCCTGGACTACGTCGGCGTGGACTTCTTCCCGGACGTCTTCCGGCCCGTCCCGCCGGACGGACTCGCCGACGCGGTGCGGGCGGTGGTCACCGCCTTCCGTCGCGACTGGCTGCCCCGGGCCGGCATCGGGCCCGCCGTCCCGCTGCGGGTCTGCGAGAACGGGTGGCCCACCGGCCCCGGGCGGAGCGAGGCGCGGCAGTCCGAGGTGGTCGAGGAGGTGGTCCGGACGGTGGTCGGGCTGGCCTCCGAACTCACCGTCACCGGCTACACGTTCTTCGCCCTGCGCGACGCCGACAGTGCCGGCGCAGGGCTGTTCCACCAGTTCGGTCTGCTGCGCGACGACTACTCGCGCAAGCCGGCCTTCGGCACCTACCGGCGGCTGGTGGCCGAACTGACCGTTCCGGTGGGCTAGTTCGTCTCGAAGAAGCGGTCCACCGTCCGGCGCCGGGCGGCGACGTCGTGCACCGGCTCGCCGATCACCCGCCCGGCCAGGACGACGGCCAGCTCGCCGACGTCCTGCCGGAGCAGGTCGGCCGCCGCGGCCCGGTCGGCGGCGATCCGCGCGCGGCCGGCGGCGAGCAGGGCGTCCCGGGTGCGCAGGCCCTCGGCGCGCGCCGCGGCGATGGCCGCCGCGCCGCGCTCGGCGTGGTCCTCCCGGATCCGGGCGGCCTCGTGCCGGGCCTGCGCCAGTTCCCGTAGGTGGGCGTCCCGGACGGCGTCGGCCTCGGCGTGCAGGGCCTCCGCGCGTTCCATCCGGCCCTCGGTGGCCTCCCGGCGCTCGGCCTGCACCCGCTCGATGCGGGGGAGCAGGTGCCGGCCGAGAGCCCAGAGGACCAGGAAGAACAGCGCCAGGCCGAGGCCCAGCGGGAGCGGTTCGGGCTTGAGCGGGCCGAGTTCGAGGTTCACGCGACCTCCCCTTGGTCTGACGTGCCGTCAAGCGTCAGCTTCCCCCGGGTCGATGCTGATCGAACTCGGCGCGGGCATGACGTTCGTCACGATGCCGCGCCGGCCCCCGGCCCACTGCCGCAGTGGGCCGGGGGCCGGACCCGACGTCCGCAGCCGGTCGGACCTCCCTACGTCACCTCGCCCCGGCGGGAGAAGCGCTCCGCCCGCCACTCGCCGCTCTCCAGCACGTCGGCCAGCTGCCGGGCGGCGTCCCAGACCTCGGTGTACGAGAGGTAGAGCGGGGTGAAGCCGAAGCGCATCAGGTCCGGCGCGCGGAAGTCGCCGATCACCCCGCGCTCGATCAGCGCCTGCACCACCGGGTAGCCGTCGGCGTGCCGCAGGGCGACCTGGCTGCCGCGCCGGGCGTGCTCGCGCGGGGTCACCACCTCGATGCCGTCCAGGCCCTCGGTCATCGCGATGAACAGGTCGGTCAGCGCCAGGCTCTTCGCCCGCACCGCCGCGAGGTCGGCCCGCTCCCAGACGTCGAGTGAGGCGCCGAGGGCGGCCTGGCCGAGCAGCGAGGGCGAGCTGGTCAGGAAGCGGCCGATGCCCTGCTTGGGGTCGTACCCGGGCTCGAAGGCGAACGGGCGGGCGTGCCCGAACCAGCCGCTCAGCGGCTGCACCGGACCGGCCGCCAGGTGGCGCTCGGCGACGTACAGGAAGGCCGGGGAGCCGGGGCCGCCGTTCAGGTACTTGTAGGTGCAGCCGATCGCGAAGTCCACGTTCGCGGCGCCGAGTTCGACCGGCAGCGCGCCCACCGCGTGGCAGACGTCCCAGATCATCAGCGCGCCCGCGGCCTGCACCCGGGCGGTGATCCCGGGCATGTCCAGCAGTTCGCCGGTGCGGTAGTCCACGTGCGAGAGGACGACCGCGGCGACGTCCCCGTCCAGGTGCCGGTCCAGCTCCTCCGGCCGGATCAGCACGCTGCGCGCGCCCTCGACCAGGCCGGTCACGCCCTCGGCGATGTACAGGTCGGTCGGGAAGGCCTCGGCGTCGCCGAGCACGGTGCGCCGGCCCGGACGCAGGCCCAGCGCGGCCGCCAGCACCTTGAACAGGTTGACCGAGGTGGTGTCGCAGACGACCACCTCCGCCGGATCGGCCCCGATCAGCGGCGCGATCCGCCGGCCCAGCCGGTACGGCTGCTCGAACCAGCCGGCGTCGTTCCAGCTGCGGATCAGCTCCCGGCCCCACTCCTCCTCGACCACCTGGCGCACCCGCTCCGGCGTGCGCACCGGCAGCGCGCCCAGCGAGTTGCCGTCCAGGTAGATCACCCCGTCCGGCAGCGCGAACTCCTTGCGGAACGCCGCCAGCGGGTCGACGGCGTCCAGCGCCTCGCACTCCTCGCGCGTGGTCATGCCCATTCCCTCGTTCCCCTCGCTCACAGCTCGTCCCGGATCGTCCACAGCTCCGGGAACACGTCCTGCTCGGCGGACTTGCGCAGCCAGGTCAGCCCGCTGGAGCCGCCCGAGCCGGGCTTGCCGCCCATGGTCCGCTTGACCGCGGACAGGTGTCGCTGGCGCCAGCGGGTGACCCGCTCGGCGACGTCCAGCAGGGCCTCGCCGAGCGGCTGCAGCGCGGCGAACTCCGGCTCGCTGTACACCCGGCGCCAGGCCGCCGCGACCTCCTCGGACGGGCGGTAGCGCTGCTCGGAGTGCGCCGGGCTCAGCTCCAGGCCGCGCCGTGCCAGCAGCGCCAGCGCCTCGTCGTACAGGCCGGGGGAGCGCAGGGCCCCGACCAGGTCGTCCTGGGTGCCCGGCATGCCGTCGTACATCTTCAGCAGCGCGGCGTTCTTGTTGCCGAGCAGGAACTCCAGGTGCAGGAAGGCCGCGGACTGGAAGCCGGAGGCCTCGCCGAACAGCGAGCGGAAGGAGTTGAACTCCTGCGGCGTCATGGTGGCCAGCAGGTCCCAGGACTCCACCAGCACGTCCTGCGCGTGGGTGCCCCGGCGCAGCGCGGCGAGCGCGGCGGGCAGGTCGTCCTCGCGCAGCGCCTGCCGGGCTGCCGTCCACTCGTGCCGGATCAGGTCGAAGAGCAGCTCCATGACCTGGGTGGCGACGATGAAGGACAGCTCGGCGGGCTCCTTGCTGCGCGGGTGCTGCAGGCTGTGCAGCTCGTCCAGCCGGACGTACTGGGCGTACGGGGTGCTCCGACCCGGTGTTCCGCCCCGACCGAACGACAGGTTGGGTGTCTCCACCGTGTCGTGCCCCATCCCGATGCCTCCTGATCCGTCCGGGCCCCGTCGCCCGCTCCGGTGAACCAGACGGACTGCCTGGTTCCACCGGGTGCCCATTGTGCGGTGGGGACGGCCCCCGCTTGAATGGTCGACGGATACCGCAACCGCCTTCGGAGCTGTCGTTCACGAGGCGTTCGGCGGATTCGCTTTACGAATGAAAATCACTTGATCCCGATCGCTTGGGGAGCCCGCCATGGACGCCGTCGACCGCCGCCTGCTGGCCGAGCTGCAGGCCGACGCCCGGCTCTCGTACAACGAACTCTCCCGCCGGGTGAGCCTGTCCGCACCCGCGGTGGCCGAACGGGTCCGCCGCCTGGAGTCCGAGGGGGTGATCAGCGGCTACCACGCCCACGTGGACCCGACCCGGGCCGGACTGCCGATCACCGCGCTGGTGCAGATCCAGTGCTACGGCCCGCGCTGCGTGCTGCGCGACCCGGAGGTGGCGACCTGGCCGGAGGTGCTCCAGCTGCACCGGGTCACCGGCGGGGCCTGCTGCGTGCTGCTGGTCGCGGTGCCGACGATGGCCGAGTTCGAGGCGCTGTGCGACCGGCTCGGCGGCTACGGCCAGCCGTCCAGCTCGATGATCCTCTCCAGCCCGGTGCCGTGGCGGCCGCTGGCGCCGCGCTGACCGGCGCCGTCGGCGGCCGGGGTGGACGGGCGCCTGGCCTTGACGCGGGCGTCAAGGAGTAGGTTCCACCGCATGTCGAACGAGCGCCACATCCTGCTGCTGCCGGGGAGTCTGCGGGCCGGCTCCACCAACGAGACCGTGCTGCGCACCGCGGTCGCCGTGGCCGCCGCCGCCCCGGGCCTGCGGACCACGTACTACACCGGGCTGGCCGGGCTGCCGCACTTCAACCCGGACCACGACACCGAGCCGCTGCCCGGCCCGGTGGCCGCGCTGCGGGCCGCGATCGAGGCGGCCGACGCGCTGCTGATCTGCACGCCCGAGTACGCCGGGACGCTGCCGGGCTCGTTCAAGAACCTGCTGGACTGGACGGTCGGCGGCGTGGAGATCTCGGACAAGCCGGCCGCCTGGATCAACGCCGCCGGGCCCGGCCGCGGCGGGGGCGCCGAGGCGACCCTGCGCACCGTCCTCGGCTACACCGGCGCGGCCGTGGTGGACGAGGCCTGCGTCCGGATCCCGCTGGAGCGCGGGGCGATCGGCCCGGACGGGCTGGTCGCCGACCCGCGGGTGCGGGAGCGGATCGGCGAGGTGCTGGCGAGGCTGGCGGCGGCCTGAACGGTGGTCCGACCGACGGCCCGACCCGCGGCCGGGCTCAGTGCGCCTCGGGCAGGTGCACCCCGAGCCCGGCCAGGCCCGTCAGCACCAGCTCCACGCCGACCGCCGCCAGCAGCAGCCCGAGGAGTCGGGACAGCACCTCCAGCGAGGTCCGGTGGGTGCGCCGCATCAGCGGTGCGAGCAGGGCCACGCAGACGTAGTTGATCACCGTGACGGCCACGTACGCCGCGGCGACGGTGGCCTTCCACGCCCAGTCGTCCCGGTTGAGCGAGGCGACCAGCACGGCGGAGACCGCCAGCGGGCTGGCGATGTACGGCAGCAGCAGTTCGCGGATGCCGTCCACCAGCGGGTTCGACAGGTGCTCGTCCTCCTCGCTGCTGCCGCCGCCGAGGTGGACGCCGAAGACCAGCGCGACCGCGTAGACGAAGAAGATCAGCCCGCCCGCGAGCTGCAGCGACTGGTCGCTGATGTGGAAGAGGGTGCTGACCTCGTCCGCCGTGAACCCGAGCACCAGGCCGATCACCGCCGAGATGAACGTGCTCCACGCCGCCAGCCGCCGGAGCTCCCGGGCGCTGCGGGTGGTGGCCAGCCGGGCGAAGGCCAGCAGGGTCTTCGGGGGGCCGACCACGGCGAAGAAGGTGATGAAGGCGCTGCTCAGGTTGAAGACGAACATGCGCCCAGCATGACCGCGGCACCGCGGACGGCCGGTCCGCCACGCCCCGCGGCCGGGCGTGGCGTGGGTCTCCCCGGCCCGTTCCGCATCCCCGGTCGGCCGTTCATTCCCGACCGGGGGCGAATTCGCCCGGATGGCGGCCCCGGCTCGAACGCGCGGGCGCTCTCGGTTGCTATGGAGGCAGGACCGCCACGCCGGCGGGCCCCTCCGGCGCGACCGTCGGCGGGGTCCATCGGCAGGGACCACTCCGCCGCGGAATCGAGGAAGCGACATGTGCCTGAACCGTAAGGACCTGGGCCTGCTGGCCCTGCGCAGCGCGGTCGGCGGGGTGCTGATCGCGCACGGCACCCAGAAGCTGTTCGGCTGGTTCGGGGGCGGTGGCCTGGAGGGCACCACCCAGGCGATGGACCACATGGGCTTCCACCCGGCCCGGCAGAGCGCGGTCGCGGCCGGGCTCGGCGAGGCGGGCGGCGGCGCCCTGCTGGTCGTCGGGCTGGCCACGCCGGCGGCCGGCGCCGTGGTGGCCGGGACGATGGCGGCCGCGGTGGCGGTGCACGCCCCGGCCGGCTTCTTCGCCATGGGCGGCGGCTACGAGTACCCGGCCTTCCTCGGCACGACCGGGCTGGCGATCGGCCTGGCCGGTGCCGGGCGCTACTCGCTGGACCACGCGACCGGCCACCGCTTCGACCGGCCCGGGCTCGGCGTGCTGTCGTTCGTCGCGAGCGCCGCCGCCGCGTACGGCGTGATGGCGCGGCGCCGGCACGTGGTGCGACTGCGCGAGGAGCGGGCCGCGGTGGAGGCGGACGAGCAGGAGGGCTCCGGGCTGTCCTGACGGGCGGCGGGCCCGTCCGGCGGCCGGGCCGCGCGGTCACCCGGAGGCAGCAGCCCTGCTGGCGGCTGCCCCCGGGCCCTCGGAGGGTGGGCGGGGAGGCGAGCCGGACAGCCGGGCGCCGACCGGAACCGGCCGACCGGAATCGAGGGACCGCATGGACCGCCAGCCGCACACCCGGGTCACCGCACCGGGCGCGAAAGCCACCGCACCGGGCGCGAAAGCCGCCGCCCCGGGTGCGAGGGTCACCGCCCAGGACCTGGACGCGTCACCGCTGCGTCGCCGACGACCCGCCGTGGCAGGGGTGTTGACGGCCGCGCTGGTCGGCGCGGCCGCGCTGGCGGGCTGCTCCTCCGGCCAGAGCGCGAGCAGTGTGGCCTCCCAGGCGGTGTCCGCGGTGGGGAAGGGCGCCAGCGCCGCCGCCTCCGCCGCCTCGGCGCTGGCTTCGGCGGCGGGTGGGGCGGGTTCGGCACTGGCCTCGGTGGCGAGTGGGGCGGGTTCGGCGCTGGCCTCGGCGGAGGCGCGGGCGTCGGAGGCGGTGTCGGCGGCCTCCTCGGCGGTGTCCGGGGTCAAGGGCGGGCTGGACGCCAAGGGGGACGTGACGGTCGGGGCGGTGACCACCGGCACGGACAACAGGACCCAGGTGCAGCTGACCGTCACCAACCACGGCCAGCAGTCGTACAAGTACGTGATCCAGGTGAACTTCACCGACGAGTCCGGCAAGGTGGTCGACGCCACCGCGGTGACCGTCCCCGAGCTGGCCGCCGGGCAGAGCGTCCAGGCCGCCGCGCGCAGCAACCGGGAGCTCTCCGGCACGGTCAAGGCCGAGGTGGCCAACGCGATCCGGTACTGACGCCCGGTTCGGCGCGGGGGGTGGAACCTTAAGCGGGACTCAAGGCCCAACAGGACCCCTTGACGGGCGAGTTGGTCTAGTCCATTTTTAAGCCCAGGTGCAGGGAGCCCCTGAACCGGCGTCGACGGCCTGGTGCCGTCGGCGCCGGTTCGGCGCATCCCGGTGTCCGTCATGGCCTGAACCGCTCGTTCCCCCACCCTTTCCTGTCATGTCCCGGTCGTCCGGCCCCACCCCGGACGCGCGCCCCCGGGTCGGCGGGAACCCCCCCACAACCAGGAGTCACGCACGCATGCTGCGCTCACGCATCGAAAGGGCCGGGGCCCCGGCTCCGCAGGGCGGCCGCCGACGCCGTCCGAAGAGCCTGGCCGCCGTCGCGGCCGGCACCACCGCCTCCCTCCTGCTCGGCGCGGGCCTCGCGCTGTCCGGCGGCGGCGCGGCCAACGCCGCCACCACCAACTCCACCGGCGCGCCCGCCACCAGCGGCGGCATCAAGGTCGCCTACTTCGACCAGTGGTCGGTCTACGCGAACGGCTACTACCCCAAGACGATCCAGGACACCGGCGTGGCCGGGAAGCTGGACTACCTGATCTACGACTTCGCCAACATCCACCCGACCGACCTGGGGTGTTTCGAGGCCACCAAGGCCGCCGACACGAACGACAACAACCCCAACGCGGGTGACGGTGCGGGCGACGCGTTCGCCGACTACCAGAAGAGCTTCGGCGCGGACATCTCGGTCGACGGCGTCGGCGACGTCTGGAACCAGCCGATCGCGGGCAACTTCAACCAGCTGAAGAAGCTGAAGGCGAAGAACCCCAACCTCAAGGTCCTGATCTCGCTGGGCGGTTGGACCTACTCCAAGTACTTCTCGGCGGCGGCCGCCACGGACGCCTCGCGCAAGCACCTGGTGTCGTCGTGCCTCGACATGTTCATCAAGGGCAACCTGCCGACCGACGCCGGCTACGGCGGCGCGGGCTCGGCGGCCGGCGTCTTCGACGGTGTCGACATCGACTGGGAGTACCCGGGCGGCGGCGGCCACACCGGCAACATCTCCAGCCCGGCCGACAAGCAGAACTTCACGGCGCTGCTGAAGGAGTTCCGCACCCAGCTGGACGCGCAGGGCAAGACCGACGGCAAGACCTACGCCCTGTCGGCCGCGGTCGGCGCCGGCCAGGACAAGATCATGAACGTCGAGACCGACAAGGTCGGTCAGTACCTGACCTTCCTCGACGTCATGACCTACGACATGCACGGCGGTTGGGACGCGCAGGGTCCGACCAACCACCAGGCCCCGCTCTACTCCGGCCCGAACGACCCGTCGACCCCGGCCAAGCCGGGCAACGGCAAGTACTCGATCGACAACGCCGTCAAGGCGTGGACGGTCGGCGACGCGCAGTACGGCATCCCCGGCGGCTTCCCCGCCAACAAGATCAACATGGGTGTGCCGTTCTACTACCGCGGCTGGACCGGCGTGAAGGACAACGGCAAGCACGGTCTCTTCCAGCCCGCCGCGAGCCCGGCGGCCGGCGCGGCGATGTCCGGCAACGTCCCCGGCATCCAGATGTACAAGGAGCTCTCGGGCTTCGTCGACAACCCGTCCCGGACCTTCTGGGACGACGACGCCAAGGCCACGTACTTCTACGACGGCAACACCTTCTGGAGCGGTGAGGACACCAAGTCGATCCAGGCCAAGCTCGACTACGCGCACTGCAACGGCCTCGGCGGCTCCTTCGCCTTCTCGCTCTACGACCTCGGCACCAAGACCGGGCTGTTCGACACGATGGTGAACGCCACCAACGGCTCCGCCGCGGCCTGCCCGGCCCCGCCGACCGGCACGCCGACCCCGACCCAGACGCCGACCCAGACCCCCACCGGCACCCCGACGGGCACCCCCACCGGTACGCCGACGGGCACCCCGACCGGCACCCCGACCACGCCTGCCGGCTGCTCGGCCGCCCCGAGCTGGGACCCGAACGCCACCTACGCGGCCGGCGGCACCAAGGTCTCGTGGAAGGGCCACTACTACACCAACAAGTGGTGGACCAAGGGCGAGGACCCGAGCCTGAGCGGCCAGTGGGGCGTCTGGACCGACAACGGTCCCTGCTGACGACCCGAACCGCCGGGGGCCCGCCCGGCACTCGCGGCACCTGAAGGACATCGGTCCGGCCCGCCGGGGGAGCACCCCCGGCGGGCCGGACCCGTTCGTTCCCCGGCTCCTCGCCCCGCCCTCCCGGTCGCGGCCGTTCCGGCCCCGGGGCGTCGCCGGGTCAGTCCAGGTCGGCGGTGCGGCCGAGGGCGTCCGGCTGGCTCTCCTCGATCCGCCGCAGCATCCTGGCCAGCAGGCCGGAGAGCGCGGTGCGCTCCGGGCCCACGATGTCCTGGAGTAGCTCCTCCTCGAACACCGCCGCCATCCGCATCGACTCCAGCCACTTGTCGCGGCCGGTCTCGGTCAGCTCGATGATCACGCGCACCCGGTTGGACTCGTCCCGCTCCCGGGTGACCAGGCCGTCGGCCACCATCCGGTCGATCCGGTGCGTCATCGCCGCCGGGGTGAGTCCGAGCCGCTTGGCCAGCTCGCCCGGCCCCAGCCGGTACGGGCTGCCGGCGACCACCAGGGCCTTGAGCACCTCCCACTCGGCGGACGTGATTCCGAGCACGGTCAGCTGGCGGTCGTACGCCACGCCCATCCGCCGGGAGACCCGGTTGAGGGTCTGCACGATGGTCTCCACCTGGGGGTCCACGGTGGGGAACTCCCGCTGGTAGAGCGCCACTTGCTCGGCGATGCCGAGCTCCAGGGCGGTGGCCGGGGCGGGCTTGTCGGCCGCCGGCGCCGGCTTGTCCGTAGTCATGCGCACCAGTGTCGCACGAGGGTGCACTCCTTAAGCCTTTGACTCCGCAGCCTTCTGGTGCTAAGACTTTATCTCGTCAAACTTTAGCTCTGAAATCTTCTGGACTTAAGAGTATCCAGTCGAAGCCAGGAAGGGATGTGCACGGTGGTCGGCACGGTGAAGCAGCAGAGGCAGCGTCGCGGGGCGGGTGGCCCGCTGCGCCGGGTCCAGATCGGCAACGCGCTCAGTGCGTTCGGCAGCGGGTTCACGATGCCGTACATGTTCGTGTACGTGGACCAGGTGCGCGGGCTGGGCTCGCTGGCGGCCGGGATGGTGTTCACCGTCTTCGCGCTGGCGGCCCTCGCCGTGCTGCCGTTCACCGGGCGCGGCATCGACAGGTACGGCCCCCGTCCGGTGCTGCTGGCCGGTGCGGCGCTCGCCGCCACAGGCGCGTTCGCCTTCGGCCACGCCGCCGGCACCCCGGCCCTGCTGGTCGCCTCCTTCCTGTTCGGCGCGGGCGTCACCACCTGCCAGCCGGCGCTGGCCACGATGATCGTCCGCTGCTCGACGGCGGCGACCCGCTCGCACGCCTTCGCGCTGCAGTTCACCCTGGTCAACCTGGGCATGGGCATCGGCGCGCTGGTCGGCGGGCAGATCGTGAACGTCGCCGACCCGGCCAGCCTCACCCGGCTGTTCACCATCGAGGCGGCGACCTTCCTCGGCCTGGCCCTGGTCACCGGCACGGCCCGGATGCCGCGGTTCCAGCTGAGCGCCGTCCACGAGAAGGGCGACGGCCCGACCGGCCTGCGCGCGCTGGTCGCCGACAAGGCGATGCTGCGGCTCTGCCTGCTCGCCGGGCTGATCTTCTTCACCTGCTACGGCCAGTTCGAGTCCGGCGTCGCGGCCTTCGCCACCGACACCGTCGGCACCGCGCCGTCCACGCTGGGCTTCGCGATCGGCGCCAACGCGCTGACCATCGTGGTGCTGCAGATGTTCATGGTGCGGATCACCGCGCGCCGCCGCCGCACCACCGCGATGGCCGCGGCCGGCCTGGTTTGGCTCGGCGCCTGGGCGATGGCCCTGGTGGCCGGCCTGATCCGGACCGAGACCATGGCCGCCACGGTCGCCATCGTCTCGATCTACGCCCTCTTCGGCGTCGGCGAGTCGCTGCTCGCGCCCACCATGGGCCCGATGGTGGCGGACCTCGCCCCGGCCCGGCTGCTCGGCACCTACAACGCCGGCTACGCCCTGGTGAAGCAGATCGCGATCGCGGTCGGCCCGGCCGTCGGCGTGCTGCTGGTCGGCTCCGGCACCTGGCCGCTCTACCTGGCGGCGATGGCGGGCTCGACGCTGCTGATCGTCCTCCTGGCGCTGCGGCTGCGCCCGCACCTCACGCCGGAGCAGGACAACGCCGCCCCGGCCGCGGTCCGCGTCGTGCCGGTCCGGGAGCTGCAGACCGCCGCGTAGCGAAAGGGCACGTCCGAGCGTTCGAAACGGGCGCCGACCAGGTCACCTGGTCGGCGCCCGTCGCGCTTGGCTTCGCGACCACCGCCACATAGTGTCAGTGGCTGTTGACCGCCCGGACCAGGCCGCAGCGCCGGGGCCCGGGCAGAGCAGACAGGCGAAATCGGCGAGGCTATGACGCAAGCGGCGCTCACGCACCCCCCGGCGGCCCCGGCCCCGGCCGACCCCGCACCGGCCCCGCGCGCGGGCCTGGTCCGCTGGGCGGCCGACCGCTCCGGCTGGCTCGGGCCGATCGGCGTCGCGATCTTCGCCGGGCTGCTGCGGTTCTGGAACCTCGGCTACCCCAACGCCTTCGTCTTCGACGAGACGTACTACCCCAAGGACGCCTGGTCACTGCTCAAGCAGGGCTACGAGGCCAACTGGCCCGACCACGCCAACGCCGACATCCTGGCCGTCCCGCAGTCCGTCCCGCTCGGCTCCTCGCCCGAGTTCATCGCGCACCCGCCGCTCGGCAAATGGGTGATGGCGATCGGCGAGCAGCTGTTCGGTCTGCACCCCTTCGGCTGGCGGTTCATGACGGCGCTGCTCGGCACCGTCACCGTGCTGATGCTGGCCCGGATCGGCCGTCGGCTCTTCGGCTCCACCCTGATCGGCTGCACCGCCGCGCTGTTGATGGCGGTGGACGGCCTGCAGCTGGTGATGAGCCGGGTCGGCCTGCTCGACGGCATCCAGATGTTCTTCGTGCTCGCCTCCTTCGGCGCCCTGCTGATCGACCGCGACCACGCCCGCGCCCGGCTCGCCGAGGCCGCCGACGGTGACACCGTCCGGCTCGGGTGGCGTCCCTGGCGGATCGCCGCCGGGGTGCTGATCGGCGCGGCCTGCGCGGTCAAGTGGAACGGCGCCCCGATCCTCGCCGCCTTCGGCATCCTGACCGTCCTGTGGGACCAGGCCGGCCGCCGCGGGGCGGGCGCCCGTCGCCCCTGGCGCTCCATGCTGCGCCGGGACGCCGGGCCCGCCCTCCTCGCCATGGTGGGCTCCGCCCTGGTGGTGTACGTCGGCGCCTGGGGCGGCTGGCTGCTCAGCGGCGGCAGCGGTGAGGGCGGCTACGACCGGCACTGGGCCGACGGCCGCGCCGGGCTCTCCCCGGACAGCTTCCTCGGCGTCCCGCTGCCGCAGGTGTCGATGAGCTGGGTGCCCGCACCGCTGCGCAGCCTGTGGCACTACCACTCGCAGATGTACGACTTCAACACCGGCCTGAGCACCCCGCACACCTACCAGTCCAACCCCTTCGCCTGGCTCGTCGACGCCCGCCCGGTCTCCATGTACTGGGAGCAGATCCCGAACGGGACCCGCGGCTGCACCTCCTCCGGCGGCTGCGCGGCGCAGATCCTCGGCCTGGGCACGCCGTTCCTCTGGTGGGCGGCCTGCTTCGCGCTGGTCTACCTGCTGTGGCGCTGGTTCTTCCGGCGGGACTGGCGCTCGGGCGCGGTGCTGTGTGCGGTGGCCGGGATCTACCTGCCCTGGTTCCGGTACCAGGAGCGGACGATCTTCTCCTTCTACATGGTCGTGCTGGTGCCGTTCCTGTGCCTGGCAGTCGCCCAGATGCTCGGGGCGATGCTCGGCCCGGCCGGATCCAGCCCCCGGCGCCGCCGGATCGGCGCGATCGGGGCCGGGGCCGTGGTGCTGGCGATCGTCGGCTGCTTCGCCTTCTTCTACCCGCTGTACACCGCGGAGGTGATCCCGATGTCGTCCTGGCAGGACCGGATGTGGTTCACCAGCTGGATCTGATGGACCTTGCGGCGTCCGGCGGTCAGCTGCTGCCGGTCACCCCGGCGCTCGGGGTGGTCACCGCCGTCCTGCTGCTGGCCGCCGTCGCGGTGGCCGGGCGGGGGCGGCTCGGCTACGGGCACGCGGTGCTGCGGGCCGGGCTCCGTGCGGTGGTGCAGCTGGCGGCCGTCGCCGCGGTGATCACCTGGGTGGTCGGCTCGCTGTGGTGGTCGGCGCTGTTCGTGGTGCTGATGTTCGGTGTCGCGGTGCGCACGGCCGGGCGGCGGATGACCCCCGGACCGGGCTGGGTCTGGGCGGCCGCGCCGATCGGGGCCGGGGTGCTGCCGGTGCTCGTCCTGCTGCTGGGCGTCGGGCTGCTGCCGCCGAAGGGCCTGTCCGTCATCCCGGTCGCGGGCATCCTGATCGGCGGCGGGCTCACCGCGACCTCGCTGGCCGGGCGGCGGGCCCTGGACGAGCTGCGGCAGCGGCGCGGGGAGGTGGAGGCGGCGCTGGCGCTCGGCTTCGAGGAGCGCGACGCGCGGCTGGAGATCTGCCGCACGGCCGCGGCGACCTCGCTCGTCCCGGCCCTGGACCAGACCCGTACGGTCGGCCTGGTCACTCTGCCCGGGGCCTTCGTAGGGATGCTGCTCGGCGGGGCCTCGCCCGTCCAGGCGGGTGCGGTGCAGCTGTTCGTGCTGGTCGGGTTGCTGGCGGTGGAGTCGGTGGCGATCGTGGTGGTGCTGGAACTGGTCGGCCGGGGCCGCGTGACGGCGGGGGCACCGGGCGAAGGCCGATGACGGCCGAGGGCCGCCGACCGGTGCTCGCGGCCGGCAGTCGACCGAGCCGGGGCACCGGAAGGGGTCGGGTACCCTTGGGGACGTTGAAGGGGAGTAGCCCTCCACCGGACCGTCGACATACTGGCCCCCAGGGGCCCGGCGCCCGGGGCACCGCTCGCAGAGCGTTGCCGGCGAGACCTTCGGCCGCAGTGCTGTGACCATGACCAGTGCTGTCGGGCCGAAGCGTCCCCTGGCGGAGCTGCGAAGGCCGGGCAGCCCGACCGAGGAACCCCCCTGATGAGTCTGACCGTTGCCGTGTTGACCTTCGGCATCATCTTCCTGGCCGAACTGCCGGACAAGACCGCGCTGGCCAGCCTGGTGCTCGGTACCAAGTACCGGGCGAGCTACGTCTTCGCCGGCATCGCCGCCGCCTTCGCCCTGCAGGTGGGCATCGCGCTCGTCGCCGGGCACCTGCTGTCGCTGCTGCCGCACCGCTGGGTGGAGCTGGTCACCGGTGTGCTCTTCCTGGCGGGAGCGGCGATGCTGCTGTTCCACGGCGGTGGGGACGAGGACGAGCACGCGGCCAAGGAGCCGTCCTCGAACAGCTTCTGGAAGGTGGCCGGGGCAAGCTTCGTGGTCGTTGCGATCGCCGAGTTCGGTGACCTGACCCAGATCATGACCGCCAACCTGGCCGCCAAGTACGCCGATCCGCTGGCCGTCGGAATCGGCTCCTGGCTGGCGCTCTGCGCCGTCGGCGGGATCGCCATCGTGGGCGGGCAGAAGCTGCTCAAGTACGTGCCCATGAAGCTGATCATCCGGGTGGCGGCGGCGATCATGCTGGTGCTGGCGGCCGTCAGCATCGTCGGGGCGATCACCGGCTGACGCCCCGGGGACGGCGAACGGGCGGTGCCTGCCGGTCGGCAGGCACCGCCCGTTCTCGCGTGGCCGCGCCGTCAGCAGCCCGGGTCGGCCGTGAGGACGGCCTGGGTCTTCGGGCCGTAGACGTCGTTCTCGCCCTTGATGTGGTTCTCGCGCTGGTAGTCGGCGAGCACCGACCGGGTCCAGTAGTCGAAGGTGCCGGTGATGATCGACTTGTCGACGAATCCGCATTCGGCGGCGTAGAGGCGCTGCTGCATGTCCCGGACGTCGGGCCCGCTCATCCCCAGCTTCAGCAGCCGCGGCGTGGGCGTCGGGGTCGGGGTGGGCGTCGGCGTCGGCGTGGGGGTCGGTGTGGGCGTCTGGACCGGGGCCGACGTCGGCGTCGGGGTGGGGGTCGGCGTCGGAGTGGCCGACTTCGTCGGCGTCGGCTTGCGGGTGGCCGTCGCCGACGGGCTCGGCACCTCGCTGGTCGGCGCCGACGTGGTCGCGGTGGGGACCGCCGAGGGAGCCGGGTCCACCGGCGCGGGTGCCAGGGTGGTGGTCGGCAACGGCTGCGCCTGCTTGGCGTCCGGCTCGGAAGAGGGCGTCACGGCGTACGCGACACCGATGGTGAGCGCCACCAGCGCGGCGCCGACGCCGACGAGCAGCCCCTTGCGTTCGGTCAGCGGGTTCTTGGCGGCCTGGTCGGCCGCCCGGCGCGCGGCCCGCCCGCCGGTGTCCTGCGGGCCGGGCTCGGGCGGGGCGTTGTCGAAGGGGAACAGGCCGATCTCGTGCCCGGCTCCGAGCCCGGTCTCGTACCCGGCTCCGTGCCCGGTCTCGTACCCGGCTCCCTGCCCGGTCCCGTGCCGTGCGGGGGACTGCGGCGGCCCTGCCGCGTACGCGCCCGGCCCGGAGGTCGGCACCGGGGGCAGCACCGTGGTGGCGTAGGCGTCGGCGTCCGGGCCGAGCGGGCGCTGCCCGGGGTGGACCGGCGGCAGCACCGTGGTGGCGTAGGCGTCCGCGTCCGGCCCGAGCGGCGCGGTGACCGGCCCGCCCGGAGGGAACGGCTGCCCCGGCGCGGTGGGCGGCAGTACGGCGGTCGCGAACGGGTCCACGGTCGGGGCGTGCGCCGGGCGTTCCTCGGCCACCTGGTCGGCGGTCTGCGGGACGTACGGGCGGACCAGCGGCGGGCCCTCGATGTGGGGGAGGACGGCGGTCTCGGTGAGGCTCGGGTCCGGGACGCAGCCGCACCCGGCTGAGCGTGCGGTGCCGCACGTCGGGCAGTGCTGGTCCGGCATCGGCCGGTCCTCCTCGGTTTCGGGTCGGGCTCGTCTGCGGTTTCGGTGGCGTCCGGGCGGGGCCCGGGCGCACGATCGCGCCTGATTATGCAGGACCGCCCGGAGGGTGGACA
>NZ_JBEORY010000061.1:0-60633 GCF_040302665.1 Kitasatospora sp. NPDC097691 | reverse complement strand
CCCGTCGCACGGGTAGTACCCGGATCCGCCGGCCACACCGGCCTTCGGCGAAGGCGGCAGCACCGTGGCCACGAGGTACGGCGAGTATCCCTTCGTACGAGCGCGAGAACGGTCCGGTCCGCGTAGGGGCGGACCGGACCGGGGCGGCAGGTGGGGCCGGCAGGTGGTGTGTCGTGTTACGGGAGAGGGGCGAGCGGGATGTCGACGTAGGACTCGTTGCCCTTGGGAGAGGTGATCTCCAGGGCGGAGGGGATGGTCTGGTCGTCGGCGAAGAACGGGTCGTAGCTGTCGATGATGAGCTGGAGCCGGCGACCCTTGCGCAGGACGTAGTGGGCGGGCTGCAGGCGGAAGGTCACCGTGGCGGCCTGCTGGTCGGTGAGGGTGTAGGGGGCGTGGGTGATGATGGCCGCGTGACCGTTGTCCGGGTCGCAGTCCAGCAGGTAGGCGACGAAGGTGGCGTTGTTCGTCTGCGCCTTCACGGTGAGCCGGGCCTCCAGGTCGCCCTGGACGCGCATGGGCTGCTCCAGCGGTGTGGTCGTCCAGACCGCGGCGACGTCGCGCTTGATCTCGGCGGTCTTGTAGACGTGGGGGAGCCCGGCACGCTCGGCCAGGCCGGTGAAGATGATCTCCGGGGCGACGATGATCCCGGTGTCCGGGCCGGCGGCCTGCACCGAGCGGGTCCAGCCCGGCTGCGGCTGGCCCTGCGCCATCGGTGCGTCCTGCTGTCCGGTGGGCACGGCGCCGAGGTGGAAGCGCTGCTTCGGCAGGGCGTAGCTCGCCCAGTCGTCGTGGTGGAGCTCGGACATGGGGTTGGGCATGTACTCCGAGCGGATGCCGAACCGCGGCTCGGGGCCGATGCCCGCTTGGCCGCCGAGGTAGTGGTCCATCCAGCGGTAGGCCATCGCGGTGGGCTTGGAGGGCAGGCCGAGCAGACCGGGCAGTTCGCCGTTGCCGTGGTCGCCGACCTGCACGAGCAGCGACTTGGGGCCCTGTAGCCGGGTGAAGAGGTCGATGACGGCGGGCACGGAGAAGATGGTCTCGTGCCAGTGGGTGGTCATCAGGATGGGCACGTTGCGGCTGTTGTAGGTCTTGAGGTGCTGGATCGGCGAGCGGAGCCGGGCGAACTCCCTGACCTCGTCGTCGATGATGTTGCGGCGGATCTTGTCGATGACGTCGCGGAACTCCTTCGAGCAGCGCTCCTCGTGGAACAGGGACACGAGCGACTCGAATGCCTTGATGTGCCGGGTGCCGTTCTCGAGGAGCGAGGTGAACAGGTCGCTCCAGGCGCTGGTGCCGACGACGGCCTTGACGCGCTCGTCCTGCGCGGCGAGCAGCAGGCTGGTTCCGGCGCCGTAGGAGGAGCCGAAGCAGCCGATCCGGCCCGGGTCGACGGCGTCCTGCTCGGTGAGCCAGTCGAGGATCTCGACGCCGTCGGCGACGTCCTGGGGCCCGGCGACCTGGATTTTGCCGGTGGACTCGGCCAGGCCGCGCTGGCTGTAGGTCAGGACGGCGTAGCCGCCGAGCGTCCAGCGCGGAACGGTGCCGAGGTAGGCGAGGCGGCCGAGGTCGTTCAGCGGGGCGGGCATCACGATGGCGGGACAGGTCTGCCCGGGTGCGAGATTGCGCGGCGTGCTCAGCCCGGCGTCGATCCGGGTCCCGTCCGCCATGACGATCGGGATCTCCCGGTATGTGCCCACCTCCGCCTGCGTCTCGTACTCGTCGGCCAGACCCCACTGGTCGAGCCTGCCGATCCTGCGCGGCGACGGGTCGAGCAGCGCCTCGCGGATCGCCTCCAGCTTGGCGACGTCCTCGGCGCTGAGAACGAACGGGTTCTGCGGGGACTCCTGGACCGGCATGGATGTTCCACCTTCCGCGGCAGTGACCTCTGATGGGGTTGTCACGGACATGTTCGTACCCATCCCATCACTTTCGGCGAGCAACCCGCGCACGTCACGCGAACGAGTGACGGGCGGCCGTGGAAACCCCGGACGGAACAATGCCGGGCCCGAGCCCGAGGAGGCGGCCACCCGGTCGGCCGTGCAGGCGCAGCCGGCAGCACCGGCGCACGACTCGCCGACCGGTGGGGCCGATACCGCGCCGACCCCGCCCGGGGTGCCCCGGCGGTCGACCCGGGAGACCGCCCTGGCGGCACCCAGCGCGGCACCCACCTCGTTCGCGTCACAGGCACAGCGGGGGCCGGTCGGGGAGCGGCCGGTCGAGTCGGGCGGTTTCTAGGGCTGGGGGAAGGTGTTCGGGTCGACGTCGCTGGTCTCGGCGTTGCCGTCGGCCACCGGCTGGAGGGTGATCTTCCAGGACGTCGCGGTCCGGCCGGTCTCGAACGCGAAGGTGTCCTGGAACTTCGTGAACTGGCAGTTGAGGGTGAAGCCCTTGGCCTCGGCGTCCCAGTCGGTGCCGTCGGCGACGTAGACCTCGTACGTCCCGTCCGCCACGCCCTTGATGCCGGCCTTCTGGCCCTTGGCGACGAACAGCGAGTGCACCGCCTTGCCGTTCAGCGCGAGCGAGACCACCGCGTCCGTCGTGCCGCCGTTGTCGACCTTGAACTCACCCTCCCCGCCCAGCTTCCCGCTGCGGACCATCGTGCCGTTGTCCAGCGAACGGAACTGCTGCTTGGGCAACGTCGGAACGGACAGACTCGCCGAGTAGCCGGCCGCCGACAGCTTGGTAAGGGCGGCCGACACCTGCGTCAGCCCCGTGGAGGCGCCGAGCTCGGCCTCGGCGGAACTCAGCCCGCAGACCTTCCGGCGCTCCATGTCGCTGCGCAGCAGCGCGGCGGAATCGGACAGTCCTCTGAGTGCGAACACCAGCTGGTACTTCGCCGTCTTCGCTCCCTCGTCAGTCGGATCGTCGGCTCGGTCCAGGTTGTAACTGCCTTGACTCCCGGCGCTGTTGAGGGGCATCCACGGCGGTGCCGAACTCGGCCAGGGTCTTGGCCTCGGCGGCCTTGCCGAGTGCGGCGTTGACGGCGTCCACGGCGTCGGTGATGGCCTGGCCGTGCGGCGGCTTGCCGGACGGCGGCGGCGGACCGGCAGGCACCCCGGGGCCCGCGCAGGCCGCCAGGACCAACGCCGTGCCGGCTGCCAAACCGGCCTTCCCGACGAATCGCTCGGCCCCCGTGAACCTCAGGAACGCCACACCCACACCCCACACCCTCGAAACCGGTTTGCGCGCAACGGCGCCCTCGCGCACGTGAGCGAGCGGCACATCGTCCCGAGCACGAACGATCTCGTCAACTCGGCAGGGAGTTCCGGAGGTTTTGTCCGATTCAGTCGACCATACGGTCCAGGGGCAGGAGGTACGACTCGTAGGACACCGGACGGCCATAGCCGTGGGTCCGACCTTCGGCTGACCTGCTGCGGGGCAGCGTCCACCGTGCGCCGCCACAGCGGGCCGGGCTGCCGGTGAAAACCGGGTTGCCCGGGCGGCAGCCGGTCGTGGATCATCCTGGGGTCCTGACACCCCCGAACCCCCGGAGACACATGGCCACCGAACTGTCCGAAGCCTGGGAGCTCTTCGAGTCCGGCGACTCGCAGGGAACGATGCGAGTGCTGCGCTCCGCAGCAGACCGCCTCCCGCCCGCCGAGACCGCACCGCTGGTGGCCGAGCTGGCCAAGGGCGCCGGTTTCGAGGACCTGGCGGAGGCTTCGACAGCACTGGCGGCCGGGCCCGAGCGGGCCGACCGGCTCTACGCCTACGGCTACGCCTGCGTCGAGCGCGGCATCGACGCGGTGGGTGTCCCGGCGCTGCGGGAGGCACTGCGACTGGTCGAGGCGCCGCCCGCCCCTGCGGCGCGCACCGGTCTGTTCCGCCGCAAGCCCAAGCCGCAGGCCGGCCCGCAACTCGGCCTGCGCAAGGTGCTGCTGGAGCTGGTCTCCGCCCTGGAGGGCTGCGAGCGGCACACCGAGGCACTGGCCGTACTGCGTGAGCACGACGCCCGGCTCGGCGACTGGCCGGACCGGTACCTGACGGTCTACAACGCGCTGATGGCAGGCCGGATATCCCTGGCCCGGGAGGTGTACGAGGCGCTCTCGGCCCCCGAGGGGGTCTGGGTCGGCCCCGAGCAGCGGGTCGGACGGATGCTGGAGCGGGCCGCGGCCCTGCCTCCGAGCGGCGACCAGGATCTGCGCGGCTGGCACTACGTGCTCACCGGCGGCCTGCTCACCACCCTCTCGCCACACGGGTTCGACCAGGGCATGGCCGGCCGTTGGGCCTACCTGCAGGACGACTTCGGGCACTGCCACTACGGCCTGGAGCGCCTGCGCACCGTGCTGGCCGCCACGGGCCGCAAGCCCGCCTCGGTCGCACTGCTGGCCGACCGGGGCAGCCGGGCACTCGGACTGGCCGCGGCGCAGCTGCTCGGCGTGCCCGCGGCGCCGTACCGGCCGGACATGCCGGGCACGCCGGATGTGCTGGTGGTCGCGTACGACCTGAACGAGTGCGATCCCGCCGAGGTCGCGCAGCTGCACGAACGGGCGCCGGGCCGGTTGCTCTTCGAGCACGCCACCTGCTGGACCGACCCGCCCGCCGTCACGGCCGACATCTCCACCCTGCTCGGGCAGATCGTGAACGCCCCGTGGGAGCCCGGCCTGCAGTTCGGCGAGGACGGCGAGGCGCAGGAGGCCGGGCCCGACGAGCGCTCGGCCGAGGAACTCGCCGAGGCGATCCTGGCCGCCACCCCCACCGCTCCGGAAGGCGACGGTCAGACCCCGCCCGACGAGGACGACACCCTCACCGCCTTCGCCACCCGCGCCACCGGCTGGCCCGCCACCGGCCCGCGCGACCGCATCCGCTCCGCCGGCCCGGTCCGCAGCTCCCGCTTCGCGTGACGGACCGACTCGGCTGAACCGATCCGGCCTGCGGACAGGGCTCTGACCTGCCCGCAGGCCGGATCGGTCGACCGGTCGAGACGGGCTGCGCGGGCAGGGCGAACGAGGGCACGCTGCCCGGCCGCCGTGCCGCTCGGGGTCAGAGCTCGGCCGTCCAGACCCCGACCGGGTGCTCGTCGGGCGGCAGCCACAGTTGAGGCTGCGAGTCCCGATGCCCCTGCCCGATGTGCTCCGCCCAGTGGAAGCGCCCGTTCGCGTCGGGCCAGGCCACCTGCAGGACCGGGAGGGGCGGATGCCGGTAGAACCCGATGGCCCGTCCGAAGAAGGTCCGGTACCAGCGGAGATCAACCCGCCTGAGCCCCACCGCCCGGTCGCGGACGACGCCTTGGTGTTCCTGGCCGTCAGCCAGGACGGTGCCCGACGCGGCCTTGTCGCCGAGTGTGTTGAGCATGCGGTGCATGAGGTGGACATCGAGCCCGAACATCGCGAGCTCAGGCGTGCCGTGCGTGTGGGCCAGGCCGATCGTGTAGGCGAACCCCGGGCCGATCTCGTCCTCGGGGACCATCACGACGTGCCATCCGTGCTCCTGCACATTGCCGATGATCGTCCGCTCGACATGGTCGGCGTCGTCCCGGTCGCCGTAGTCGTGGCACAGGACGCAGCGGCACTGGAATGGATCACCGGTCATGCGTGCAGCGTACGAGGTGAGTCGCCGTGCCAGGCCGGCGGGCCCGCACTTCCCGTGCTCCGGGCGTGCGGGCCCGCACTTCCCGTGCTCCGGGCGCCGCTCTGGCCGCTCGATGCCCTCCGCAGGATCAGCGCTGTGCTGCGGCTCGCGCTGCGACTGCTTCGGCGAAACGTCCCAGTGCTTGCGCGTCGGTCCGGAGGAACAGGTTCGGTTCGATGAGTTCCAGCTCCAGGACCACCGGTTCTCCGGCGTTGTCCAGCACCAGGTCCACCCTGGCGAACAGCGGTGCGCTCGGCGACGGAACCGCTGCCAACGCTGCCGCTGCGGTACGGAGTTCCGCCTCGGTCGGCTGGTACGGCGCGACGCCGAGATGCGGCACCCGGTCGTTGTCGATCACACCGGGCTCCGTCAGTAGGGGGTCCTTGCGGATCGCGTGGCTGAAGGCGCCGCCGACGAAGATCAGAGCGCGTTCTCCTTCTGCGACCCGGGGCAGGTACGGCTGGACCATCACGCTGCGGCCCTGCTCCAGCAGCGTCCGGGCATGACGGGCGGCATCCGCCTGCCGGCCGGGCTCGTAGCGCGCGGTGTCCAGGGCGCCCGCGGACACCGCGGGCTTGACCACGACCCCGTCCGCCCCGCCGAAGTCGGCCGCCGTGGGCTGCGTCCCGGGTTCGAGGAACCGGGTCGGTACGACGGCGACCCCGTGGCGGGCGAGCTCTCCCAGGTAGTGCTTGTCGCTGTTCCAGCGGACCAGCGGCGGGGGGTTCCACAGCCGGGTGACGCCCGCCGTGCTATCCGCCCAGGTCAGGAACTCGTCGAGCCGTTCCACGTAGTCCCAGGTCGATCGGATGACCGCCAGGTCGAACCGCGCCCAGGGCGCCGCGGCCGTGTGCCACACCACCGGCTCCGCCGACAACCCACCGGAGCGCAGGGCGTCCACGATCAGCGGGAGGTCATCGTCGTACTCGACGCCGGCCTCACTGGTCACCACCGCAACGCGGGCAACGCTCATGCCACTCTCCCACCGAACGCCCCGGCCGCGTTCCGGAGCCGCAGCCTCCCGGAGCCGACCGCTGAACCATTCCGCCCGTCAACCGAGGGTCGCACGCCCCACTCGGATCCCCGTTGCAAGGGCTCGCTGCGGGCCTCCGAGCCTACCCCCGGCCGACACGGCGACCAGGTGGGCCATCACTGCTGCTCCCGGCCGTGGACGTCCCCCTGGCTGCGGCCCGATGCCGCACCGGCGACGGATCGGGTCGGGTCGGGTCGGGTCGGGTCGGTCGCACGCGGCGGATTCCGACCTCAGGACAGTTTCGCTCCGGGGGCGAAGGCGGGCAGCTTCTCAAGACTGCTGCGCACGGCCTCGGCGCCGTACTCGAACATCTGCCGCTCGTAGTCGTCGACCGCGCCGCGCAGGTCCCGGCGGCCTTCGTCGGCCTCGATCAGGCAGCGGCGCAGCAGGTCGGCGTCGCGCAGCGCGGTGTTCGCGCCGTTGCCGCCGGTCGGGGAGGTGGCGTGGATCGCGTCGCCGAGCAGGGTCACCGGGCCGGGTGCCCAGCGCCGGCCGGGCTTGACCACCCGGATGGACAGCAGCGTGCTGTTGTCCGGGTCGGCCTGCTCGATCAGCGCGCGCAGCTGCGGGTGCCAGCGTTCCGTCCTGGACAGCACGGCGTCCTGCGCGGTCAGGTCTCCCATCGAGTCGTTCGGCGGCAGGATCATGGCCCAGCGCACGTAGTCGCCGATGTCGGGCAGTGTGACGTCGGGGGCCAGTTGCTCGGCGGCCTGCTTCGGCGGGGTGCGGAAGCGCATCGCGCCGAGCAGCAGGCTGACGCCGTCGCCCGTGATCTTCGAGCCGTAGGCCTTGGACAGGCCGGCGAACTCGTCGGTCAGCGGGGTGCGGCCGATGACGAACCGGACGCCGGTGTCGGTCGGGGTGGTCTGCGGCGACAGCACCCCGCGGACCGCGGAGGTGACGCCGTCCGCTCCGACGAGCAGGTCCGCGTCGGCGAGCAGCTCGGCGGCGGACGGGTCGCGGCGGGCGAACCGGGCTCGGACGCTGCCGTCGGCCGGCACGTCGTAGCCGGTCAGCGCGGCATCGGTGTGCACGGTGAGGCCGGTCAGCAGGAGGTGTCGCAGCACCTGCCGGTCGACCACGATGCCGGTCCGGCCCGCGCCGAGCCTGCCGATCTCGTTCAGCTGCGGGTCCAGGATCAGCTGCTCGGCGGAGGCGTGCATGACGATCTCGTCCAGCAGTGGGTGCCGGCGGGTCGGCAGGCAGTCGCGCACCGCCTGGAAGCCGGCCGGGTCCAGCACGAGCCGGTAGCCCTGGAACCGTGCGGCGATCCCCGGGTCGCGCTCGAACACGTCGGCCTCGATCCCGGCACCGCGCAGACCCTGCGCGAGTGCCAGGCCTCCCAGACCGGCTCCGACAACGGAAACTCGCATCACACACCTCCGGGACATCGGTACGAACTTAGTTCGCCCTGACGATCTAAGTTCTACCCAACGAACTTAGATCGAGTCAACGTATAGTGGTCGGCATGTCCGCCGATCCCCACCGACGCCGCGCCGCCCGCCACGCCCAACCCGCAGCGGAGGCCGCCGCACCGGCACCACGCAAGAAGCCGATCACCGTCGAACGGATCACCGACGCCGCCCTGGAAGTCGTCGCCACCGAGGGGTACGACGCACTGACCATCCGCCGGGTCGCCGCCGTACTGGGCACCGGTCCGTCGTCGTTGTACGCGCACATCGTCAACAAGGACGACATCGACGATCTGCTGATCGGCAGGCTCTACGCCGAGGTCGTGCTCCCCGAACCGGACCCGGCCGCCTGGCGCGAACAACTGCTCGGGGTGTACACCCGGATCCGCGACCTGTACCTGGACTACCCCGGCGTCTCGCGCGCCGCACTGGCCGCGGTGCCGACCAACCTGGAAACGCTGCGGGTCGGCGAAGGAATCCTGGCGATCCTGCTCGCGGGCGGCATCGAACCGAGGACCGCCGGATGGGCCCGCGACGCGCTGTCCCTCTACGTCAGCGCCTATGCACTGGAGCAGTCGCTGGTCCGGCAACGACGCCGGCACCAGGACCAGGATCAGAAGCAGGAATGGGTGCTCAGCCACGAGGAGTTGCTGGACCGCTTCACCGCACTGCCCGCCGAGGAGTTCCCGCAGACCCGGCGCCATGCCGCCGAGCTGATCTCCGGCACCGGACCCGACCGCTTCGCGTTCGCCCTCGGCCTGCTCATCAACAATCTGCGGCCCGCAGCCGGTTGACCTGCCAACCCGGCACGCGGTGACGGCGGTCAGCGGTGTGCCGGGCGAGGCGGTCGGCGGTGCGCGGAGCGAGGCGGCAGGCGGGTACGGAAACCGGGTGCCCGCGCGGCGATGAGTTTTCCGGCCCCGGCAGGTCTACATCTCGACCAGGACGGACGACCCACTCATCGGGAGTACAGACATGGGCCTCATCCACATCGAGCTGTTCACCACGCTCGACCTCGTCGCGCAGGCACCCGGCGGCCCCGACGAGGACCCGGCGGGGTTCCCGTTCGGCGGCTGGCAGGTGCCCCTGCTGAACGAGACCACCGGCGCACAGATCCTCGCCGCGTACCAGGGAACGGACGCCCTGCTGCTCGGCCGGCGGACGTACGACATCTTCGCCGCCCACTGGCCGCACCAGGAGGGCGGACCGGACAACCCGATCGCCGAGCTGTTCAACCGCGTCCCGAAGTACGTGGCCTCCCGCGGCAAGCCCGACCTGCCCTGGGCCGGCTCCACGCAGCTCGGCCCCGACCTGCCCGCCGCCGTGCGCGAGATCCGCGACCGGCACGAGCACGTGAAGGTCGTCGGCAGCCTCGACCTCGTACAGACCCTCCTGCGCGAGAAGCTCTTCGACCGCGTCGACCTCTGGGTCCACCCGATCATGCTCGGCGTCGGGAAGAAGGTGTTCGACGGCGGCACGGTACCCACCAACGTCACCCTCCTCCAGCCCCCCGCAGCCGGCCCGCAGGGCACCGTGTACCTGCGCTACGGACTCGCCGACGGCACACCCCGCACCGGCGACATGAGCGCACCCGACCGCGGCCTCGGACACGAGGACCTCCGGTGATCCCGATGACCACTGTCAACGCCAACGGGACCGCCCTGGCCATCGAGTCGTTCGGTGACGACGACGCACCACTCGTCCTGCTCGTGGGCGGGCCGACCATGCTCTCCTGGCCCGACGCGCTCTGCGAGCGTCTCGCCGCCGGCGGACGCCGGGCGGTGCGCTACGACCTGCGCGACAGCGGACAGTCCACCACGACGGACCCGCAGGAACCCGCCTACACCCTGCGCGACCTCGCCGCCGACGCCGCGGCCCTCGCCGACGCACTCGGCGGGGCTCCCGCGCACCTCGCGGGGATCGGCGTCAGCGCGATGGTCGCCCAGGTGGCCGTGCTCGACCACCCGGACGCGTTCTCGGCGCTCACCCTGGTCGGCACCCGCCCGGTCGCCCCCGGCCCGCCCGACGACGACCTCCCCGGCCACGACCGGGCGACGATGGACCGGCTGTTCGCGCGCCCGATGCCCGACTGGAGCGACCGCGGGGCGGTCGCTGCGTTCGCCGCCACCGGCGCGGAGATCCTCGGCGACGACCCCGTCACCGCGCGCGCAACCGCCGCGCGCATCTGGGACCGCACCCCCGGCACCGCGCCCCCGGTCCACACGGCCAACCAGCTGGGCACGGTGTTCGCCGGCCTCGACTGCACACCCCGCTGGCGCGAGCGCCTGCCCGGGATCGGCGTCCCCACGCTGGTCATCCACGGCCGCCGCAACCGGTTCTTCCCCGTCGGCAACGGCGAGGCGATCGCCCGCGCGATCCCCGGGGCACGGCTGCTCGTCCTCGACGAGGCCGCCACCGCGATCCCCGAGACGGCGGTGAACGAGGTCACCGAGGCGATGCTCGCGCTCGGATAGATGCTCTCGTTCGGACAGAGGACAGCGGGGGCGCGGCGGGCCGGATCCGCGCACCCGAGCCCGAATCGGCCTCGGAGGGACGGGAGTTGGCGAGGACGGGCACGGACGGATCGACCTCGGGGTGCTCAAGTTGAGCAGGCACGTCGCCGGACCGCGCCGCTGGTCCCCCTCCGCTTCAGGTCCCGGACCATGACGCGGATGAGCCACGGCTTCGAGATCGAGCTCGCCGAAACCGCCTGTTTCGTCGGCCCCGAAGGCCGTAGATTTACCTCGGTGCCCACGACGTAGCCGAGGGCGGGACGGCTGGAGACACCTTGCGGGACAGTTTTTCCGATGGATTCTTTACCCGGCTGGCCCACGACACACATCCGGTGGACCTGATGTGTCTCTATCTGCAACACGGCTCGGTCGAACGGATCCCCGGCCTGCCGGCTGATCGGGACACCCTGTCGTTCGAGCACCTGAGTCAGCATGTCCGCCCGGAGAACCGCTCCCACCATGACGACGCGGACACGTTCTCACTCTGCATCAAGAAGAAGGTCCGCGGACGGCTGTACGGCTTGGAGTTCAGGATCTATTTCATCGCCGGTGAGCCCTGGACCGACGCGGTGATTCCGTTCGGCGCCCCCGTCAGCCTGCCCCGGTTCGTGCACCACCTGCGCGGGTCCTACGGCTCGGGGGGAGCTCCGGACGACTGGGACTTCGACGTGTACACCGACGTGGGTGATCTCCGCGAGAGTGTCCTGCTGTTCGGCAACCGGCGCGAGATCTGGTTCCAGGTCAACCGCGGCCCGGTGGTGGCCGGCCGGTCCAGGCTGGTTCCCCGGAACCAGGGCCGGCTGGTCACAGGCCGTCTGCACGGCAACCGGTTCGGGACGAATGCCCAACTGCACGCGGGGGGAGCGATGTTCCCTGACCGCCTCGCCGCCGTCGAGGGCGCCTCGGCCGAAGCGCGGGCCTACCGGCGGTATGTGGCCAGGCTGCGCGATCCTCTTCCCTCGCGGGCGGGACGGCCGGCCCGCCCTGCGTTCGGCACCACGATGCGGCCGCGCTCCGTGAGTTGATCGATGCCGGGTCGTGAGACCGACATGCCCGCGAAGCCGCCCTGGAACCGCCTCGGGCAGCATGGTCGAAACGCGCCGGCCAGGGTCCGCCCCGGGCCGCGGCGGGCGCGGTCGCCTGGCCCAGGCTCGGCCGCACCGGTCGGTGAACGCCGCGTCGGCGCGGCCCGGCCTGCTGAGCGCGAACGTCGACGGCGCGGTGGAGTAACGGGTCCTCTCCTGGTGGCCCTACGGGATGGCGAAGCCGGCCGGGCGGCACGTGCCGCCACTGGCGGGACACACCCGTGCCCGGGCCGACAGGGGCGAGACCGACGGGTCAGCCGAGGCCACGACGCGCACGGGGTTGCGGTAGGCGTACTCGACGAATGTGAACCTGCGGCCGCCGCCGACGTCCACCACTCGCTGGTGCAACGCCGCGAACACGTTATCGTCGTCATCCCTGATCACGACCTGCCCCGCATCTCCGGGGAAGACGGTGAAGAACGTCAGGGTGGTGCTCGCCCCGATCCCCATCGGCGTCTCCTGGGCCGCGAGGGCACCGAGCTCGTCGGTGGCGGCGATCCCGGTGCCGC
Source organism: Kitasatospora sp. NPDC097691 (assembly GCF_040302665.1). Lineage (NCBI taxonomy): Bacteria > Bacillati > Actinomycetota > Actinomycetes > Kitasatosporales > Streptomycetaceae > Kitasatospora > Kitasatospora sp. NPDC097691. Next base: position 48,510 of record NZ_JBEORY010000061.1, on the reverse strand, counting down.
CGCGCGAGCGGTCGATCACCGCGAGACACGCCAGGGCCCCCTCCCCCAGCCACACCACGGCCGCGCGGCTGCGACCGCGGCCGTCGCTGTCGAACACGATCAGGTCCTCCAGGGCCGGCACCGGACACGCGGCCGGGCTGGTGCCCGGCGTGGCCAGGTAGTCCACGATCCACTGCGCCGAGGCCGGGGCGGGATCCGAAAGCACCACCCCGCGCCCGGTCGGCGTCGGCCCCTCGACGGGCGGCACCGGAACCTCCCCGCCGCCGCCCTGCCCCGTACACGCCGCCACCGCCACCCCGGCCGCCAGCATCATCGTCCCCGCCCCCCGGCGCCGCCCCCTGCGCTTCATCACGCCTCCCCGAGCATCGATTCCCCCGTCCCATTCTCATTCCCGCCCCGGCACACCGGGACTCCGCACGAACGGCAACAACCGGGTACCGAAGCCGGCACCCCACCGTCACTATCGAGTCGCAATCATCATCCGGTCCGGGTGACGCCATTTCGAGTCGGGGTCGGTCAGGTTGATGGAGGCCGAGGCCTCGAATTTCGAGCCGTCGACGATGAGCACCGCCACCTCGACTGCAGGCCTGTCCTGGCGATCACTCAGAGGATTCCTCGGTGGTACCTTGACCGGAATTCCTGGGAGGGGTGGGCCAGTGGACAATGACCGGCGGCATGCAACTGTCGTGGCGCTCGGCGAGCTCGGGCGAAGCCACGACTACCGGGACCGGGCCGATGCCGGTCACGGCCTGGCCGGCTTCGCCGAGATGCAGGAGGCCCTCGGGCCGCTGCTGGACCTCATGCTCGATCCGGATGACACCTTCGTCACCCGGGTGACCGCGGAAGCCGTGCTTCGGCGAAAGGACAGGGTCGGTCTGACGATAGTCGCGTCCGCACTGGCAGTCGCCGACGAGAATCACAGCGAGTGGATCCACACCGCAGTCGTGGATGTGTTCAGCATCTTCTCCGACGACCGGGACAACGCGATCCTGTTGTGTGAGGAGATTTCGCGGGGCACTGACGACCGCGTTGCGATGGGTGCTCGTCAGCTACAGGAGATCCTGACCGAGATCGACCCCGTTCTTGGCCCCGCACAGCCCCTGGCGCAGACCGGTCTGGCTCCGCTCGGACCGCCGGGACAAAGCGCCTGGGAGGAGTAGCGAGCAGGGGGAGCATCGCCTTCGCCCCGTGGGCGTCCGGGCCGCAGCAGCGGTTGACCTCGATCACCATGTATGGATGCTCTGCGGCGCACCCAGATGGTACAAATCGGCCGGGGCATCAAGGGTTTGCGCGACAGCTTCCTCGAGAATCAGGCGCCAGAGTTGTCGACGAACCCCACGACATCGAGGAATTCGATTGTGGGCGGGACGCCATAGATCCCCGTCACCTTGCCGACGATCTCCTCCGTGAAGAAGGCGCGGGCTTTCTCCTCGTCATCCCACACGTAGAAGTTCCTTGCCCGAAGCCCGTCTTCGTCGAGCATGAAACTCTTGAAGCGAAGGCCGGGCATGCCTTCGAACGGTCCGCGGAGTTCGCCGGCAATCTTTGCGACAGTTGAACGATCGAACTTTTCGGTCTGCGTGAAAGTCACGAGCACGCCGATCATCGGGTCTCCTACCAATTGGGTGAGCAACGGTCGACCGAGTGATGCTAGTGGCGGATCCTAGTACACGCGGCCGGAAATTCCGGTCGTCAGGCCGCGAGTCGGAGATACGGTTCACGGTCGGCGATGCAGGCCAGGAACGCGGCAAGATTGCGTGCACGATCTCAACACCCCGAACCCGATCGTCACGAGAGTGGACCCGGCGCCGCACCCGCCTTGCCCTGCCGCCGCTGCTCGCGCTCCTCGAACCAGCGCTCCTGGTCCTCGTGCCGGCGAGCCGCGTTGCTGCCGTCCAGCCGGCCGGCGAAGGCCCGGTAGGCCGCCGGCACCAAAGCCTTGCGGTCGGCGGGCTCCGCCGAGGCGATCGCCCAGAGCGCCTCGCTGGTGTCCTCGTCCAACCTGGTGCAGGACCGCGGGCCCCCGCGCACGAGCACACGCTCCAGTTCCTCGTGGAAGGTCTGCCGCAGCTCCTGGTCGGTCGGCCACCTGTGACGCATCCCGGCCCCCATCGACGTCGAACCCGAACTCCCTTCCTGCATAAGGGACTCGGCTGCCCGGGCATTGGTTCCGACCACCGCCCGGTCACACCTTCCGGTCCTTCGTCGGAGAGCATCTCGCAGGACGCCCGCGCCCCCGAGTCATGGGCGCAGCAGGGAAGCTGCGGCGCGCTCGCAGTGCCTGGCGTGCTTCAGCCGGGGGCTTCCAGGGCGTTCGCTCCGGCTGTCGGTGGGGCAGGGATGCCAGGTCGGATCCGGCGGACGCGAGGGGGCGGGGATGGGAAGGAAGCGCAGGTCGGCGACGGCCAGGCGGCGGGCGGCCAGGCTGAAGGTGTTCGGGATCGGCGGGTTGGTCGCTGCCGTGCTGCTGGTCGTCTTCTGGCACCTGGTGTGGGTGTACGTCGTGGTCGCGGCGGCGGTCGCGGGCGTCGTGGCCGGCAGCTGGATGCTGTGGCGCAGGGACCGCACCGCCCGGCGGGAGGACCGGCGGTGGCGGGAGAGGGACGCCGTCGCGGCCGGGCATCGCACGCTGGCCGAGGTCGACCGGATGACCGGTACCGAGTTCGAGGACTTCGTGGCCGCGCTGTGCAGGCGGGACGGCTGCACGCGGGTGGAGAGGGTCGGCGGGGCGGGCGACAACGGCGCCGACATCAAGGGCGTCCTGCCGGACGGCCGGACGATGATCGTGCAGTGCAAGAGGTACGCGCCGGGCAACGCGATCCCCGCTCGGGAGATCCGTGACCTGATGGGCGCACTCCGGCATCACCGCGCCGAGGTCGCCGTGTTCGTCACCACGTCCCGGTTCACCCGCCCCGCCCAGGACCTGTGCACCGAGCACGGCATCTGGGCACTGCACCGCGACCTGCTCGGCCTGTGGAACAACGGCGCCGGCCTGCTCTCCTTCCCCGGGATCAACGGGGCCGGGCAGGGCGATCGGCAGCATCTGGCACGGTGGAAGCGCACCTACCAGAAGTGAACGGACGGATTTGCCGACGAACGCTCCGCGACGCAGGGCCTACGTACGGATGCGGGCGGCGCCGGGAGCGAGCCGAACGCGGCCAAGCCGGCGCGCGGTCAGTCCAACCACTCCACGACGAGGAGACCCCTCCGGGCCGCCTCCGCGTAGAACTCTCGCAACGCACCGAAGTGGCCGAGCAGGTACTCCGTCGGATCGCCGATGAAGCCGTAGCCGAGCTCGGAACCCTTGCCGCTGTCCAGGACCGACCGGAGGATCGCCTGGATGTCGATCTCTCCGAGCAGCACCGACACCTCGGCAACTGCCTCTGCGCAGAGGGCCGTCGGAGTGGAGTTGCTGAAGAAGGCGATCGGGTCCGGGCCCGCGTTGAGGAAGTCCACATCGATGCCGCGGTCGCCGTCGGTCGCGCGCTTGAGCGCCTCCAGGTGAACAGCGTCGAGTCGGGTCAGTTCGCAGGCACGCTCCAGCATGGACGGCGCCCAGTCCAGATCCAGACAGTCCGCGGCCGACGGATCCCAGTGATGGGCTCCGTCGTGCGATTCATCGGCTGACTGACGGCAGGCGGCGAGGTACTCCGCCGGGACTCGGGCGAGTTGCTGGGTGACGGCCATGACGGCAGTATCCCGACGCTGTCCACCGGATTTGGGCGTGGACGCTGCTTCTTGCCGGTGGCTGTGCCGGCGGCGCAGGTCCGCGACGCGGCCGACGACGCGACGGCCCACCCGGGCGGCGCGCACGGCGAGCGGCGGTCCCGCGTAGCCTTGCCCCGCGACAACATCCTCATGTGCAACTCCAAGCTGGTAAGGAGCACGCAGTGCCCCTGGTTTCCGTGGTGATGCCGGTGTACAACTCGGCCACCACTCTCGGCGCGTCGGTGCGCTCCGTGCTCGCGCAGACCCACGCGGACGTGGAACTGCTGGTCACCGACGACGCGTCCACCGACGGCTCCATGGACCTGCTGCAGGACCTGGCCCGCCGGGACGAGCGGGTGCTCCCGCAGGCGGCGCCCGAACAGGGCGGCGCGGCCAGGGCCCGAAACCTCGCCCTGGCCCGGGCGCGAGGGGAGTACGTGGCGTTCCTGGACAGCGACGACATGTGGCTCCCGGAGAAGCTGGAGCGGCAGCTCGCGTTCGCCGCCGGGGGCGATGCCCCGCTGACGTTCACCTCGTACTACAAGGTCGATGGCGACCACACGGGCGAGGCCTGCGACTTCACGCCCAACGGGCGGGTGGTCGCGGCACGGGAACGCGTGACGTACCGCGACATGCTGGTGCAGGACCACATCGGGGCGCTGACCGCCATGTACGACCGGACGGCGCTGGGCACGAGGCTCATGCCGGACATGCCGAAGCGGCAGGACTACGCGCTGTGGCTGTCGATCATGAGGGACGGGCACCCCGCCCGGGGTCTGCAGGAACCGCTGGCGGTCTACCGGGCCGGCCGGGCGGGGTCGCTGTCCTCGAACAAGCTGGCGCTGGTGGAGCACAACTGGCGGCTGTACCGGGAGCACGAGCACCTGTCGGTGCCGCGGTCCACGCTGGCGCTGTCCGGCGCGGTGTGGCACTCGGTGCGGAAGTCGCGCATCTGAACGAGTCATTCCGAAGTGATCGTGATCAGCTTGTCGATGGGCCAAGGGGCTATTCGGGGGTGTGCTGCTGATCAGTGGACATGCAGGCCTCCCGCGCCAAGGCGGGCTTCGCATCCCCTGAGAAGCCGGCGAAGTAGATGACGCTCGCCGCGCAATGGAGGCCGGAGCTGGTGCTGCGTGTCCCGGGTCGCTCACGACAGCTGCCGAATCGCTCCGGGGTTCAACTCAGCTGGTCGCGCACGAGATCAAGGAATGCCTGTCGGCTCGGACGGATGTGCGCCCAGACCTTCTCGTCCTGCGGATCTTCCGGATCTTCGGGGCCCTTCCTGATCACCTCCTGCACTGCGCACGCGAGGCTGCGGGCCGCTTCGCTGACCTCGGATGCGCACAGTAGGTGGATCGTCTTCTGCATCACCCACACCCTGTCAAGGACCTGCCGCGCCCGGGCCTGCCACTGCTCGTCAGCCAGGTTGTGGTGATACCGATCCACCGCGACTCGTTCGGCTTCCTGCACCGCGGACAGAAATTCGATGAGGTGAGTAAGCCGCTCGTTGCGGCGCGCCTCGGCACGTTCACGAGCACTGCGGCGCACCTCGCCGCGTTCCAAGGCGCGTCCTGCCGAGCGCTGGGCCAGCATTGACATGAGCCCGCCGAGCAGGACGCCGATGAGCGGCGCAAGCGTTGTCCACACAACGTCCGACTATGACATCGATAGTGTGAACACGGCACGGGTTTTCGGGCAATCTCGGGCCGGGGCCGGGACGCGGCCAGGTCGTCGCCGCCTTCGACAACGGCGGGCAGCAGACGGCGGAAGATCTGAGATCTTCGCGCTGCCCTGGGCGCTCTTGGCCACAGCGCGGACCGGGAGATCAAGCACGGGCGGCCATGGCGGCGCCGACCACCGGCCCGCCAGGACGGACCGCCACACCAGCCAACCGCCACCCACCAGTACCGCGAGGGGCGAGGTCACCGCCCAGAGCCCCAGCACCGCCCACAGCGTCGCGTCATCGCCGCACAAGCAGTCCGCACCCGACGTGCCGGTCCGCCACCGGACGGCACCGGCACCGTAAGGTCCTCTCCGAGGGCACGAGGCCCGGCCGGTCCGCTCGGAGCAGGCGGCGGAGAAGCCTCGGTCGACGGGAAGAACGAGACGAAGGGCCGGCACGCCACATGCGACAGCGCAGTCTGCGGGACCTCCAGGTGTCGGCCATCGGCCTCGGCTGCATGGGGATGTCCGCCTTCTACGGCACGGCCGACCAGGACGAGGGCGTGGCGACCATCCGGCGCGCCCTGGACCTCGGCATCACCTTCCTCGACACGGCGCAGGTCTACGGACCGCTCACCAACGAGTCCCTGGTCGGCGAGGCCGTCCGGGGACACCGTGACGAGTACGTGATCGCCACGAAGTTCAACTACCGGATGGACGGCGCCGTGCCGGGCGACATGTCGACAGTGGGCCGCCAGGACGGCTCGGCCGAGCACGTCCGCAGTTCCGTCCACGGTTCGCTCGCGCGGCTCGGCACCGACCACATCGATCTGTACTACCAGCACCGGGTCGACCCGACCGTACCCATCGAGGAGACCGTCGGCGCGCTCGGCGAACTGGTCGCCGAGGGCAAGGTGCGGTACATCGGGCTGAGCGAGGCGAGCGCGGAGACCATCCGCCGCGCCGACGCCGTCCACCCGATCACCGCCGTCCAGAGCGAGTACTCGCTCTGGACCCGGGACGTGGAAGCCGAGGTGCTCCCCACCTGCCGGGAGCTCGGCATCGGCTTCGTCCCGTACTCCCCGCTCGGCCGCGGCTTCCTCGCCGGCCGCTTCAGCTCTCCCGACGAGCTCGACCAGGACGACTTCCGCCGCACCAACCCGCGCTTCACCGAGGCCAATCTGGCGGCCAACCTCCGGCTCGCCGAGAAGGTCAAGCAGATCGCCGCGGAGAAGCAGGTCACTCCCGCCCAGCTGGCGATCGCCTGGGTCCTTGCCCGCGGCGAGCACCTCGTGCCGATCCCCGGCACCAAGCGCCGCACCTACCTGGAGCAGAACGCGGGCGCGGTCGACGTCGAGCTGACCGACGAGGACCTGGCCCGCATCGAGGCCGAGGTGCCCGAGGCGGCCGGCGAGCGCTACGACGAGAACGGGATGCGGGCGGTGAACCGCTGAACCGCTGAACCGCTGAACGGCTGCACGGCTGCCCGCCTGCACGGCTGCACCACTCAACCGTCGCCGCTGACCGGCTACGCCCGCCCCGGCACCTTCGCCGGCCGGATCCTCATCCGGCGGTCAGCCGGCGGTGGGTGGCCCTGACGATCTCGTGCCAGAACGGCGCGGCGGTCAGGTAGCCCCCGAGCACGGCGAGCACCCCGAACGAGACGTCGACGCTCACCCGGCCCTGCTCGGCCCAGTAGACGTCCTGCAGGTCCAGCAGCAGCGCGAACTCGTCGGTGATCAGGGCCGCACCCGCGCCGTAGACGGCGGCCACGGCCGGGTGGCCGATCGCCTGCTCGTCGCCGCGGACGGCCACCAGGCCGACCCCGGCCAGTGCCGCGATGCCGATGTTGTAGTGGTGCAGGTGCTTTCCGCCCGCCGAGACATCGCCCCAGGGCAGCCAGCCGCCCCTGATGCCGTGCGTGATGACCCGCACCGTGCCGAAGGTGGTGCCGAAGGCGGCCCACATCACCACCAGCGATCGCTTGGTCGGTGTCAGGTGCCGGTTCGCCGCCCGCCGCCACTCGTCCGTCAACCGGGTGAGCACCGCTGTCGCCATGTCACAGACCTCCGACCGCCGTTCCGGCCCCCACGGTGACGCTACACCGTGGCACCACCGGCGGGCCCGGACTCCGGAACCGCTCGGGCCGTGTGTCCGGGGACGCGAAGAACAGCGCCTTCCGACGATTTCGATCGGCGCACGTCAAAAGCGCCGGTGAAATCCGCACAATCGCCCGGACCGGAATTCGCCGTCATGCTCACGGCATGAATGCCCCGCGCCCCCGAATACGCCCCTCGATGCGCCGTCAATGCCCCACGCACAACAGTCGCTTGATACTGACTCGCTTCTTCCCCGCTGGTACTTTGATTTTCGCCAAGGGACGCGTCACCGTCGAACTGGGGGAACCATGGTCGACTACCACGAGTACACGGTGGAGATCTACGACGCCGATGGGAAGCTGGAGCACACCCTCCACATCCACGACGACCATCACCAAGCCCACGGGTTCAACGCGCAGGGAACGCTGAAGAACGTACAGATGCTCGTTTCGATCGCCGGCAAGGTGATCAGGAGGAATTAGCCGTTGCCGCCCCTTCGAAAACGGCCCGCCGGAACACCCGGCGGGCCGCTTCGTCTCCCCCTGTCCATGCCGGGCGCCGCCGCCATTGTTTCGACGTCCCCGGTTCCGGGGCGGATATCGGGAAACCCGGCAATGACCCGGACCGACGCCGTCGATCTCTCACCGACAGGCGGCAGGGTGGCCGGCGCCGGGGCAAGGCTGTCGCAGCGACCTGGCAAGGTGGCCGAGCCGCTACGGCGAGGCCTGTTGCGAGGTCAGGTCTGTGATCGCGTAGATGGTCTGGCGGCTGACGGTCCCGGTCTTGAGGTCGGTGCGATGGCGCAGGATCCGCACGGCCTGGACGACGTGGGGGGAAGTCGAGTCCGAGGTCGGTAACGGTGAGGGCTCCGGTCACGCGGTTCTCCCTGCGGTCGTCGCCAATCATCGCGGCCGGCAGGTGGGCGGCAGGCGTGCTGTTGTGCCGGGAGTCCCGCCACGCCTTCCACAGCGGGCGACTTGATCAGGCAGACGGTGCCAGACTGGCGGCACATCGAAGCTCCGGTGGTGCGAGGCGACTTGGGAAGGTCACCCCGTTCAACCGGAGCTTCGATGCGTTCGTGACGGCCCGGCCCGTACTCCTCGCACCGCCGCGACCCGCAGACTCACACGACCACTGGGACTTTGCAGTGAACCTGCCGGCAGCGCAAGGCCGACGAGCTCGACCGCGGCCTGGGCGCCGAGCTCGCCGCCACGGACCCGCTGTGGTGCCTGGACTCCGACCGGAACCGCTCCTACCGCCGGATGCTCGGCTACCTCCGCGCCGGCGGCACCGTCACGGGCCCGGTCAACCGCACCGGCCTGGGCGACGACCCGTCCTTCCGGCCTGGCGCGTGGCTGCGCAAGCAGGCGAAGGCCCGCACCGAAGGGAAGCCGACCGAGCAACAGACCGCGCTCCTGGACGCACTTCACGCTGCCGCCGCCAGCTGACAGCGCCGGTCCGGGGCGGGATCTGCCGTCACGGCGAGGTGGGGCGCACTGTGGCGTCAGGACGTGATGTCCACCACGACCTTGCCGACTGTGCCGCTCTCCACTGCGCGGTGCGCGTCGGCGGTGCGGTGGAGCGGAAAGCGGGTCAGTGGCAGGCCGTGTTCCTCGCCGACCGGAAGGGCGCCGTCGCGGACCGCGGCGGCGATGTCCTCGGCGGCCGCGGCGCGCGCCTGCGGACCGGCCGTGTAGAGCACCAGGAACTGAAGGCGCGTGTTGAGCACCATGTTGTGCCGCACGTCCAGTTCGACCGGCTTGCCGCCGTCGTTGGCGTAGGTAGCGATCGTGCCGCGCGCTCGCAGCACGGCCAGGTCCAGTGCGATGTTCGTGCCGAGCGCCACTTCGGCGACGATGTCGACGCCGTCCGGGGCGATCCTGCGGATCTCGGCGGCCGGATCCCCCTCTCGATAGTTGACCACGTGGTGGGCGCCGGCGGCGGTGGCCAGTCGGGCCTTCTCCGCTCCGCTGACCGTGCTGATCACGGTCGCGCCGGCCCAGCGGGCGAGCTGGATCACGGCGTGCCCGACCGCCCCGGCCCCACCCGCGGCGAGCACGACCGCGCCGTCCAGCGCCCCCGGCCGCAGGCGGCGCGGGCCGTCCTCGGCGACGGTGAGCGCGCGGTGCGCGGTCAGCGCGGGGACACCGAGCGCGGCGCCGACGTCGAAGCCGGTCTCGTCAGGCAGCGGCACGGCCAACTCGCCCGGTACGACGGTGAACTCGGCGGCGGTGCCGGTGGGCCGCCCGGCGGCAGCCATGAACAACCAGACCCGCTGGCCGACCCGGCTCCGGTCGACGCCCGCACCGACGGCGTCGATCACACCGGCGCCGTCCAGGTGCGGGGTGACCTCCGAGAACTGCTTGGTACGGGCGGGGCCGGAACGGGCCTGCAGGTCCGTCGAATTGATCCCGGACACGGCTACCCGGACGCGGACCTCGCCGGGGCCGGGCACGGGCAGGTCGCGGTCGACGAGCCGGAGAACGTCGGGGCCGCCGTTGTCGCGGTAGACGATGGCTTTCATGATTCCGTCCTGGTCGGGGGACTGGTCAGCCGATGGGGACTTCGGCGGAGCGGGACTCGATGGCGTCGAGGGTGGCCAGGGTGGCGGCGTCGAGAGTGATCGCGCCGACGGCCGTGTTGGCCTCCAGGTGAGCGGGGTCGGCGGTGCCGGGTATGAGCAGCACGTTGGGGGCGCGGTGCAACAGCCAGGCGAGGCCGACCTGGGAGGGTGTGACGCCCAGGGATGCGGCCACGGCGTGCACCGCCGGCTCGTCGGTCGCCTTGGGCAGGCCCGGGAAGGACCCGCCGAGTGGGAAGAACGGCACCCAGGCGATGCCTTCGGCCGCGCACAGCCGCAGCATGTCCTCGTCGTCGCGCGAGACGAGGCTGTACGCGTTCTGCACGCAGGCGATGCCCGCCGGCAGGGCGCGGCGCAGGCCGTCGAGGGTGACGCTGCTCAGACCGATCGCGCCGATCTTGCCCTCGTCGCGCAGGGCGGTCATCACTTCGAGTTGGTCGTCGAGGTCGACCACCTGGTCGCCGTGCGGGCGCAGGCCGGGGCCGGAGTCGAGCCGGCGGAGGTTGACCACCGGGAGCCGGTCGACGCCGAGGCTGCGCAGGTTGTCCTCGACGCTGGCGCGAAGCTGTTCGGGGCGCTGTGCGAGACGCAGTGGCAGAGGCCCGCCCGGGTTGGGGTCGGCCCCTACCTTCGTGACGACCAGGACGCCGCCCTCGGGGCGCAGCGCCTCGCGGATGACCTGGTTCGCGAACCCGAAGCCGTAGAACTGGGCGGTGTCCACGTGGTCGACGCCCAGCTCGACCGCGCGGCGCAGCAGGGCGACGGCCTCGCCGCGGTTGTGGTGCAGGCGTTCGAGTTGCAGGGCGCCGTAGCCGACCCGGAAAACGGTGCGGCCGGCGAACGGAGCGGTCAGGGTGGTCATGGCGCGGTCTCCTCGGCCGGTGACTGCAGGGCGGTATACAGCAGTTGGGCCAGGTAAAGGCTCTGCACGCGGTGGGCGATCGGGGTGGCGCGCTCCTGAGCCTCGGCCGACTCGAGGTGTTCGACCTTGACCAGCCAGGCGGTGACGCTGTCGTGCACCATCGCGCGCATCCGGTCGATCGTGTCGACGACGATGCCGTGGATGGCCGGGTTGTTGGTTGCCTCACCCCAGGTCTGCACGCCGACCCGGGCTTCGACCGGGTCGATGCCGGCGATCAGGCAGGCGAGCAGTTCGTCGGGGTCGGGCGGGGTGTCGCTCCCGGCGTACTCGCCGAGGACCTCCGCGCGCTTGGCGAGCACCGCGTGGGCCGAGGCCTGAACCAGCTCGGCCTTGTTGCGGTAGTGGGCGTAGATCGAGCCCGTCGACAGGCCGGACTCGGCCGTGATGTCGGCGATCGAGGTCCGCTCCAGGCCGTTGCGGCTGAAGCAGCGTACGGCGGCCTCGGTGATCTGGGCGCGCCGGAGTTCCTTGCGTGCGTCGGTGAGTCGAGGCACCACACCTCCTGTAAAAAGAATCGTTGTTCTTCTTGTGATCTCACTATACAGAACCGCCGTTCTGTTTGCCGTGCGGCGAATGTGGCGGGGATCACACTTCGGGGAAGGCCTGCGGCCCGGCCCGGGCGTCCAGGAGGCGTGAGATCGGTGAGCGGGTGCGGGTTCCCGGGCGGGGTTCGGCAGTCGGACCGCGGTGACCGTCACACCCGGTCCGGCCGGGCAGGGGCCCGTGTCGAGGCCGGCCAGCAGCCTGGCCGCGGCGCGGACCGTCATCGTGGGAGCGGCCTTCGTGCGTCGGGGCACGGGGGCAGTGGGGGCGGTGGACGCCGCCGACGCCGTGGGCGCGGTCCGCAGGAGCTTGTCGTAGGTCTTCACGCCGAGGTCGGCGAGTGTGAACGCGCGGGGGCACACGGGGCAGACCACGGCGACGTACCGGTACTGGCGGCCGCCGGACTCGTACGGGCGGCGCAGCGAGTGCAGCGGTCGGTCGCAGTCGGGGCACCGGCGGGGCAGCTGTTCCTGGTAGGTCCAGCCCGGTTCGGTGAACCGCTGGAGCAGCCCTTCGTCCGACAGGTCGCTCCCCCACCTGTCCCGGACGAGCTGGGGAACTGTCAGATCGGCGGCCTCGCTGTCTGTTTCGTGTACGGTGCTCACCGTGTCAGCCAGAACGGCACTCCTGCCGGAGGGGCTTCACCGGGAGTACCGGCCGGCGGCGGGCGGCATCGGCGCCGCCCTCGACGTCCCCCCGGGGGGAGATCAGCGCATTCCGTGAGCGGATCGGGGTACTCGCCCGGCGGGTTGCCGGGCCCGGGCAGCACCCACCGCGCGAGGATCACTCCGGCGACGGTCCGCCGCACTGGCTCGAAGGGCCTGCACGGACCTGCCGGACTTCCCTCGCTTCCTTTCTGCTCAGCCTCGCCACACCGCTACTCCGGAGGGCCACACGAGACGGATCAGCCGCGAGACTCTCCTGAGGACGGCGACCTTCTGGCTCCGCCCGGCGTTCGCGCTGCGCGTGGTCAGCCGGTTCCAGCGTCTCGTGGGCTTCGACCGCTCGATGGCCCTGTCCTCCGCCGCACTGACGGCCCTGGTGCCGTTGGCCATCCTCTGCAGTGCTCTCGTGACCCACTTCGGCGGCAAGGACGTCGCCCAGCGCGTCATCGACCGCTACGGCCTCACCGGGGCCGGCGCCGAAGCCGTACGCCAGATGCTCGCCCCGTCGAGCGGGTGGACCACCGCGGGGCTCTTCGGGATCGCCTTCCTCCTCGTTTCGGTGCTGAGCTTCGCGCGGGCCGCCCAGCGGCTCTTCGAGCAGGGCTGGGAACTCCAGCCGTTGAGTGTCCGCAACACGGTGAACGGCCTGAAGTGGATCGCGCTGCTGGCCGTGTACGCCGCGCTGAGCAGCTGGGTGCACGCCGCTCTCGGTCACCGACCGCTGGAACTGGTCGCAGCCGTCGTGGAGGCACCACTGACCGCCGCCTTCCTCATCTGGAGCGGTCGGCTCCTGTCCGCCGGCCGGATCCCGTGGCTCGACCTCGTGCCGTTCGGGATCATCGGGGCCACTCTGCTGACCGGCTACTCGGTGGCCATGAGCGTCTACCTGCCCCACCTCTTCAACTCCTACACGAACCGCTACGGCGCGATCGGGGCGGTCTTCGCCATGCTCTCCGCCCTGTTCGGAGCCATGTTCGCGATCGTGGGCTCGGCGGCGCTCGGGAAGGAGGTCAGGGACGAGCTCGACAGGATCGGCCGGGGCGAACGACCGCCGGACAACGAGGTGCGCCAGCAATGGGACACGGTCCTTCAGCAGGCACGCTCACGCTGGCAGACGACCCGCGGCCATACGGTCCTGGACCACCTGACCAGGAGGCACTGAGCCCGGCGGTCGTCGGCTCTCCGGCCGGGCGCTGCTTGGGCAGCCACGCCGATGGCCACGACGATGAACGTCAAGCCGCGGAGATACCCGGTGGGAGGCGCCAACTGCTCTGGTGTGCGGCCTCGTTGCCTGCGGGGAGATCCCGACGACGCCGACACCTCCGGTCGCTGTCGGTGCGTCAACTCGGTTGCGCAGCAGGCCGTGACCACCGATGAGACAGCGGAATACATAGATCATCTTGTAGTACCCTCGCTCCGCCGGGGGACGGGGGAAGCGGCGTCACCCTCGTGCGGAGGCCGTGCACGGGCCTCCCGCCGATTGCGAAAGTCGTCGTCGAACATGTCCTTCCTGACCTATCCCGAGGCCGTCGGTGTCGGCCTGCTGAACGGTGTCACCGAACTGTTCCCGGTCTCCAGCCTCGGCCACAGCATCCTGCTGCCCGCTCTGATCGGAGGACGCTGGCGGCACGACCTCGACGTCTCCGCGCCGGGCTCGCCGTACCTGGCCGTCCTGGTCGGGCTGCGCCTGGCCACCACCCTGGCGCTGGTGCTCAGGTTTCGGCACGACTGGGCGCGGATCGCGCGCGGCCTGTGCAGTTCGGTCCGCCGGCGGATGATCCGCGACCCGGACCAGCGCCTCGCCTGGCTGGTGATCGCGGGGGCCGCCCCCGTCGGTGCCGCCGGGCTGGCCATCAGCGGGGTGTTCAAGGCGGTGCTGGGCAAGCCCGTCCCCGCCGCCGTGTTCCTCACCGTGAACGGCCTCATGCTGTTCGGCGTCGAGGTGCTCCGGCGCGACGGCTCCGGCCGACGACGGGCGCAGCCGTACGTCGCGCCGGGCGACCGGCACCTCTCCGCGGAGGGACAGTCGGACCGTCGGATCGTCCAGTTGAGCTACCGACAGGCGATCTGCATCGGAGCAGCGCAGATCACCGCCTTCCTGCCCGGGATCAGCCGTACGGGGATCACCATCGGCGCCGGCGTCCTCAACGGTCTGTCCCACGAGGACTCGGCCCGCTTCGCGTTCCTCCTGACCGCGCCCGTGATCGGCTCCGCCGCCCTGTTCGAACTGCCCGCGCTGATCGACGCGCGCGGCGCCGACCTCGGCGCACAGCTCCCGATCGCGAGCGCCCTCGCCTTCGTGGGCGGGTACGCGGCCGTGCACTTCCTCAGCAGGTACTTCAGGACGCACACGCTGAAGCCGTTCGCCTGGTACTGCTCACTGGCCGGGCTCGGCGGGTTGGTCTACCTCACGGTCTGAGCGCCGCGCCGAGCACCGGTACGGCGCGGTGGCGGCGAGGCCGGGGGGCGTGGCAGCGGCGCGGACGGGGGGCTCGGGCGTCGTCGAGGGCGGCGCATGACGGTACGCCAGTACTCGCGGTCCGCCCCGAACGGCCGTGCTCGGGCTGTGTATAGTACGCGCGGAGACGGGGGTCCCACGTGAGCGACAAGGCTCGACCGAAGAACGCCGACCGAACCACAACCGTGCTGCTCGGACTGATGGCCGAGTGCCCGCTGCTGCTCTGCCCTCTGCTGGTCTGGCACGGCAGATCATGGGCGCCTGCCTGGTGGGTGGACGCGACGCTGTACCTGGTGGCCGCTGTCACCGCGGCGGCCGTGGTTCTCGCGGTGCGCCGCCCGGTTCCGGTACGCGGCGTCCGGCGCGCGGCGGCCGTGGTCGGCGGGGCCGCCGGCCTGGCGGCAGTGGTCGCCGCCACCCTCTTCCTCGGTGACTCCGACGTCTCCTCCAGCGGCTGGGTGCTTCTCGGTGCGGTCGTCGCACTGGCCCTCCTGTGCAACCAGCTGACCCTCACGGCAGCGACGCGCTCCTGACCGTCACCAACCACGTCAACCGATGGCCGCCGACACACGGTCAGTCGGCACGAGAGGCCTGTGCCATGAACGACCCCCTGGGTGATCTGCAGCAGATGAGCGCCTTCCTGGGCGACCTCACCCATGCGCTCGCTGCGACCCTCGACGTCCTCCCGCAGCGCTCCGAGGGCGCCGACCGCACCGGCTCGGTGACCGTCGTGCTCGACCCGGAGGACCTCCCGCTGTCGATCGTGGTCGCGGCCGGCTGGCAGCAGCGGCTGTCACCGGACGCGCTCGGCGGCGCGGCGGTCGAGGCCGGACAGGCCGCCGCCGTCAACCGGTTGTCGGTCTGGCAGCAGGACGCCGGGCAGGCGGCCTGGGCGGCCGTACCGGACCGGCTGCCCGAGGACGGTACGGCGGCGGACGCCGGGGCCGCGACCGCACCCGACCTGACCCTGCTCGTCGGCGACGTCAGCCAGGTCACCCCGCGGCCGCTGGAGGTGCTGGCCGAGGACGTACTGACGGCGCTCGACCGGGCGGGCGCACCGGGCGCACCGGTGCAGGGGCGCGGCTGCGACGAGGCCGGACACGTGACCGTGGTGCTCTCGCGCGGCGGGCTGGTCTCCTGCGAGCCGGACGAGCGGTGGGCGGCCGCGGCCGGCAACACCGCGCTGAACCACGCGCTGGCCGCCGCCCTCTCGAAGGCCCGCAGCAACCTTGCCGACGCCGTCCGGTCCGCCAAGGAGGAGGCCACCGCGGGCACCGACAGGATGCTGCGCGAGGCCCTGGCACTGCTGGCGGACCCGAGCAAGCTGCGCAACCCGTAACGCACACCGGCCGCAGGGCCGCACGACCCGGAAGGGAGCGACACCATGGCCGACGACGGCTTCAAGGTCACGACCGACACACTCCGCGCAGAGGCCGGAATCTGGGACCAGCAGGGCGAACAGCTCGGCAAGATCGCCACGTCCGTCAGCTCGATGTCGATGGACCGCTTCCAGGCCGGTGTCTTCCAACTCATCGTCAGCGCCTACGCGGAGGTCCTGACGGCCGTTCACGACCGGGCCCAGGAGGGCGAGCAGAACCTCAAGGCCGTCGGTGACGCCCTGCGCAAGGTGGCGGACAACTACGACCACCACGAGCAGAAGACCTCGGCCGACCTCGCGGCAATAACCGGCAACTGAAGCGGAGCTATCGACGTGGCATACCAAGCGGCGCAGTACCAGGCAACGGTCGACAAGCTCACCTCGGGCCTGACCGACCTGTCGGCCAAACTCGACTCCGTCCCCGGCAAGGCGAACGACGCCGCCGACCGGTGGTGGGTGCCCGACTGGCTGGCCGACAAGGTGATCTGGTTCGGGAAGAAGATCTGCGAGATCGGCGCCTGGATCCTGAACAAGATCAAGGAGTGTCTGGAGGGCGCCGCCGCCCCGGTCTACCTGATGATCCACGGCTTCCAGTGGGAGACCCTGCGCGGCCTGGCGAACGGCGTCACCGGCGAACTCCAGCCGCAGATCCTGGGATCGACCGGGGAGTGGAAGGGCCCGGCGGCCGACGCCTACGGCAAGGAGATCCCGCGCCAGGCAGCGGCGGCCACCGCGCTGGGCGGGACCTGCGACAAGACCTCCACCTCCCTGGAGTTGTGCGCGGCGGCCGGCCTGGCCTTCTACCTCGCGCTGGCACTCGTGCTGGTCAAGTTCATCGGCGCCACCATCGCCGCGATCGCGGCCCTCGGCTCGGTGGTCTTCTCCTGGGCGGGCTTCCTGATCATCCTTGAGGAAGCCGGAGTCAACACCACGGTGATCGTCGCCGCGGTCTCCGCCCTGATGGTGCTGCTCGGCGCCCAGGCCAAGGAGATGGCCGCGCTGCACGGCAACGCCGTCGACAACAGCCAGTTCCCCGGCGGCCACTGGCCCGTGTCGGCCAAGCCCGCCTGACAGCCGGCGGAGCAGGTACGCACTGCCGAGGTCAGATCCGGCCCGATCCGGTGCGGGACCCGACCTCGGCCGTCGGGAACGAAGCGCCCGCCGAGAGCCGGCGTCGTCGGGTCAGGTGACGCTGCATGCCCGGAATGACTGGCCGAAGTAGAGGAGCAGCAGGACGATCCCGAATCCGACCGTGGTCGCGGCGGCCACGTCGGCTCCCAGCCCGTGCGCGGCCAGGAAGGGGCGGATCCAGAGGAAGAGCAGTGTCAGCACAGTGGTGTTGACGGTCTGCACGAGTGGCCGCCACGTCAGGTCGTGCAGGGCGTCGGTGCCGGCGGACACGGACAGCGGCACGATGCCGGCGCCGACGAACAGTCCGAAGAAGACGAACATGCCGATGCTCTCGGCGTGCCACGTCCAACCGGTGCGGACGAAGGCATCGAGGTCCTTCGTGTCGTTGACGACGGCTCCGAGCTGTGGGGAGGAGGGCGCCCACAGGGCGCGGACCCGGCCGTCCGGGTGGGGCTCCTCGCGGGTGACCCCGTAGGCGGTGACCTGGGGGCCGCCCGGTATCGCGAGGACGAGGTCGGCGTGGTAGCCCGTGACCTTGCCGTCGTCCTCGATCTCCTCGACGTCGGAGGCGTTGACGACCGTCGCGGTGACGGTGACCGCTCCGGCCTGCTTCAGGTGGCGGACGGAATCGCCGCCGTCCATCTCGCGGAGCGAGGTCGGCACCGCCGCGGCGAGCGGAATGAGGACCCAGACGGCGGCGTGTCGCGCATGGACCCAGGCGCGGGTGTGGAAGCTCCCCGGCACCCTGGGCTCGCGGGCCTTCCGCGTGGGCTGTTTGGACAGCGGCACCCGGCCAGCCCTCGTTCGCGCCCACGCGCGCACGGCGGCTCGCGTCCAGAGGGCGACCAGCCGCAGCCAGAGCAGCCCGAGGCCGGCCCATCCGAGGAGGAGCAGGTCGCTCTGCGGTTGCAGGGCGCCGGAACCCAGTCCGAAGGCCCACACCAACGCGACCGCCATCGCCGCCCACGCGCCCACCGCGCAGCACCGGACCACCCACGTCAAGACACGCCCCACCGCACACCCCCGTGATCGACTTCGGGCGGAGTCTCCCACACGCGCGGGCGTTGTCGGTCCCGGTCGCCAGGATGGGCGATACCGAGCCCGGTGGAGCCCGGTGCGTTCCTGGTCCGCTTCCTGCGCGACCAGCGGGACTGCGTGCAACTGGTACCTCGCGCACTACGAGCGGGACTGACCACCGCAGGACCGGTGCGCGAACGGCTTCTGAGGGGGGATGCGGGTGAACAGGAGTCAGGAGTTCGGGCGATCAGTTCGACTGCTGCCGGGCGGCCTTCTTGGCCTCCGCCTTCGCCCGGTAGGCCACCGCCTTGGGGGAGTCGCCGTACCACCACCACGCGTACCCGGTGGTCGCGACGAGCAACGCCAGGAAGACGAAGAAGGCCGGTCTCAGCACGATCTGCCGCTCTTGGACCATGACCTGAACGGTCCAGAAGGTGGGGATGATGGCGCCCCTGAGCAGGACACCCAGCGTCTTCTTGGTGCGGAGGTTCATGCGCGCACTCTAGGGCCCGGCGGGGGTGCTGACCAAGCGTCACGACAGGAGGCGGATACCGGGGCTGATCTGCCGAAACGTCGCCAATCGATCACCGCCACGACCCCCCGGCCCCTGCCCGTGGTCGGCCCCGTCGCCGGACATCGTGCTCATGCTGCAGCGGTCCGCCCCGGCCTGCCATGGCCGGAGCGGACCGCTGCGGGCGCTGAATCAGCCGGCGTTGCTGGTGTCCGGGGAGAACGGGCCCACGCACACGGTGCCGAGCGAGGCCTCCCTGACGCACACCGTGACGTTCACCCTGCCGGAGAAGTCGGCCGAAGCGCTCTGACCGGGGTAGAACAGGCCGGTCTGCGCGTTGCCGCTGGAGGGGGTGATCGTCCACCGGTAGTCGGTGTAGTGGCCGGAGGACAGCGAGACCGTGGCGTAGGTGTCCCCCACGTACCGGTACCAGGTCGCGTAGGCGCAGATGGAGAAGTTGCCGTTGCTGTTGCAGTGTTGCGTCGTCGCGTGCGCGGAGGTGGTGACGCCCAGCGTGGCCGCGACGACGGCAGCAGAAGTCAGTGCTGCCTTCACGAGCTTCATGCGACTCCCTCGGAGATGTCTGTGGGACCTGGAATGTCCGTGCGGGGCACCCGTTCGTCAACCGGCGGATCCCGGCGGAAATCCGGCTGACCGCCCGTGGTGTCAGGCACGGGATCCAGAGAACCCCGGTGACACGTCGGCCGTCGAATGATTCGATTTCTTTCGAAGGCAATCTCGACGCGGGGGGCGGCTCGTGATCCGGATCAACCTCGGCAGGCAGGGGCTGGGCAAGGTCAGGTTCGCCATGACCCCGCTCGACATCGCCAAGGATCTGCTGTTCTCCCTTGCGCGCTCGCCCGGCCGACTCGACCCCGCGTGGCGGGCCTCGGCCGTACAGGCCCTGTCAGCGCGGCGCTTGGGGTTACTCGCCGTCGTCGCGGGAGGGGCCCACTCGGCTACGCTCCCGACTTCCTCCGGCCGGAACCGTCCGGCTTCCAGATGCCCCTGGACGAAGCCCTGCACCGCGTCGCCACCACGCCCCGGGAACGGATCCGCTACGAGCTCACCGCGGCCGTCGGCGGCCACTCGTGGGGGCACACCGCGGCCGACCGGCCGCCCCGGCTGCTCCTCGATGCCATGGAACGGGGCGAGGAGTACCTGGCACAGCGCGTCGCGGTGGAGCTGGAGCAGTTCTGGCACACCGCCCTCGCGCGTCACTGGCCCGGCATACGGGCACGCATGGAAGGCGACGTGGCCGCCCGCGCCACCGTGATCGCCCAGCACGGCATCGCAGCAGCCGTCGACGACCTGGCACCCAATCTGGAGTGGGACGACGGCGCTCTGAACGTCCACCTGGCGATCCCCGGGCTTCCCACGTCGCACCTCGACGCCGATGCCGCGATCTTCGTGCCGAGCGTCTTCGCGCGACGGGCGACCTTCTGTGGTGCCGAGCCCCCGGGCGCGCCGGCCCCCCGCCTGCCGTTGATCGTCTACCCGGTCGGGCCGAACGACTGCCTCCCGGCCGGGCGCGGCGGGGAACTGATCGGTCCGACGCGCACGAAGCTGCTCGCCGAACTCGCCCAGCCCCGCACGACCGGAGAACTCGCCCAGCGCGTTCACCTCAGTCCTGCGACCGTCTCCTACCACCTGCAGATCCTCCACCGGGCCGGACTGGTGCAACGCACCCGTCGATCCCGCACCGTCCTCTACCAGAGGGTCATGACGACGCACGGTGGGCAGTAGCCGCCCGGGGACGGACGGCAGTGGTCCCGGCGGCCTTCGGTACGGGCAGGACGCGACCGTACGGGCAGGACCGTCCGGTTCAGGAATCCCGGCCGTCGCTGTCGTCCGACGGCTCACGGCCCCGCGCGCGGTGCCGCCGCAGGAACCAGACCAGCAGGGTGACGGCGATGATCACACCGATCGCGATGGCGGCGACCCGGCCGACCGTGCCCTCCACCCTGGTGTAGGCAGCACCGGCGAAGTAGCCGAGGAGGGTGAATCCGACGCCCCAGGCGACTCCCCCGAGGGCGTTGTAGAACAGGAACCGGCGGTACGGCATGCGGGACATCCCGGCCAGCGAGGGCACCAGCGGGCGGAAGAAGGCGACGAAACGGCCGACGAAGACGGCGGCCGGCCCGCGCCGGCGGATCAGGTCCTGGGCCGTACCGACCCGACCGGCATGGCGCTGCAGCGGGCGGGTGTGAAGAATGGCCGGACCGAGATGCCGGCCGATCTCATAACCGGCGGAGTCGCCGAGGACGGCCGCGAAGACCACGACCAGGACCATCCAGCCGAGGGAGGCCCGGCCCTGGTGGGCCAGGAAGCCGCCGAATACGGCGGCAGTCTCGCCGGGGATGAAGAAGCTGAAGAACAGGGCGTCCTCGGTGAAGACCATGCCGCCGATGACCGCGTACACGACCGGGCCGGACAGGCCGCGCAGCCAGTCGAGGATCGAGTGCATCGGCCACACCTCGTCGGCGATCGTGCCCCTTCTCGCCCCAATCTAACGCTTGTCCCGATATCGTCCCCGTCGGGCGGG
The DNA here is from genome assembly GCF_040302665.1 of Kitasatospora sp. NPDC097691. NCBI lineage: Bacteria > Bacillati > Actinomycetota > Actinomycetes > Kitasatosporales > Streptomycetaceae > Kitasatospora > Kitasatospora sp. NPDC097691. The sequence goes on along the minus strand of NZ_JBEORY010000061.1, from coordinate 27,290 downwards.
GAGGGGGCGGTCCGGGCCGAGGTCGACGGCGTCGTCGGCCGCCACGCCGGAGTCGACGTGTCGTCGCTTTTGGTGCTGCTCCGATCACCAGAGGTCAGCGGCGGCCGGCCTCGAACAGTGAGGGACCCGTGGGTGACGTCCGGGTACCAGGGCTGCTCGGGCACCGCGCACGTGAAGCCCCCCGACCACCGGCCCGGTCGCCGGCGACTGTTGGCCACGGGCCCCACCCAGGTCGTACGCGGGTGATCGTCTGTATTCGCGCAGCCGTCGAACGCGGTGAGCCGCTGCGCGGCGCGCACCAGGGGGAGAACCAGCCATGCCGAACGCCGGCGACCAGCCGGACGACAGCCGGATGCGGCAGCGCGACGACGCGACGGGGGCCCCTCCGTCCGGCCCGGGCGCCGTACCGCGCGCGGGCGACTGGAGTGGTCAAGCGATCACCGGCCCTGGCGGCACTGCGGACCGCGTCCGACGGCACGAGCGCACAACAGTACGTCGCGGACGCCCGCAGCCACGGGGCCGGTACGCAGGCAGCCGCCGTCCGGGCCGCGCTCGGCCTCACCGCCGGGTAGCGCGGCCGCTCGGACACGGGCCGCTCGGGCCGCGTGGCGCGCTCGGACGCCGGAGCTGGTGAGCGCGCAAACCACACCCCGCCGAAGGTGCGCCGGTATCCGAAGTCGGCGGGCTCCGCAGGACGATTTCGGCCAACTGGCCTGCCGAGAGGTGCGATTGACGGTCGCACGGAAGTCGGCGGCGGAGATCGGAGCTCCGGCTTCCCGAGGCGTCGTCGCTGTGTAAAGCTGCTGCGGGGAAGGCTCGTTGCGGGAGGGGGAGGGCCAGGCGTTGCCCGAGCGGCATTCGGACGGGGAGCAGCCTCCGGGCTTCCGGACCGTGAACAGGATCGAGGGCACCGTCAACGGCCCGGTGATCCAGGCGAACATCATCGTCGGTGATTTCACCGTCGGCACCGACGGTGTCCGACACTCGCCCGACCGAGGGGCCCCGGCCGGGCGGGTGGGTCGTCAGGCGGAGGGGCTGCCCTCCGGTGCGGCGTCACGCGGCGCTTCGGCGGGCGCGGCAGCAGCGGCGGAGGCCGAGACCACGGCCTGGACCCGGGCTTCCTGGGCGGCCCGTGCGGCGAGCGGGTTGATGTCGGCCCGGCGGGTCTGCTGCATGGCGGTCAGGCGGTTGACCACCATGATCGCCGCGATCGCGGCCACCAGCCGCAGCGCCGACCCGGCGGCCTCGACCCGGATCGTGTTGCGCAGGTCTTCGAGGTCGCCCGGGAGCGACAGGTCCACGTGCCTCACCATGGTGGCGGCGATCCGGCCGACGATGATCGAGCCGATCCAGGTGGACCACCACAGGACGACGACCGCCTCCGACGGCGTGCGTCGCCTTCCGTCGGCGTCCAGCGGCGCGCTCGCCCGCCAGCAGTCCGCCATCAGCTGCCAGGGGAACCAGAGCAGGACGACGGGGGTGAACCAGGCCCCGATGACCCAGCCGCGCCCGAGGCGGTGCCCGTTCGGCAGGAGCAGCTCGGCGTTCTTGCGGATGCGGTAGAACCAGACGATGAACACCACGGCGGTGGCCAGCGCCAACGAGATGTACACCGAGTTCAGCGTTCGCGCCGCGGAGTCCAGGGCCTCGAAGTCATCGAGGTCGACGTCGCCCGGCCCGTCCGCCAGCCCGCCCAGGAGCACGTCGGACCACACGTCGACCGCGACCGCCACCGCCGCCAGCGCAGCGTCCAACGCCAGCAGGGCGTAGACCGCCACGGCAAGGCCGTTCGCCGGGCTCAGCGCCGCCGCCCATCCGGGGGCCGCCTCCGCGCAGCCGAAGCAGCGGCCGCTGTCCGTACCCGCAGGGCGTGCCCCGCACGCCACACACACCATCAGATCGTCAACTCCTGGAATCGCCGCGTGCTCGACCGTGCACGCCGGTACGCCACCACCCCGACCGGGGCGGGCGCGCCGACTTTAGGGGATCCGTGGCGTCGTCGGCCAGGAGAACTCCCAGCTCAGAGGCGGTATCGCCGGATAAGTGGCAGATCGCTCCGACATCCGGGGCCGGGAGTCGGGATCCGGGCCCGGGGAGCCGACCCCCGGGCGCCGGGCGACGGAGCCGGATCGGTCGGCGCATCGGCGTGGTCTGCGTTACCCGTTACTTGCCGGCCGCTGACATGGAGGTGACGGCCTCGGCCAGGGTGGGGCGGTAGATGCCCATCTGCGGGTTGAGGACGTGGGTGCCGCTGGGGAGCGGGAAGTTGTGGGTGTTGGCGAGGGGCATGTTGGTGTCGTCGTCGTCGACGAGGACGTTGAGTTCGTTGATGCCCGGGGTGGTGCCGGTGGTGGCGCCGCTCGGGTCGAGGTCGATCACCACGTAGGCGCTGCGGCCTGCCGGGACCGGGAAGCGGAGCGTGCCGCTGGCGAGGATCGGCATGATGTTGTTGCTCTGGTCCCGGGTGCTGGAGTTGCCCAGGTTGACTCCCGGGGTGGAGCTCAGACTGCAGGTGCCCGTACCGGTGTTGCGGACCTCGATGGCCCACTGGGTCGGCGCCCCGGCGCGGGGCGCCGCCTGGATGGTGAGGTTCTGGATGTCGCACGGCCGGGCGTCCGTGCCCGCGTCCCCGCCACCGGGCTGGGTGCCGGCGGGCTGGGTACCGCCGGGCTTGGCGGCGCCCGACGGGCTCGCGGCGGGCGGTGTCTTCGCGGGCTGGGTGGCGGTGTGCGACGCCCCGGCGGTCGGGGTGCTCGCGGTGGGGGCACCGGTGGCCGGGCCGGCCGGCGTCGACGGCGCGGCGGCGGCCGAGGTGGGCGCGGGAGCCGGAGAGCCGCCGGCCGTGTCGGAGTTGTCGGGCCCGCACGCGGTCAACGCCAGCCCTGCCCCGACGACGAGGGCGGCGGAGGCGAGCAGCGAACGACGGTTGCGGACGAACATGGTGACTCCTTGATGACGGTGGGCAGTGAGAGGTGCTGATCGGCATTGACAGGTGCTGATCGGTGCTGATCGGCGCCGAGGCGCTCGGACAGCTCAAAGGACGTGTGGCAGAAAGAATTTGGTGGCATCTGTGGCGTCACAATCGCCAGGACATGACAGGGACGGGACCGTGACATCCGGTCGGGCACGGCGCGGTTGACATCCGGTCGGCCAGGTGGGCCAGGCGCGTTCACTCGCGGGCACCGCGTCAGCGCGGGGTGAGGCCGGCCCTCCGGACGAGGTCCGGGTCGTCGGGACGGCCGAGGACGAGGATCCGGAGGGCCGTACCGGCGTAGACGGCCAGACGACGGGCGATCCTGCGGGCGGTGTCGGGCATGGTGGTTGCCTGCTTTCGGGCCGGGTGCGGTTGGCGTTCCGGGGTGGTGCGGGTGTCACCAGGAGACGGCGTCGTCCATCGACTGCTGCCAGTAGGTGACCTTGAGGGAGTCGTCGACGTACGTGCCCTTGGCGGGCAGCGACGGGTGGGCTCCGGCGCCGACGCTCTCGTTGCCGGAGGGGCCGTGGAAGTAGACGTCCAGGGAGGTCACGGTGTGGCCGTTGGAGCCGTCGGTGCCGTCGGTGGAGGAGAGGTTGACGGAGGCGTAGCCGGACTCGCCGGGCTTGAGCGTGACGACGGCCTGCGGCTTCGAGTCGTCGATGACCGGGGGCACGGACTGGGCCTCGCCGAAGCGGACAGCCGGGTAGCCGTGGAGGTAGCAGGTGGTGGAGCCGATGTTGGTGACCGTGAGCAGCATGTGGTTCACGGGGCGGTTCAGCGGCGCGGCGGTGGTCTTGGTGTTGGAGCCCTCGCAGATGGAGGGGTTCGCGGCCGCGGCGGCGGCGGGCACCTTCGGTGCGGGGGAGGCCGGGGTGTTGGCGGCGGGCTTGGACGCGGTGGCGGCCGGGGCCTTGCCGGTGGGCGCAGCGGCGGACGGGGCGCCGGCGGACGGGGCGGCGGGCGACGCGGGGGCCGCCGGCGTGGTGGGCGATGCGGTGAACGGGGTGACCGTGACCGTCGGGGCAGGTCCCGCCGACTTGATGTCCCCGTCGCCGTTGCACGCGCTCATCGAGAGGGCGGCGATCGCGACGCTCACGGCAGTGGTGATCAGTCGGGTGCGGGAGGTGCGGACGGACATGTGCTGGTGCCCCTTTCGGCGTTCGCTCAGCTGGTGAGCCGGTGCGTCGATCGGATGACCGAGGCTTGATGACCGAAGCCTGCAGGGCACTTCGTCCCAGCCACCACACCTGACGGCACGATGGGGAGGGTGGAACGGCGAATGGGGCTCTGACCAGCAGGAATGGAGCGAGCCTGGAACGCTGGAACGGGACGCCGGGGGAACGGAGGGGCGGGCGTCGAACGGCGCAGGGCCGCGGAGGCGCGGGAGTTCGCGACGGCTGGACGGCACCGGAAACGCGTACGGCCGCGGTGCGGGCAGGCTCACCCACACCGCGGCCGTACCCGGAGGGGCGGCGGATCGCGGACCGTTCGTCGCGGGCCGCGATCAGCGGTCCGAAGACCACGTAATCGCGTAATCGCGGGCCGGGTTACTCGGAGGCGTCCTTCCCGGGGTGGTGGTGCTCACGGTCGAGGCGCAGGGCGAGCAGGCCGTGGGCCATCGCGCCGCCGGCGCAGACGGCCGCGGCGACGAAGCCGATCTCGGCGATCTCCTCGCGCGTGGCCCCCGCGTCCGTCGCGCCGCGGGTGTGGGTGTCGATGCAGTAGGAGCACCGCGTCGTCATCGCGACGGCCAGCGCGACCAGTTCGCGTAGTTTGAGCGGGATCGTCCCGCCCTCCCGGAAGACGGTTTCGTGGAAGTTCATGAACGCGTCGAACTCGTCCCGGGCCAGGGCGCGGACCGTCGGCACGGTGCGCAGGTCCGAGGGCTGTTGGTAGGTCATGGCCCGATCCAAGCCGCGCGGCGCACGGTGCGTCCAAGACCGTTTCGGACTGGGTGGGCATGCTCCGGCTATCGCTTCCGGTCGCTATCGTGGCCCCCATGGACCTGCGCAGACTCGGCTACTTCGTCGCGGTGGCGGAGGAGGCGAACGTCGGGCGGGCCGCGAGGCGCCTTCGGATGTCGCAGCCGCCCCTGAGCCAGCGCATCCGGGAACTCGAAGCCGACCTCGGCTGCGCACTGTTCGTCCGGACGCCGCGGGGCATGGAACTGACCGCGCCGGGCCGGGTCCTGCTGGTGGAGGCCCGCGCCCTGCTGGCCGACGCCCAACGGGCCCGGGAACGGGTGTTGCGGGCAGCGGGCGAGCGGGTGCTGCGGGTCGGGGTGCTCGGACCGGGCGAGCAGGCCCTGTCCTTCCCGGCGGCCCGGGCCTTCGCACGGAGCTGCCCCGACACGACCGTCCGGCTGCACCAGGGCGACCTGCGCGACCCGCTGATCGGGCTGACCGCCGACCAGGTCGACGTGGCGATCACCTACGGGCCGTTCGACGAGACCGGGTTGGCGACGCGGACGGTGCGCGAGGACCGCTGCTACGCCGCCCTCCCCGCCGACGACCCGCTGGCCCGTCAGCGCAGCCTGAGCGCCCGGGACCTCGCCGACCGCAGCTCCGTCCGCCTGCCGGAAACCGCCGACCCCACCTGGCGGACGTTCTGGCAGCCGACCTCCGACAGCACCGACGGACCGGCGGTCCGGTCCCTGGACGAGTGCCTGCACGCCGTCCTGTGGCAACGCGCCGTCGCACTCGTGCCCGGCCAGGCCGCCGCCCGCCACCGCATCGAGGGCATCGCCTACCGCCCGGTCGACGACCTCCCGCCGAGCCGCCTGGTCCTCGCCTGGCGCCGGGCCGACCGCTCCCCGCTGATCCCCGCCTACGCGGACGCCCTCTGCGCGTCGGCCGGGTAGCGGTGTCGGAGAAGGAGCGCGCCGGCCACGCGGGCCCGGGAGAGGGGAAGCCGCCCAGGCCTCGCACCGTGGTTCGGCGCACGGGTCCTGAGCTGCTAGTATTCTTCTTGTCGCGAGGGAGAATGATTCCTCGTCAGGCGTCAGCGGTGCTACCAGAGCACGTCCTACTTTCAGTAGGAAGAGTCCGTGCAACCCGGGCCTGGCGCTCCACTGTCGGACGGGGTCCGGTACCTACCCAGGTACCGGACCCCGTTCGCGTTCGCGGCAGTGCCGGCTGCTCGCCGCGCCGTCGGCCGGCCTCGCCGATCCCGCCGCCCTGACCGGCGAGCCGCCGGTCACCACCTCGGGGGAACTGCGCACGCGGCTGCGCGCCCTGGCGGCCGACTTCGCCCGGGACCGTGCCTGGCGGGCGGACAGGCGGGCCCGGGGCGAGTGGGCCGGTGACGGTGGCGGCTGGGCGAGCGCCTCGCCGGCCGGGTTCCTGGAGTCCTGGGACAGCTGGCTGGGTGCCTCGCTCGGCAGGCCGCCGAGGTGGTCGGGCGTTCCGCCGGTCGAGCCGGTGACCTGGGCGTCGGTCGCCTGGCAGCTCGGCGCGGCCCGGGTCTACGAGTGACGACGCCCGGGTGCGGGGGCACCCTCGGAAGTCGACAAGCCGCCGCCTGACGCGGCCCCCGCGCGCCCACCCGCCGCGTTGCGGCCCGTCCCCCGGGGGCGGTCCGGAAAAGGAGTGTCGGACCGCCCGGTACGGGTGCTGTACTGGGCGCATGGGGGTTGACGACGGGCGGATGCGGCTACCACTGACGAGCCATCCGGTCGGTGATCCGGGGTCCGGGCTCAGCCGGGTCCTGAGCACCGGTCCCATGCTCCGCAACACCTTCGTGCACCCGCCCGACCGCCAGGTCGCCTTTCTGACGGCGAGCCGCGCCGACCTCCTACGGCTCGGCGCCCTGTTCCGCGTCGCCGCGACGAGCCCGCACAGCGCCGTCCACATCCCGGTCCCGTCGGGCGACCGACCGACGACCTTCGTCGGCGACGCCCGTCCGCTGCCGCTGCTCCTGGCCCGCGAGGACACCGGGCTGCGGCCCTCGCACTGGCCGGATCTGCGGCGCCGGATGCGCCGCGCCTCGGCGCCCTTGAGGGTGACGGCCCCGGCAGCACGGTCCGCCGGCCGCCCGGACGACGTCCGTCGCCGTGCCGATCGCCACCCCGCCCGTTTCGCCGAGCACGCCGCGACGATCGTCATCACCGCCCGTGCCGAGCTCCTGTTCTGGATCGGCGACTTGCTCACCGACGTCGGCGACCGCGTCGCCGGGGAGCCGCACATCCATCAGCACGGCGAGAGCTTCCTCGGCGACATCGTCGGCTTCTTCGACCCCAAGCACACGAACCGGCCGATGCACGCGTTCTGCGTCGTCGCCGTCGAACCGATCTTCCACCGGGCCCGCTGGCAGAAGCAGCCGACAAGAGCTGTCCCGTAACCCCGCCAGGCTGGGGGTCAGGCCGGGTCCGGGTCGGTGCCGACGGCACCGGCCGAGCGCAGTGATCGCCCGAGGTCGCCGGTGAGGATGCGGGGGTGTCGCCGCCACCACCACAGATCGGGGCCGGGCACCTTGTGGAACCGGTCGAGTGCTTGGCCGTCGTCGTCGATGGTGGCTGCCTTGTACCGATCGTCCAGGGCTCTGATCCGTGGGGTCCAGAGCTGGACGACGTGTTCGTCCAGCAGGAGCCACGCTTCGTGGAGCCAGTTCCGGCAGTAGAGGTCGTTGGTGAACTCGTGGATGTCATCGCCGTAGCCGCGCTCGATGACGCTCACCAGGGCGGCCCACGCGTTCACCATTTCTGCGACCGTGAATGCCGTCCGCCAGCCGCGCTGGTGCAACAGCTCGCCTACCTCGGTGTCAGTGGCCATGATCGTGAGGCTCTCACGCTGAACCCGTCTGAGCTACCGGGATGTGAGTGCCGGCGGCCGGCGCTCAGCCCCCGTCGGAGCCCTCGGCCAGGCTCCTCCGCCACTGCTCCACGCCCTGGCGGAGGGCCTCGTTCACCAGCAGCAGGAGTCCGGCGGAGGACTCGAAGCGGGCGCCCGCCGGGGTGGTGTCCCCGAGGATCCCGGCCGCCCGCTTCGCCTCGGCCACCAGGACGTCGTTCATCTGCATGGTGGCCAGCAGGGTCCGGGCCCAGGTGCCGTCGTCGATGACGTAGCGTTCGCGGCGCACGCCGGGAGTCCTCTCCCGCCGGAGCATCCCCTGCTGTTCGAGGAACGTGACGGCGTTCGAGATCGACGCCGGGCTGACGCACAGCCGCTGGACCAGGTCTGCGGCGGTGAGGGCGCCGGAGTCGGTGACGTACAGGCAGGCAAGCACCCCGGCCGCCACCCGGGGCATCCCCTGCCGGACCAGGACGGCGCTCCAGGACTCCGTGATGTCCCGGACCGCGCGCGGGTCGCGCCCGTGGCCACTGTCGGGGACCGCCGCCGCGGGCCCGGCCTGCTTGTGCCGGCGCGCGCGGTGCCGGGTGGCCTCGTGCGCCCTGGTCGCCCCGTAGTCGTCGGGCCCGCCGTTGCGGGTGACCTCCCGCATGACGGTCGAGGCGGGTCGTCCCAGGCGTCGGCCGATCTCGGCGTATCCGAGCCCGTCCGCCAGCCCTGCGGCGATCTGCCGGCGGTCCTCGCTGGTGAGCCTGCCTCCGGGCATCGGTACCCGTCTCCCCTCTGCCGACGTGCGCGCGGCGTGCGGCGTGCGGCGTGCGGCGCGCGACGCCTGCGGATCTCACCGCACAGTATGCATTCAGCTGCACCTCATTGCAAAGGACGGTTCGATCTCCCATTGCATTAAGCGTCAAGGTCATTGCAAAGCTAGACCCCTGGATGGCAGCCGATGCCTTACTGTGCAAGCAAAGTGAGCCCCCATTGAACGTTGACCGATTCATGAACGCAATGTAGCGTCGATAACGTTCAGCGATCCCCGAACACTGGCGGGAGCCAGTCGGGGTTCCACGCCGATGTCCGCCGCCGGCGGATCCGAAGGAGGCACCACCATGTCCGTCACCCCCATCGACCAGCCGGAGCCCGCCCTGTCGCAGGCCACCCTGTCGCAGGCCACCGCCGGGCAGGACCGCCCCGACCTGCAGGAGGCCGTCCAGGCGTTCGTCGACGCCGGGTTCGCCGGGATGCAGATGCGGGTGCACGACGAGCGGGGCGCCTGGGTCGGCACCGCCGGTGTGCGCGAGCTGGGCACGACCGAGGAGCCGCCGGCCGACGGGCGGTTCTGGGTGGGCAGCACCACCAAGACCTTCGTCGCGACCCTGGTCCTGCAGCTGGTGGCCGACGGCGCGATCGGGCTGGACAGTCCGGTGGCCGCCCACCTGCCCGAGCTCGGCCTGGACGAGCGGATCACCGTACGGATGCTGCTGCAGCACACCAGCGGGCTGTACAACTACACCGGCGAGCTCGACCCGGACGGGACGTTCGTGCCCGGGCTCCCCTCGGTGGGCAAGGCCTGGGTGGAGAACCGGTTCCACAGCTACCGCCCGGAGGAGCTGGTGCAGTTCGCACTCTCCCGCCCCGCGCGGTTCGAGCCGGGGACGGACCAGAGCTACTCCAACACCAACTTCACGATGGCCGCCCTGCTGGTCGAGCGGATCAGCGGCCGCTCGTACGCCGAGGAGATGCGGCGACGGATCCTGCAGCCGCTCGACCTGCGGGACACCGCGGTGCCCGGCACCTCCCCGGACCTCCCCGAACCGCACGCCCACGGCTACTACCGCTACCAGGACGCCGAGCGGTGGGAGGTGGTCGACGTCACCCGCCAGAACCTCTCCCTGCTGATCGGTGCCGGCGACATGATCTCCTCCACCCGGGACCTCCACACCTTCTTCTCCGCACTGCTGGGCGGCAGGCTCCTGCCGGCCCCACTGCTGGACGAGATGCGCACGCCGCACGGGATGCTCGGGTACGGCCTCGGCCTGTTCGTACAGGACCTCGGCCCGGACCACGGCACCATCGTCCACCACAACGGCGGCGCCCCGGGCGGCTTCGGAGCACTGATGATCAGCACCCCCGACGGCGGAAGGACCCTGACGGCCGGGCTGACCACCGGGGACTCCGCCACCGACCCGGCACAGGAGTTCCCGAAGGCGCTGGACAGGCTCGTCAAGGCGGTGTTCGCCGGCGGGCAGGCGGGGCAGGGCGGGACGGCCGAGCCCGCGGCCTGAACGGCCGACGCGAACGGAGCGGACACGGTACGACGGCACCCAGTAACGTAACTGGGTGCCGTACCAGGGTCGGCCATATGTTCCGGCCGTGACAGCCGGGCCGCAGCACACATGATCCGGACAGGGAGAGCAGCCCATGAGCACAGCGCATGCCGGCCCGGGTGACTACAGCACGGTGCCGAATCCGGAGCAGGCCCTCAAGTACGCGATCCAGCACATCGCAGGTGACCGGGTCGAGATCGTCGAGGGAGTCATCACCCCTGTGTCACCGTCCTGGGCCCACGAGACCGCTGTCGACCTGATCCGTGAACAGATCGGTCCCCGCATGCGCGAGCTCGGCCTCCGCGCCGGCTCCGGGAACCTCGACCTGCCGGGCACGGAGAACTTCTACGTGCCGGACCTCGCCGTCGTACCGGCCGAGTTGGCGAAGACGGAGGGAGCGCTCCTCCCGGACCAGACCGTGCTCGTCGTCGAGGTGACGTCACCGTCGAACGGTGAGACCGACCGAACCGCGAAGCGCCGGCGCTACTCCCAGTTCGGCGCTCCGGTGTACCTCCTCGTGGACCGGCAGGAACGCACCTGCACGCTGTTCTCCCAGCCGGGCCGACTCGGCTACACCCTGGTGGAGGGCCCCCACCCCTTCGGCACCCCGCTCCGACTGCCGCAGCCGCTGGACCTCGAACTCGACACCTCGGGTTTCTGAGCCGGGGAGACCCCGCCTGGGGATAGGCATCGGCGTCGGCGTCGCGGCGAGAGGGTGGCCCGCAGTGCGGGGGTGCTCATGTCGCCTCGGTGGCGGACCTGGTTGGATCGGCGCATGACGGACTGGTCGCGACTCAACCATGCCTACGGAGCCGCCGGGGACATACCCGCGCTGCTCGACCGGATCGCCGCCGAGCCGAGCGCGGAGCTCTGGAGCGACCTGTGGTCGGCGCTGTGCCACCAGGGCACCGTCTACTCGGCGAGCTTCGCGGCACTGCCCTGGCTGGCCGAAACGGCCACGGGCGGGAACCGGGAACAGGCGGTCAACGCCCTTGTCCTGGCGGGTGCGATCGTGGCCGGCGCCGGTCAGTCCCACAAGGCAGGCGACGTGCGTTCGGCGCACGCACCGCAGATCTCCGCGCTGCTGACGGCCGTGGGCACGTACCGCCGGACGGCTTCCGACCGGGCCGACTACATCCACCTCATGGAGGCCACGCTGGCCTTCGAGGGTGTCGTCGGCTGGAGTGAGGAGCTGGCCTGGGGGCTCGGGAGCGAGGAGTACACGGTCTCCTGCCCGGACTGCGAGGCGGGCCTGTACGTCGTCTTCGGCGAACGCGGCTTCTTCTCCAGCAGCGAGGATCACGCGCTCGCGGACGGCGGCGTCGAGACGATCGAGACGAGGGCCCTGCGCCCCTCGCCGCCCGCAGACCTCGACGGCATCGGCCGGCGCCTCCACGACCTCGCCCTCGCCGAGGGCCGGCCCGAGGTCGCGCACGCGTTGACCTACGTCTTCGGCCGCGCGACCTGCCCCGACTGCGAGTGCGACTTCGCGGTCGCGGAGCAGATCGGCGCCGACTGGTGACGAGCCCGCACGGCACCGCCGTCCGCGTCGTGGGGCTCGGGGATCAGGCGGGGGCGGGCTCGTGGGGGCTGAAGGTGCGGCGGTAGGCGGCCGGGGAGACGCCGAAGGCCGTCCGCATGTGCGCGCGCAGGGAGTTCGCGGAGCCGAAGCCGGACCGGTGGGCGACCAGGTCGATCGACAGGTCGGTGCTCTCCAGCAACTGCTTGGCCAGTTCCAGGCGTTGGGCGGTGAGCCACTGCACCGGGGTCATGCCGGCCTCGTCGCGGAAGCGGCGGGTGAAGGAGCGCAGGCTCATCCGGGCGTGCTCGGCGAGGCGGGTGAGGGGCAGCGGCTCGCCGAGGTGTTCCAGGGCCCAGGCGCGGGTGGCGGTGGTGCTGGCGACGGTGGGTTCGGGGACGGGGCGGTCGATGTACTGGGCCTGTCCGCCGTCCCGCCAGGGCGGCACGACGCACATCCGGGCGGTGCGGTTGGCGACCGCGGCGCCGTGGTCGCGGCGGATCACGTGCAGGCACAGGTCGACGCCGGCGGCCACGCCGGCGGAGGTGAGCACGTCGCCGTCGTCGACGAAGAGGACGTCCTCGTCGACCTTGACCGCCGGGTAGGCCCGGCGGAACTCCGCTGCCAGGTTCCAGTGCGTGGTGGCCGGACGGCCGTCGAGCAGCCCCGCCGCGGCGAGCACGTACGAGCCGGAGCAGATGGACACCAGCCGGGTGCCGGGCCGGATGCCGGCGATGGCCGCTTCGACCTCGGGCGGCAGCGGGCCGCCGCGGCCCAGTTCGGGCATGGCGTGCGTGGGCGGGACGATCACGGTGTCCGCCGCGGCCAGCGCCTCGGGGCCGGCGGCCGGCTGCACGGTGAAGCCGGCGTCGCTGAGGACGGGGGCGCTGTCGGCGGTGCAGACGACGACGTCGTAGAGCGGGCGGCCGTCGGCGTCGTGGGCGCTGCCGAAGACCCGGGAGGGGATCCCGAGCTCGAAGGGCGGGACGCCGGGCAGGGCGAGCACGGCGATCCGGTGGCGCCGGGGCTTGGCCCACTCGCCCTTCCGCGCCGCCCGCTCGGGCTCGGGCTCCCATTCGTCCGCGTCCCGAGCGATGTCCGCTGCCCTCGTTGCCCCCGTCCGCTGCGCCGTACCCATGGCCAGATCCTGTCACATAGTGGCCGGACGGCCAACACCGTGGCGGTCCCAGGTGCCGGATCGTGGACTGCGTCGCCGGGGAACCGGCGGCGCACCGAACGGAACGAAGAACGAGGCAGGACAGCATGCGAGCGGTGGTCGTGGAGCAGTGGGGCGGGCCCGAGAACCTGGTCGAGCGCGAGGTCGAGCGCCCCGAACCCGGCCTGAACGAGGTCCTGGTGCGGGTACACGCCGCCGGCGTGAACCCGGTGGACTGGAAGACCCGGGCCGGGGGCGCCCTCATCGAGTGGGGCGACGTCCCCGCGGTCGGGTGGGACGTGTCCGGCACGGTCGAGGCCGCCGGGCCCGGCGTAGGCGTGTTCCGCCCCGGCGACGAGGTCTACGGGATGCCCCTGTTCCCGCGCCAGGCTGGCGGGTACGCCGAGTACGTGGTGGCGCCGGCCCGCCACTTCGCCCCCAAGCCGGCCTCTCTGACCCACGTGGAGGCCGCCGCGCTGCCGCTGGCCGCGCTCACCGCCTGGCAGGCGCTGGTGGACACGGCGGACGTGCGCCCCGGGGAGCGGGTGCTAGTGCACGCGGCGGCCGGCGGGGTCGGCCACTTCGCGGTGCAGATCGCCAAGGCCCGCGGCGCGTACGTCATCGGGACCGCCAGCGCCGGAAAGCACGACCTGGTGCGGGAGCTGGGCGCGGACGAGGTCGTCGACTACCGGGCCGTGCGCTTCGAGGACGCCGTCTCCGACGTCGACGTGGTGCTGGACGGCCTCGGCGGCGAGACGGCGCAGCGCTCCCTGAAGGTGCTCCGGCCCGGCGGCCGGCTGATCACCCTGCCCGGCCCGGACGACGTGCCCGCCGCACCGGACGGCGTGCGGGCCCAGTGGGTCCTGGTGGAGCCGGACCACCTGGGCCTGCGCGAGATCGCCGCCCTGGTGGAGCGCGGCGCGCTGCGGCCCGTGGTGGAGACGGTCCTGCCGCTGTCGCAGGCCGCGAAGGCGCACGAGCTCGGCGAGCAGGGCCGCACCACCGGCAAGATCGTCCTGACGGTCGCCTGACCCCGGGCGCCTGCGGCCCGCTCACCGAGACGCCATCTGATGTTGCGTCAGATAGCTTCAGTGCGGGCCGCGTTCGGCTGCGGCAGCATCGCGGGTCGCGGCGGAGCGCGGGGCGCTTCCGGCCCCGCGGTGACGTCGCCCGGCCGCCACGGTGGGAGCGCGCCGCAACGCTGCAGCAGCATCCGGACCGCCGTCCGGGCCCGCCGTGACGAGGTACGGGCCGGCGCAGCGGGCCCGTAGGCGACAGCCGCCGTAGAGTCCGGAGACATGGCCGACACGCCAGTCTTCGACGAGATCGCCGACACGCTCTACGCCCTCGCGCCGGCCGACTTCACCGCCGCCCGCAACGCGCGCGCCGACGAGGTCAAGAAGTCCGACCCGCAGCTGGCCAAGCGTGTCCGCGCCCTGCACCGCCCCACCCTCGCCGCCTGGGCCGCCAACCTCCTCGCCCACCGGCACGGGGACCTGGTCGGGCGGCTCCTGGACCTCGGCCAGGAGCTGCGGGACGCCCAGCAGCACCTGGCCGGGGACCGGCTGCGCACGCTCACCGACCGGCGCCGCCGGCTGGTCCGGGAACTGACCGAGCAGGCGCAACGGGACGCCACCACGGCCGGACACCCGCTCGGTGCGGACGCGGCCGCCGACCTCGACCGCACACTGTCCGCCGCCCTCGCGGACCCGGATGCGGCCCGGGCCCTGGCGGCCGGCCGACTCACCGCCGCCCTGGAGCCACCCCTGTGGCCGGGGGCCGCTCCCCTCGGAGCGGAGCCCGAGCGGCCGGAGCCACGGCTGTCGGCCGAGGAGCGGAAGGGCTCAGCGGCACGGCCTCGGACGCAGGCACGTGCCGAGCAGGAGCAAGAGCGGGAGCAGGAGCGGGAACGCGAGCAGGCCCGCTCCGCGGTGGCCGCCGCGGAGCGGGCCGAGCGGGAGGCGGCCGACCGGGCCGCCGAAGCCGAGCGGGAACTCCGCCGCGCCACCTCGGCCCGACGGCAGGCCCAGGACGAGGCCGAGCGGGCCGCGGCAGGCCTCGCGCAGGCCCGGGAGCGCGACGGCCACGCGCGGACGGCCGTCGCCCGGGCCGACGACCGGGTCCAGGCCGCCGAGGACACTGCCGACGCCGCCCGCGCCGAGGCCTCCCGGGCCCGTGAAGCCGGGCAGGGGGCGGCCGCCCGACTTCGGACGCTGGAGGACGGTGGACGCGGCACCCACCGCAGCCGCGCGGGCTGACCCGAGCTGAGCTGGGCTGACCCGAGAGCGCTCGGGGCAGTCACCGCGTGCGGGGTGTACACGGGCGCCCACTGCCCATGCGTTCTCCGGGCCGTCGTCGCACGGCCCCGCGCGACACCCGCCGGGCCGGCGACGCCCGTCTCCCCGACACCGAAGGTTCACACCGCCACGGACGTGGCGACGCCGCCCGCGCCCCGCCCTGGCGAGCCGGAACGGATCGATCTCAACCCGCCGCGTCAGCCGCAGGACCACGGAACCACGGGACAGTCGGTACTACCGCCGATCCGCGGTGGTTGAGCCCGCGGCAGCCAGGTCCGACGCGAGCCGCTGTCACTCATCGGCTGTGGGGCAGCAGTTGGGACAGGCGCTTCCGCGCGTAGTCGACGAAGGCGACAGCGGGCACCAACTGGCAGGGAGCCGATCCGATCACGCGGCTGCGGGACAGTCCCAGGGCGGCGAACTCCGCACCGATGAGCGGGAAGTAGGTGTCGTTGTCGTTGCCGACGTCCATCGTCTCAACCCATACCCGCTCGCCGTCGACCAGGTGCGGGAAGCGACGCAGCTTCTTCCGGTGGGTGGGCACCAGGGACTCCGCGTGGTGCAGGAACGAGTTGCGGTTGTGCCCGACTCCGAGCAGCAGGATGGACCCGCCCAGCTGATGGATCCTCGCGAAGGGCGAACCGTTCCCGAGGGCGTAGCCGAGTGGCTGCGCCGCACAGATCGTGCGGGCGTCCGCGCCGAGGGCCGCCAGGGATGCCTGGGGGTGTCGGCTTCGGACCCGGTCCGGGTGCGCCAGCACGGCGCTGGGGATCGCACCCATCTCCGTGGGTAGCGCATCGTGGAAGGTCGGGACGGCCGCGCGTGCTGCGACCGTTCGCGGGTCGTCGAAGGCGTGGCTGTCAGGGTGAGGATCGGCGACCTGCCGGGTGTAGGTGGGCACGACGATCGTGCCCGTCCGCCCCACTGCCGCGCGCAGGGCCTGCACCACCGCCTCGGCCCCTCCGTCCACCTGCCCGAAGGCGGACAGCGACGAATGGACCATCAGTACGGACCCGGGCCGCACGCCCAGCGATTCGAACTCACTGTGTAAGGCCGTCGCGTTCAGTGACTTCGCGGTCGGTGGCTTCGCAGGTGGAGCGGTGTTCATCTCGTTACCCCTGTCTTCTGTCTTCTGTCGGCCGAGGGTGGGTGCATCGTGGAGGTGCATCGCTCCTCCCTCACCGCGCCAGGGCCGCGCGGAGGAACGCGAGAATCTCCGCCTGGGCGGCCTCGGCCTGGGGTTCCAGGCCGGGCATGGTGAGGAACGCGTGCTTCGCTCCCGGGTATTCGGACAGCCGCACGGGAGTCCCCGCTGCGCGCAGCTGCTCGGCGTAGCGGCGGCCGTGGTCGGCGAGCGCGTCCCGGGTGGGCACCACCACGAGCGCCGGGGCGAGCCCGCTCAGGTCGTCGGCGTACCGCGGCGAGACGGCGCGTGCGCGGGCACCGGTGTCGTCGTTGGCGTCGGCATGGGCGTCGCCGTCGGCGTCGGCTCCCGGCGGAACGGCGAGCCGTTGGACGAACCGCAGTTGCGGCAGGGCCCTGGTCGGGCTGTACGCGTACTCGGCCATCGAGGGATGGTCGAACATCGTCCCGGTCACGTCGACCACGGGGTTGACCAGTACCTGCGCCTTGAGCTCCAGGCCGGCTTCCCTGGCCCGGATGGCCGTCAGTGCGCTGATCAGCGCACCGCAGCTCTCGCCGAACACGGCCGCGCGCGCAGGGTCGGCGCCCCACTGCGCGGCGTGCCGCACCACGTGCCGGAGCACGTCCCAGCCGTCGTCGGCGGCGTCCGCGAGCGGGCTGTCGGGGGCGAGGAGGCGGTGCTCGACCGAGACGACGAGGGCGGGCAGCTGGGTGGCGAGGTGGCTGTTGGTCCAGTCGCACTGCGCCGCCGTGCCGACGAAGCCGCCTCCGTGGACGTGGACGACGAGTGGCAGGTCGGTCCGGGCGTCGGTTTCGCCGTCTCCCGTCGGCACCGGCCGGTACACCCGGACCGGGAGGTCGCGGCCGGGCAGCGCCACCTGCTGCCAGGCGATCTCGGCGCCGGGATCAGGTTCCCCGAGCACGGCCCGCGCCGGGCCGGACGCCCGCCAGCGGTTCTCCGCGTCGCGGTAGGCGCGCAGTTCCTCGGCCGTGATCGTCGAGAGATCCGGTTCCGGCGGCCGTGTCGCGGCAGTGGTCCCACTCATGTGTCCTGCTCCCCCTCCCGGCCGGATGCCGGGCGTCTCGTCGTGGTCGGACGGTGCGATGCCCTCAGTATGCACGCAGTGCGTGCAACAGCAAGTGCATGGATTAGGCTGAGCCCGGACGACAGGGACGAGAGGCGCGAGATGACTGGCCGAAGGCGATGGTCGACCGAGGAGATCCTGGACACGGCGGCGGACCTGCTGCGCACGAGCGATGCCGAGTCGTTCAGCGTGCGCAAACTCGCCGCAGCACTCGGGACCGACTCCTCCAGCCTCTACCGGCACTTCCGCAACAAGACCGAACTGCTGCGCGCGGTAGCCGACCGGATCCTGCTGGCCGCCATGGACGGCCACCACCCCGAGGGCGACTGGAAGCAGCGCATCACCGCCCTGGCCCTGCGCCTGCGCGAGGCCTTCGGCGAGCAACCCCAACTCGCCACGGTGTGGGGACGCTACGCGTCCGGCGGCACCGGATCCCGGTTGGTCATGGAGGAGCTGCTGCAGGCCCTGCGCGCGTCCGGCCTGCCCGACGAGGAGGTCCCGGTGCGGTACCACCGCATCGTGATCCTCCTCGCCTCGCTGATCGCCTCCGAGGCCGGTATCAGCACCATCACTCCCACGGAGTACGAACAGGCCATGGAGCAGTTCCGCGTCGCGGTGCTCGGCGCCGACCCGGAACGCTTCCCCACCCTGGCCCACTTCGCCCGCGACATCCGCCCCCTCGGAGCAGACCGCCGCGCCGCCTTCGAGGAGATCCTCGCCGCCCACCTCGCCCACATCGAGGCCCGGATCCCCTGACGCGCCGGACGGTACGCGCCGGGCGGTCGGGTCGCAGCGGCAGGCTCGGTGGTGGAGACGGGGTGTCGGTTGTCCGCGCGGCGCAACCGCCTGACGTACACCGCCGGGTCCTCCACCACCAGAGCGGCGTCCGAAACCCGCCGGACATGCGGAGCAGGAAGCCGGAGGGTTGTCCGTGGGGGAAGCACACCGGACCACCGCGAAGGGACACCGACCAATGACGGCGTACAGGACGACGGACAGCCCGCCGGGCGCACTGCTGCCGACCGGCGAAGCGCCGGGCCGCACCCTGACCGCCGCCCCGGTGGCCGACCGTCTCGCCGGGACCGACTGGGCGGCCCTGGCGGGCGAACTCGACGAGTACGGGCACGCCCTCACCGGCCCGCTCCTCACCCCCGCCGAATGCCGGACGATCACCGCCCTCTACGACGAACCCGCACACTTCCGTACGACCGTCGACATGGCCCGCCACCGCTTCGGCTCCGGCCAGTACCGCTACTTCACCCACGAACTTCCCTCCCTGGTGCGGGACTTGCGCGAGTCCTTCTATCCCCGCCTGCTGCCCGTCGCCCGCGCCTGGGCCACCAGGCTCCGCGCCCCCGCACCGTGGCCCGACGACCTCGACGAGTGGCTGGAGCTGTGCCATTCCGCCGGCCAGGCGAGGTCCGCGCAGATCCTGCTGCGGTACGGCCCCGGCGACTGGAACGCCCTGCACCGGGACGTGTTCGGTGACATGCTCTTCCCCCTGCAGGTCGTCATCGGCCTCGACGCACCCGGCACCGACTTCACCGGCGGCGAGTTCCTCATGACCGAGCAGCGCGCCCGCGCACAGTCCCGCGGCTCGTCCACCACCCTCCCGCAGGGCCACGGCCTGGTCTTCACCACGCGCGACCGGCCCGTGGCGACCAAGCGGGGCTGGTCGGCCGCGCCGATGCGGCACGGCGTCAGCACCGTCCGCTCCGGCCGCAGGCACACCCTCGGCCTCGTCTTCCACGACGCCTCGTGACCGCCCACACCGCCGCGGACACCGAGCCGAACGCCGCACCGAACGACGGGCCGATCACCACGCCGAACGACGGGCCGAACGACGGGCCGAACAGCGGGCCAGCCACACCCCGACCCCACACCGGCGTCGAACTCGCCGCTCTCGTCGGCCTGTTGACCACCGCCAAGCCCGGCATCGAAACCGTCGCGATCGGCCACAGCCGCGACGACGCCTCCCGCGCCGCCGCCTACGCGTTCGCCGAATCCTGGCGGGCGCGCGGCGGCACGGTCCTCGCAGAGGTGGACTGGCCGGAGAGCGCCGCCTCCTGGCTGCGCCCCGCGCGCCGCCTGACCGCCCAGACCCCCGACGCCTGGGTGATCGCAGCCGCCGTCCCCGGCTTCGCCCGACTCGCTCGCCGCCTGCGGCAGTCGACCGACTTCGACCCGGCCCGCACCGTCGCGTTCGCCTCCCTCGGCGATCCCCACCTGCCCGCCCTGGCCGGCCCCGGCACCCTGGACGGCCTACGCGGCGCCACCGCGGACGGTGGCACCTGGGATGTGCAGGACGGCTGGCTCACCTCCCCCGAGCCGAACGCGGCGAGCAGGAAGCGTTCTTGTCCCCGCTGAGTACCCCGGTCGGCCCGCCGGGCAATCGTGCGCGCTTCGACCGGAAGCCGTCGCGACCGGGAACCGTGACGACCGGGCGCGTTCGCGGCCGGGACCCGTCGCGGCCGCTCGTTGATCGCCGGCGGGAAGCTGCGAATCCGGTGCCCGGCTACCTGGGCCTCTCCGTTGCCGCGGCGTTGGCACAGACGGGGCGGGTGCGGGCGGCATAGGAGCGGGCGGCCACGACGAGGCCGACGCCCAGACCGCCGAATGCCAGGCCGCCGAACTCGACCATCCACGTGATCCCCGAGCCGGTGGTGAACGGCGGGGACGGCTTGATCTCGGGCAGCACGCCGACGGCCGTGAGCGGGGCCATGACGATGAGGGCGGCCCCGTACATCGTCAGGGGAATGCCGGTCAGCCAGGCCGGGATCAACGGCAGCAGGCGCGGGACCCGCCGCCCGGACAGGACCACCGTCCAGCGGGGGAACACCTGGCCCCACGCGTACAGCAACCCCAGCAGCAGGAAGATCCCGACCATCGCGGCCAGCACGGTCACGTCGATCCCCGCCGACGCGGCCGCCTTCGACGGCCCGGACGCGCCGACGCTCGTCAACCTCTGCCAGTCGTCGCCCGCGACACCGAGCGCGTCGCCGCCCAGCGTCCAGATGGTCTTGGCCCCCGCCCACGGCAGGAGTCCGCCCATGAGCAGGTACACCGCGACGCGGGTCCGCCTCGGGGCCCGGGATGCGGCGGGGTGGGCGAGCGGGCCGTCGGCTGCGCCGGCGTGCGGCCGCCCGCAGCGCGGGCAGTCTCCGCGCAGCCGTCGGCGGTACGACAGACCGACGAGGAGCAGGAGGGCGGCACCGGCCGTGTCCAACAGCACCTGGGCCAGCCCGGTGGCGCTCTCGATCCCCGAGAGCGTCACGAGTGTCACGAAGTAGATCGGCAGCCCGGCCGTTCCCACGACGAACACCGGGAGCGCCACGATCAGCGTCGTCGCCATCGCAACCCGGCCGGGCTTGGCGAGAGTTCGGGTGCCGGCCAGGCAGGCGCCGCCGGCCAGGAGCGCGAGGGCCGCCTGGAAGAGCTGAACCCCCGGCACGTACGCGGAGTGCGCCGTCCATGGCACGGTGGCGCCCGTCACCGCCCAGGTGACCTCGACCGCGGCGTACAGCACGCCCCAGAACGCGGCCGCCACGGGCGCCCACACGGGCCACCGCCGCCGCCACACCATCCGCCCCGGGCTCGCGCTCGGCGGCGCAGGAACGCCACCTGTCTCCGAGTTCGCAGGAACAACCACCGTGACCCCCGTATGTCCGGATTGCCGACGCTCCAAGACTCCGCGCCACCCACGCCGACCACATCCGTCCCACGGACCATCGGTTTCCCCCGCGCGGGGGAGGCCGGGTCGTGAGTGTCGGCCCGGCGGGAGGACCACGGTGCCACCAGGCGACGACGGGTCAGGTCACCACTCCCGCGAGGTCGCCGACACCGGCTGCCGCCGAACACCGACGACCGTCCGCTGCCCGCAACCTGATGCCTGATGCCTGATGCCCCGCCAGGACAACTGCTCAGTAACCATCTTGCGTAGGTCTACCGATGTCCGCCACGACAACCCGGGCCAGACTCGACGGCGGACGGCCGGCCGCCGCCCGCGCACCGCGACCCGGGAGCGCCGGGGCGGCCGCGGACCTCCGTCCGACCCTCGATCGCCCACAGTGGAGACCCCCGTGAAGCTCCGGACCGCCCTGAGCGCAGTCGCGCTCGGTGTCACCGTCCTCACCGCCGTTCCGGCGACCGTTCTGCCGCAGGCCGCCTTCGCAGCGGACTGCTACACCTCGTGCGACCCCTGGGACCACGACTACACCGACGACAACTTCGTCCTGGACCTGGACAACGTCCCGGCGGACGGCACGCCGTTCCCGAACGACGACGTGATCAGGGTGATCGGACGGGCGCAGCCGGACCCGGACCCGGTCCAGCCGGAGTGGACGCCGACCAGCGGCGGTTCCACCGGCGCCGGCCCCGGCACCCGGGCGACGCCGGTGAAGATCATCAACAAGAAGGTGATCCGCAAGGACTGCGTCCAGAACCCGTACGACCACCAGGTCACGATCAAGACCACGGCCAGCTACTCGGTGTCGTACAAGGTGAGCATGGAGCTCGGGATCGAGGCGCTGAACGCACTGAAGCTCACCGTCGGGCACGAGCTCAACACCGTGTCCACCGAGTCCACCGAGGTCTCGGTGGACATACCGGCCCACGGCACCTGGGCGCTCGGGGTCGAGTACCAGACGGTCGAGTACGCCATCACCACGACCAGCTGGCTCGGCCAGAACGAGGTCCAGTACGTGACGGTCAGCCAGCCGACCGGCACGCTGATCTCCGGCCCCTGCGGATGACCGCACTGTTCGCCGCGAGCGGGGCACGGCCGGTCCGTCCGGTCGTGCCCCCGCCCGGGGCCGAGGCCGTGCCGGCCGAGGCGCGCGGTCCGGCCCTCGCCGCGCTGGCCGAACTGCGCGAGGCCGCAGCCGGCCTGGACAACCCCGACCTGTTCCACCGGCCCCGGCTGAGGACGCGCCTCCACCCCGGCCGGCTCGCTGGCGCGGACCCCGGCCGGCTGGCGGACCAGGCCGCGGCCTCCGCCGGGAACCGCGCCGAGGCCGGACTGCTCGCCGTGGCGTCGGTCCGGGCCGAGCTCCGCGAACGGCCGGGACAGCGGCCCTGCTTCACCCCCGACGCGCTCGTCGACCTGCACCGCCTGCTCGTCGCGGAGGACCCGTCCGTACCGGGCGGCGGCGGGCTGCGCCGCACCGACGCCCACGTGGTGTGGCCGGACGGACGGCGGTTCGCGATCGCCGTCCCGCCCGGCCGGCCGCTGCGCGGGCACCTCCGGCGCTGGCACCACTGGACCGTGAACACCGACTCACCCGCCCTGGACCTCGCGGCCTTCGGAGTGCTGCGGCTCTACACCGTCCACCCGTTCCCGGACGGCAACGGCCGGCTCGCCCGGCTGCTCGCCCAGTGCGACCTGGTCGCGGCCGGCCTGCTGCCCGGGCTGCTGCTCGACCTGGACGGCTGGGTCGAGGCCCGGCGCGCCACGCACGACGAGGCGATCGTGGCCGGGGCCGACGGCGACTGGGCGCGCTGGGGAACGGTCTTCGCCGACGCCGTCACCGAGACCGCCCGGCACCGCACCACCACCCTCGCCGCCCACCGGCGGCTGCTCACCGCAGCGATCGACGCCGTACGGGAGGACCCGCAGGCGGTGGGCGTGCTGCGCCGGTTCACCGCCGCCCCGGCGGTGTCCGCCGACTGGCTGCGGTCACGGCTGCCGTACGACCCGGGCCCGGCGCTGGCCCGGCTGCGTCGGGCCGGGCTGCTCACCCGCCACCCGCGGCTGCCCGGAGCCCTGGTCCACCCGGGCCTGCTGGCGCTGCTCGACACACCCTTCGCCGCCCGCCTGCCCGATGAGGTCCAGACCTCTTGACAGCGCTGCAAGGACCGGGCAACCAGCCCCGCCCCATGCGGACGGCCGCCGCGGCGGGCTCCTCCTCCCGCCGGGCGGCCGTCCCAGCGTGACCGTCAGCTGTCCGCACGGAACGCCCCGTGGACCCGCAGGTTGCCCTGGATCGCCGTTGACGGTCAGGTCACCGCCGACGGTGGCGGCCCCGCCGACGGTGGCGGCCCCGCAGCGACCAACGGCCCGCCCGGGGCGAGTGGCTGCCACAGCCGGCCGCACTCGGCCGCGTGGGACCACTCCTCGCTGATGATCCTCCACCAGGGCTGGGAGGTGCCGGCGTCTCGAATGCCCGCGGAACACCTCCATGATGTCAGCGCAGCCACTTATCCTCACGTCAGATGAGCTTTTGACGTTACGTCAGAAACGTGGGGTGGCCGAGAAGTGAGCGAAGGCGATGGCCGCGACGATGCCCGCAGGCAGACCCTGGAGACCTGGGCCAGCGCGATCGGCAGGCCCGTGGGGGAGAGATACTCCCCGTACTCGCGTTGCAAGGAGTGCCTGACCACGGTCGAGTGGAGGATGTCCACCGGGGGCAAGTGGATCCCCTTGCAACCCAAGGACCTGCCCAGCCACCGCGTGCCGGCCAGGGTCGCCTGGCACGAGGACGACGAAGGCTTGGTGAGACCGGGCCGGAAGGCGGGCCGGTGCAGAGTGATCCACTACGCCGTCTGTCCCGCACGGGTCGGCACCCTGGAACCGGAACTCGACGACGTGCGGCGCATGCTCGGCGTCCGCGGTCGCAGCTACCGGATCGTCACCGGAGAGGACACGCCGCTTCGGCTCGCCCCCAACGAGTACGGCATCTCTCCGGCAGCAGAGCAGGAGGGCGCGCTCTTCACCGAGAACGAGGCCGACGATCGCGGCAGCATGCGCGTGGAGGTGTCGCGCTGGGACGAGTGGCTCCGGGTCCAGGCCGCCGACCCCGACGAGCTGGGCGACCCGATCTACGTCGCGCTCAATCGCATGGGCGAGCGCGCCGACGGAACCTGGCTGATCGCCCGCACCCCGAAGAACGAAGGCCGGCTGCGACGACTCGCCACCCGGAACGCCTGGCTGTGGACCGACCTGCCGGGTGTCGGCCCGGACTCACCCGAGATCGCACCCCCCGTGCCGCGCCCCCGCACTGAAGGCAGCCGAGTCGGAGCGGACCAGGATGACGGGTGAGCCGTCGGGGCGGCACGTGCGCCGCCGGGGCGCTGCACTCAGCCGGCACTCGGTGCCGGCGTGACGTCCGGGCCGGGGTGCCCGTCGTGCGGGCCGTGTCCCCGGGCCTCGGCGAGCTCCCGGCGGGCGACCGTCTCGAAGCTGTGCGGCGGACGACCGGTGAGGCGTCGGACGGTGTCGGTGGTACGGTCCTCGGCCCCCTCCGCGATGGCGAGGTCCAGGTCGGCGAGCAGTGTGGCGAACTCCGGAGGCATCAGGGCGGCCAGGCGTGCCCGCAGGTCCTCGTGCGTGAGGCTGTGGTGGACCACGGGGCGGCCGGTGACCTTCGCGACGATCGCCGCGACGTCGTCGTAGCGGAGGGCCTCGGGCCCGGTCAGGACCAGGTCGGTGTTGGGGGCGGGGTCGCCGGTCAGCGCATGGACGGCGACGGCGGCGATGTCGTCGGCGTCGACGAAGCCGACCCGCCCGGCCCCGGTGGCGGTCATGATGACGCCGTCCTCGCGGATGCTCCGGGCGTTGGCGTGCGCGCCGGTGAAGTTCTGCATGAACCAGGAGGGCCGCAGCACCGCCCATTCGTCGAACAGGCCGGGCAGCGCCCGGTGCACCGCCCCGACGGCCGGCCCGCCCTCGGGTACGGCGGAGGAGCTGAGCAGGACGACGCGCCGCACGCCCGCGTCCCGGGCCTGCCGGAGGAACGGGAGCATGACCGCGGCCGGGTCCGGGTCGCCGACGGGTGGGACCAGGTAGGCGCGGTCCGCGCCCTCGACGGCTCCGGCGAAGCCGGCGGGGTCGTACCAGTCGAAGCGGACGGGCTGGGTGCCGGGGAGCGGCGTCGCGCGGCGGCTCGCGGCCTTGACCCGGTGGCCGGCGGCGATCAGTTGCGCGACGGTGCGGCTGCCGGTGGTGCCGGTGGCGCCCACGACCAGGACGGCGGCGGTCATCGGACGACACTCCCCGCGAACTGTGCGGTCAGGTCGCCCGCGGCGAGCGGGTTCCAGTAGTCGCGGTACGAGGCGAACCGCCCGTCGTGGACCTCGACGACGGCGACGTACGTCATGTCGAAGGGCGCGCCGGTCTTCACCAGGCGGCCGACGCCGCGCATCTCGACCACGATGGTCGCGGGGTCGGTTGTCTCGTGGATCCGCAGGTCCGGGAAGTCGTGCAGGTCGATGTGGTCGGGGTAGTCGCGCAGGTAGCCGGCGACGGCGTCCCTGCCCTCCAGTCGCCGGGGCAGGCCCGGGGGCGCGAAGGGGAACTCCATGACGCCGCGCTCGGACCACAGGTCGACCCAGGCGGCGATGTCCTTGTCGAGGAGCAGGCGCAGGCTGTGGCGGTAGAGCTCGGCCGGCGAGGTGGATGCGGGCATGGGGTCCTCCGTCCCATACGATACGGACCAGCGGTCCGCTTCTGCGGGAGAAGATACGGACCGCCGGTCCGGATTGCAACTGGAGGAACCCATGCCCGATCGCGCGCCCCGCAAGGACGCGGCCCGGAACAGGGCCGCCGCCCTCGCGGCCGCCGACACCCTCTTCGCCGACTGCCGGAGCCCGGACGAGATCACCATGGCTGACATCGCGGCCGCGGCCGGCGTCGGCAAGGGCACGCTCTTCCGGGCGTTCGGCGATCGCACCGGGCTGATCCGCGCGCTGTACGGAGCCCGCCTCGAGCCGCTCAGCGCAGCCGTCGACTCCGGACCACCCCCACTGGGGCCGGCCACCCCGCCGCTCGAACGCGCACCGGCGCTGCTCGACGCCCTCCTGTGCTTCAAACTCGACAACCGCCACCTCGCACTGGCCCTTGAGGGAACCGGCGCGGACAGCCCCTACCGGACGCAGCACTACGAGCACTGGCACGCCCTGCTCCGGGACCTGCTGGAGCGGATCCCGGGCCTGGCCGACGCCGGTTTCACGGCCCACGCCCTACTCGCCGCCACCCGCGCCGATCTCGTCGGCCATCTGACCGACGAGGAGCACGTCCCCCGCGAGGAGCTGCGACGGCGGCTGGCCGACTACGCACGTTCCGCACTCGGCGGCCCCGTCGGACGCGGACCGGTGACCACCGACTGAACCGCGGAGACCCGGCGCTGCCCCACAGCCGCCGGCCGTGCGGGTGGCGCCGCACGGGCCGCGTCGGCCCGCCTCAGTCCAGCGTCTTGGTCGTGCCCGCACACAGCGCCCAGATGACGAACCCGTCGATCGTGATCAGGACGATCGCCCAGAACGGGTAGTGCGGCAGCCAGAGGAAGTTGGCGATCATCCCGAGCCCGGCGACGACGACACCGACGACCCTCGCCCACGCTGCGCCGCCGTAGAGCGCCGTCCCGGTCGCGACGAAGAGCACCCCGAGGACGAGGTGGATCCATCCCCAGCCGGTGGTGCTCATCGAGTACGCGTAGTCCCGGGTGACCACCACCAGGTCGTCGTTCAGGATGGCGGCGATCCCCTCCAGGACCGCCAGGATGCCGCCGATGAGCAGCATGACCGCGGCGAACGTGGTCCATCCGCCGGCGTAGGCCCGCTCGACGGTCACGGGCCTACGACCAGGCCCAGTGGCACTACCGGCCATGGCGTCGCTCCTTCCGGGCAACCGGGTCGCCGGACCGGGCGACCCGCCAGGAAACCCTCCTCCAGGTTGCCACCCGTTCCGGGCGTCAGCCACGTAGACCAACGGCATCCGGGCCCCGAGGTCCGACCCCGGCGCCGCCCCCGTCCCCGTCCCCGTCCCCGCCGACACGGGCCGGGCCGGGCCGGGACGACGGTCCGTACGGGCCGGGGAACGGCGTGAGGGCCCGGCTCCGCGCGATATGCGCGGGGCCGGGCCCTCACGGGTCACCCCGGTGGCACCTGTCCACCCCCGGGGCACGGGGGAAGACCGACGGTGCCGGCTTTAGTACCAGTGGTGGGTCTGCCAGAACGCCCAGGCGGCGTTCGGGCTGCCGTAGCGGGAGTTCATGTAGTCGTAGG
>NZ_JBEORY010000060.1:0-61349 GCF_040302665.1 Kitasatospora sp. NPDC097691 | reverse complement strand
GGACACCACGCCGGCGTTGGAACCGCCGACGGCACCCGCACCGTTGTCGGCGGCGGCGACCCCGGCACCCGCGAGCAGCAGACCGGCCGCGAGCGGGACGGCGAGCAGGAGTCCGGCCACCCGGCGGGTGTGGATGCGAGCCATGAAAGCCTCCAGAAAGCTGTTAATCGTGCAATGTCGACCATGGTGTGCGGGGGTTCGCCGGCCAGACGAACACCTGCGGGCTGCGACGCCGGGAGACAGACTTCCGCAACAAATCGACAAAGCACTAGCTCACCCGGCTGTTTTCGCCCGTTAGCGTGATATCCACCCGGGCCGCGCATAACGGGCGGCAAACCGGACAGCGCACCGACACACCGCCATCGAGCTGGGATTTTGCCCGCACGGCGGCCGGTTCGATGACGATCCGGAACGGCGCCTCGACACGATGCGAACCACCACGCGCACCACCCCGGCGCAGATGGGCGGACAACGCGCCCCGGAAAAGTTCGACAACCCTTCCATGTCGACTTTCCAGCCATTCGCAGACCATCGGAAAGTCACACCGAAACGGGGACGAAGGAAATCAGACCATCTTGCCGGGGTTCAGGATTCCCAGCGGATCGAAGACCGCCTTCAGCTGCCGCTGCAGGTCCAGCGCCACCGGGCCCAGCTCGCGGGCCAGCCAGTCCCGCTTGAGCAGCCCCACCCCGTGCTCCCCGGTGATCGTGCCGCCCA
Organism: Kitasatospora sp. NPDC097691; assembly: GCF_040302665.1. NCBI lineage: Bacteria > Bacillati > Actinomycetota > Actinomycetes > Kitasatosporales > Streptomycetaceae > Kitasatospora > Kitasatospora sp. NPDC097691. The sequence goes on along the minus strand of NZ_JBEORY010000060.1, from coordinate 60,632 downwards.
GCTCCAGTCCGAGCGCCATGATCTCGTCGAAGGAGCGCTGGGCGCGGGCGGCCTGCTCCTCGTCCGAGGCGTCGAAGATCACGATCGGGTGGGTGTTGCCGTCCCCGGCGTGACTGACCACCCCGATGGTCAGCCCGTGCCGCTCGGCGATCGCCGCGACGCCGTTCAGCATCTCGGCCAGCCGGGAACGCGGCACCGCCACGTCGTCGATCATCGTCGTGCCCAAGCGGTCCAGTGCGGGCAACGCCAGCCGCCGGGCGGCCAGCAGCAGATCGGACTCCGCCTGGTCCTCGGCGGGCACCACCTCGGTCGCCCCGGCCTCCCGGCACAGCTGCTCGACCCGTGCCAGCTCGCCCACCCGGTCCGGGCCGTCGAACGCCACCAGCAGCAACGCCCGAGTCGACTCCGGCAGCCCCATCTGCCCCAGCTCGTTGACCGCCCGCACGGACACCGCGTCCATCAACTCCATCAGCGACGGAGTCAGACCGCGCGCCATCACCTCGCAGACCGCCGCACCGGCCGCGTCCGCACTCGGGAACTCCGCCGCCAGCGCCAACTGCGGGGCCGGCGCGGGCCGCAGCGCCAGTACCGCCCGGACCACCACGCCGAGCGTCCCCTCCGAGCCGACGAACAGCCGGGTCAGGTCGTACCCCGCCACGCCCTTGGCCGTCCGGCGGCCGGTGGACAGCAGCCGCCCGTCCGCCAGCACCACGTCCAGGCCGAGCACGTACTCGCTGGTGACGCCGTACTTCACGCAGCAGAGCCCACCCGCGCCGGTGCCGATGTTGCCGCCGATCGTGCAGGACTCCCAGCTGGACGGATCCGGCGGGTAGGTCAGGCCCGACTCCTCTACCGCACGCGAGAGTTCGGCGTTCACCACGCCTGGTTCGACCACCGCGATCCGGTTCACCGGGTCGATCTCCAGGATCCGGTTCAGCTTCACCAGCGACAGCACGACGCAACCGTCCACCGCGTTCGCCGCGCCCGACAACCCGGTCCGGGCACCCTGCGGCACCACCGGCACGCGCAGCTCGGTGGCCGTGCGCATCACGTGCTGCACCTGTTCGACCGTCTCCGGGAACACCACCGCGGCGGGCACGCCGGCCGCGCAGAACCCGGCCATGTCGCGGCTGTACGTGACGGTCACATCGGGATCCACCACCACGGCCCCGGCCGGGAGGCCCTGCGCCAGCCGGTCCGTCAGATCACCCATCGCCGCCTCCGCTCGCCGCCCGACCAGCTCCACCTCCGCACTCTGCCCGCGTGCCGGGAGCGGGGCAAGTGGGCCCCGAGCGGGGCGGGGAGGTACGGGGAGGGGAGGTGCGGGGCGGGGAGGAGGGGGGTGTCCGTCGGGCGGCGAGGGGGAAGCGGGAGGGACCCGAGGCCCGGACGGGGCGAGCGCGCCCCGAGAGGGGCCGGAAGGCCACCGGGCGGACCCCGGAGGGAGCGGCCGGCAACCCGGCCGTGGGGCCCTCGGCGCCTCGCGGCGTCGGGTGCCCAGGCGCGTCCGGCAGGCGTCGGTCACGCCCGGCGGAGGGTGGGGCCGGCCAGGGCGGTCAGGCCGGCGGTGGCGGTGGCGAGGGCGCAGAGGAGGGTGGGCAGGGTCGCGCCCGCCGTGTCGGCGAGCACGCCCAGCAGCGCGTTCGAGAGCACCAGGGCCGCGCTCTGCACGAGCGTCAACAATGCCTGCACGCGGGAGAGATGGGAGGTCGGCGCGCAGGCCGCCACCAGCGGTCCGAGGTGGCAGGCGAAGAGCCCGGCACCGACGCCCGTCACGGTGCTGCCCGCCACCGCCGCCACCGGTCCTGCGGCCAGCGCCAGCAGCGTGACCCCCACCGACGCGGTGCAGAGCCCGGCCGCCACCCCGACGCCCGCCCGGGGCAGCCCGCCGCGCCAGGCGACCAGGCCTGCCACCGCGAGCATCCCGGCCGCCTGTCCGCCGGTCACCAGCCCCGCCGTGTCCGCCGTCCAGCCGTGCGCCCGGGCGAGCAGCGGGCCGAGGAGGGACACCACGGGCAGCAGCGCCCCGGCGGCCGCGCCGGTGAGCAGCAGCGCGGCTCGCAGCAGCGGGTCGCCCAGGGCGAGCCGGACACCGGACGCCGCCTCACGCAGCAGGCCGGCCGGCGCGGCGGACGGCGCGTCCACCCGGGGCCGGAGCCGCAGCAGGACCAGCAGGACGACCGCGAAGCTCACCGCGTCCGCCACCGCCGCCCCGGGCAACCCGCCGGCAGCGACCAGCAGGCCGCCCAGTGGCGCCCCGAGCAGCGCGGCGCCCTGGCCGCCGGCCTGGCGCAGCGCGAGTGCCCGGGGCAGCCGGTCGGCGGGCACCAGCCGGTTGGGCATCGACCCGCTCGCCGGGAGGTAGAAGGCGTCGACGGTCCCGATCACGGCCGCCGCCGTGACCAGCAGCCAGAGCGGCGTGCCCCGGCTGCCCGCCACGAGTGCCAGGGCGGCGGTCGCGACCAGCATCACCGCGTCCGCGGCGAGCATCACCCGGCGGGCGCCGAACCGGTCCGCGACCGCGCCGCCCAGCAGCACCAGTGCCGTCCGGGGCAGGGTGATCGCCGTCAGGACGAGCCCGGTCGCCCCGCCACCGTGCGCGGACGCGGCCCAGCCGAGGGCGAAGTACAGCGCGGCGTCGCCCAGCAGTCCCGCCTGGGCCCCGGCCAGCCAGAGCAGGTACGGCCCGGGCAGTGGGGACCGCACGGCGGCGGTGGGCGCGGTGGGGAGGACGGAAGCCGTGGGAACGGTGGGAACAGTGGGAACGGTGGCGTCGGTCATGCCGGGCGACGCTAGGACCCTCGACTCGGTCGAGGGCAAACACGGTCCACCGGCGGCCCGGTCGCCCCGCCCGCCGCCTCGGGCGTGCCGCCCCCGGCTCGTAACTCGCGGACCACAGCAGCCGGTTGGGCCACCCCGACGAACGGCACCGGCTCCCGGGAAACGCGAAGGGCGGGTGCCGACTCGATGTCGGCACCCGCCCTGAGCAGGTGGTTCTCCTACCAGCGGAGAGCGTGGGATTCGAACCCACGGTGACGGGTCACGCCACGACAGTTTTCAAGACTGTTCCCTTAGGCCGCTCGGGCAGCTCTCCAGGCGGAGGTCAGCCTAACGGGTCCGGCGGGGTTCGGCGCACACGGTTTCGTGGCGTCGCGGGTCAGCGGGCGGGGGTCACTGGTCGCCGTCGCGCTGGCCGAGGGTCACCTTGGTGGTGAGCGTCTGACCGTTGCGGGTGTACTCGACGTCGACGGTCTCGCCCGGCTTGTGCGTCCAGATCCGGCTGACCAGGGCGGGGCCGTTCTCGATCGGCACGCCGCCGAGCTTGGTGATGACGTCGCCCGGCTTGAGGCCGGCCTTGTCGGCCGCGCCGCCGGGGGTGACGGCCGGCTGGCCCTGGATGTCCTTGGTCTGGATCTGCGCGCCGTCGCCCTTGTAGTCGTCGTTGCGCAACACGTCGAGCTTGGCGTACACCGGCTTGCCGGTCTTGATCAGGGTGTCCGCGACCCACTTGGCCTGGTTGATCGGGATGGCGAAGCCCAGGCCGATGCTGCCGGCCCGGCCGTTGGCCGAGGCGTTGGACTGGATCGCCGAGTTGATGCCGATCACCGCGCCGCCGGAGTCGAGCAGCGGGCCGCCGGAGTTGCCGGGGTTGATCGAGGCGTCGGTCTGCAGGGCGTTCATGTACGAGGCCTGCGAGCCGGTCTCGTCGCCGGAGGCGACCGGGCGGTCCTTGGCGCTGATGATGCCGCTGGTGACGGTGGACTCCAGGCCGTACGGCGCGCCGATCGCCACGGTGGCGTCGCCGACGTTGACCTTGTCGGAGTCGGCCAGCGGCAGCGGGGCCAGCTTGCTCTTCGGCGGGTTGTCGATCTTGACCACGGCGACGTCGTAGCCCTCGGCGTGGCCCAGCACCGAGGCGTTGTACGAGGTGCCGTCGGCGAACTTGACGGTCAGTTTGCCGCCGTTGAGGGTCGGCGCGACCACGTGGTTGTTGGTGAGGATGTGGCCCTCGGTGTCGAAGACGAAGCCGGTGCCGGTGCCCGACTCGCCGTTGCCCTGCGCCTTGATGGTGACGACGCTGGGCAGCGCCTTCTGCGCGATGGCGGCGATCGAGCCGGGGGCGGGCTCGTTCTTCTGGGTGTCGCTGACCTGGACGGTGGTGCTGCGGTGGTCGTTCGCGGAGCTGGTGCTGTCGTTGCGGTCCGCCACCGTCACGCCGACGGCGCCGCCGGCCACACCGGCGACCAGGGCGACGGCCGCGATCAGGGCGACCAGTCCGCCGCGCTTCTTGCGCGGGCCGCCGCCGTTCGGGCCGCCGGGGTGGTCGGCCGGGTAGCCCAGCGGACCGTTCGGGCCGCCGGGGTAGCCCGCGCCGCCGGAGGTGGCGTCGTGGGTCGGGCCCCAGCCGCCGAGCGGCTGGCCGGCGCCGAACGGGTGGTGGCCGTGGGCGGCGGGCACGCCGGGCGCGGCCGGGGTGCCGGGGGCGCCCGCGGCGGCGTACGGGTCGTGCGCACCGGCGGCGGGGACACCGTGGGTCGGGGTGGCGTACGGGTTGGCGGCCGGCGGCAGCACCGGGGCCGCGGGAGCGGCCGGGGCGGGCGGCAGGACCGGCGGCGGCGCGTCGATGTACCCGGTGGCCGGGTCGACGGCGGGCGCCTCGGCGACCGGCGCGACTGCCGCGGCGGCCACCTCGGGAGCGGCCGGGGCCTCCGGCGCGGGGACCTTGGTGAAGGCGACGGTGGGCTTGTGCCCGCCCTCCGCCGCAGCGCCCGCGGGCGCCGGCTCCGACCCCGTCGGCTCCGCGGCCGGCTCGGGCACCCGGCTGAACGCCATGGTCGGCTTGTGGCCGCCCTCCGCCGCAGCGGCACCGGCCTGAGCCGCGTCCGCCGGAGCGGCATCGGCGACGCCGGCCTCGGCGGCCGCCGTCTCCGGCTCGGTGACCCGGCGGAAGGCCATGGTCGGCTGGTGCCCGCCCTGAGCGGGGCCGTCGGGAGCGGACTCGGCCGCCCCCTGGCCGGCGGGCTGCTCCCCCTGCGGCCCGGTGGGCCCAACCTCGCGCTCGGTGCTCACGGACGACCTCCATAGCTGGCAGAACCAAGGACCATAGTTTTTCGCATTGTCGATTCGATTGCCGTAAGGACCCCTCTGAAGAAGTCATAAGAATCCTTAGCCGGTGCCGACGGCCGGGGCTCCCGCCGGGGCTCCCCTCCCCGCCGGGCGTCCCGCGATGCGGACCGCGCACGCCGTGGCCTTGGGTGTTCGCCCCCGTGCCGGTTAGCCTGTCGCTCCAAACTGACACGCGGGAGCTTGGACCGACCAGGCTGAGAGTGCGCATGTCGACCGTACGCCACGCGAGCGAGGCACACGGTCGAGGGGGCGCTGACCGCCGGAACCTGTCCGGGTAATGCCGGCGTAGGGAGTATCGGCCATGCCGTCTGCTTCGCCATCCTCTTCTTCGGGTGCCTCCGGGTCCGAGGATTTCCCCGCCCCCGCGGACTCCTCCGGCACCACGGCCGCCACGGGCGCCGCGACCGCCGTCCTGGACCGCCCCGAGCACCCCGAACGCGTCGAGGCGCCGCTGGTCCTGGACACCGAGCCGCCGCGCACGCTGCGTTTCCGGGACCACTTCGCGCTCTGGATGAACCTGGGCGTCAGCCTGATCGGCTTCTCCACCGCCGCCACCGTGCTCGGCGCCCCCGGCAGCGAGCTGTCGCTGGCAGCCGCGGTGACCGCGATCGTGGTCGGTACGGCCGTCGGCACCGCGATGCTCGGCGTGGCCGCGCTGATCGGCGCCCGGACCGGCGCCCCCGCGATGGCGAACCTGCGGGGACTGTTCGGCACCCGGCTGTCGTACCTGCCGACGGTGCTGAACATCGTGCAGTGCATCGGCTGGGGCGTGTTCGAACTGCTGACGATCTCGGCGGGCGCCCAGACCGTCGCCCACACCACCGGCTACCGCTGGCTGTTCGTACTGCTCGCGGGCGCCCTGACCACCGCGCTGACCATCTGGCCGCTGGGCTCGATCGCGGTGCTGCGCCGCTTCGTGGCCGCGGCGGTCGCCGTCGCGATGGTGTACTTCACCGTCCAGCTGGGCCGCCAGGGCGTGCCGGACCCGGGCGCCGGCAACTGGCACGGCTTCCTCGGCGCGACCGACGCGATGATCGCGGTGTCGGTCTCCTTCGTCCCGCTGGCCGCGGACTACACCCGGCACTCGCGCACCGCGCGCTCGGCGTTCTGGGGCAGCTTCTCCGGCTACACGCTCGCCCAGGTCTGGTGCTACGTGCTCGGCCTGATGGCGCTGCTGCAGTCCGGCGGCGACCCGGACAAGATCTTCGACTCCTTCCTGGGCGTCTGGGCCGGCTGGCTGTTCCTGCTGGTACTGGTGGTACGCGAGACGGACCAGTCCTTCGCCAACGTGTACTCGACCGCGATGTCGGTGCAGAACCTGCTGCCGAAGGTGGACCGCCGGGTGCTGAGCGGCGGGGTCGGCGTGCTGACCACCGTGCTGGCGCTGCAGATCGACAAGTTCACCGACAGCTACTACAACTTCCTCGGCCTGATCGGCTCGGTGTTCGTGCCGCTGCTGGCGGTGCTGGCGGTGGACTTCTTCCTCGGCGCCGGGCGCCGCGGCTGGAACCTCGCCGAGGACGCGCCGGCCCGCTGGACGATGCTGCTGCCGTGGGCGCTGGGCTTCGCGGTCTACCAGTTCATCGCGCCGACCAAGGTGGCGGACTGGTGGACGGACTTCTGGACCTCGGCCCAGGAGGCCCTGCACTTCACCCCGCAGGAGTGGACCTCCGCCTCGCTGTTCGCCTTCCTGGTGCCCGCCCTGGCCACCTGGGCGCTCACCCCGCTCTCCCGCCGCACGGCGCGCTGACACCCGGCAGGCGGTAGAGCCAACCGGAAGAGGCAACCGGCAGACGGCCCCACAGGTTGGGGCCGTCTTCGCCTCCCCTTCACCTCCTCCGCCTATCGTTGGCCCTGTGACCAGCCCAGACCTGTCCCCGACGGCGGCGCGCACCGCGGCCTCCGTCCAGGTGATCGCCCACCGCGGTTCCTCCCACGCCCTGCCCGAACACACCCTCGCCGCCTTCCGGCGCGCGCTCGACGAGGGCGCCGACGCGGTGGAGTGCGACGTCCGGGTGACGGCCGACGGCCACCTGGTCTGCGTGCACGACCGGCGGATCGGCCGGGTGTCCAACGGCCGGGGCACCGTCTCGGCGATGACGCTCGCCGAGCTGGAGGCGTACGACTTCGGCGCCTGGAAGACCGGCCGGCCCAGCACCGACCCCGAGCTGCGCGGCGTGCTCCGGCTGGAGCGCCTGCTGGAGCTGGTGGTGGACTGCGGCCGCCCGGTGGACCTGGCGATCGAGACCAAGCACCCGGTGCGCTTCCGCGGCCTGGTGGAGGCCGAGCTGCTGCGGACGCTGGAGCGCTTCAAGATCGGTGCGGCCCGGGAGGGCGACCGCCCGTCGGCCCGGATCATGAGCTTCTCCTCGGTCGCGCTGAACCGGGTGGCCGCCGCCGCGCCGGAGTTCCGGCGGGTGTTCCTGTTCGAGCGGACACTGCCGCTGGTCGGTCGGCTGCGCGAGGGCTCGGCGCTCCCGGGCGGGGCGCGGATCGCCGGGCCGGGCATCGAGCTGGTGCGGGCCCGCCCGCAGCTGGTGACCCGGCTGCGCGAGCTGGGGCACGAGGTGCACGTGTGGACGGTGGACGAACCGGCCGATGTCGAGCTCTGTCTGGAACTCGGTGTGTCCGCGATCATCACCAATCGGCCCGCCGAGGTGCTGGCGCAGCTCGGCAGGTGATCCGCCGACGCACCGACGACCGTGCCGGTGCGGACTGATCACTCTGGTCGGCAGTCAAACCTTCTGCGCGCGAAATTGCCGGAATTTCCCGCCCCGGGCGACAGAGGGTGAGCACGGAATGACCTCGGGTCGACCGTCTGTCGCCGTGCTCGAAATGGGCTCGTGGGATCGTCCGGTGCTCGTTTCCGACGCATTACCAAGGGGCATCTCTCCCTCGGCATACGCTGAAGGAGGTCCGGGGGTGGCGTTGATGGTGGCGCGTGAAGTGCCGACTTCATCGACCATGGCAGTGCCGCACGGCCCAGCGAGTGTCGGGGTCGCACGGCGCCGACTGCGTCGAGATCTGGGTGACCGGCAGATACCGGAACCGGTCATCGATGATGCCGTACTGATCCTTTCCGAACTGTTGAGCAATGCGTGTCGGTACGCCCGTCCGCTCGGCCCGCTGCCGGCCCTCGGCCGCAGCGCCAGGGCCGAGGTGCTCGGGCAGGTGCTGGTCGGCGTGCCGTCCGTGCCGTCCGGCCCCTCCGTCCCGTCCGGGGCGCACCCCGCGCCCGGCGGCCGGGAGCACGGCGAGGGCGCGGACGAGCCGGACGGCGGTGTGCTGGTCCGCTGGCAGATGCACGCCGACGGCGTGCTCACCCTGGAGGTCACCGACGGCGGCGCGGCCACCCGGCCGCTGCCCGCCAGTCCCTCGCTGACCTCGCGCGGCGGCCGCGGCCTGGGCATCGTCGACCAACTGGCCAGCGACTGGGGCGTGCGCGACGCGCCCGGCGAGGTGACGGTCTGGGCGGCGCTGCCCGCCCGCACCCGGCACGCCCGGCGCACCGGGGGCGACGCCCGCAGCGCGTAGGACCCGTCCTCGCGCTCCCGGTGCCCGCGCGCCCCGGCGCGTTCGCGCGCGCCGGGGGTAGCGCGGGTGCCGGAGGAACGTCAGTAGGCTTCCCGGGACACAGGACCACCGTTCCCGGGAGAGCCGCACCATGGGCAAGAAGGCCGCCAAGAAGGCGCCGCAGCGTCAGTCCACCACCGCCGTCACGGGCGAGATCCCCGTGGTGGGGGCCCGAGAGGACTGCCCCTGCGGCTCGGGCCGTCGCTACAAGGCCTGCCACGGCCGGGAGGCCTCGCACGCGGTGCAGGAGCTGGTGCACCGCCCGTTCGAGGGCCTGCCGGGCGAGGCCGACTGGGTGGCGCTGCGCGAACTGGTGCCCGCCGCCACGGTGCCGCTGACGCTGGCCGCCGGCGTGGCCGAGGGTGCCGACGGCGACGTCCCGTCGGTGACGCTGGCCACCGTGCTGCCGCTGGCCTGGCCGGCCCTGCGCCGCCAGGACGGCTCGATCCTGCTCGGCCTGCAGACCCAGTCCTCCTCCGGCGACCTCAGCCGCGACCTCGCCGACGCCCTGGAGCTGGCCCTGGCCACCGAGCCGGGCACCCCGGTGCCGGCCCGCCGGACCGTGCCGGGCGGACGCCGCCTGCAGGACCTGCTGGACACCACCGCCGCGTTCGCGCCCGCCGTGCACACCGGCTTCGAGTTCTGGCTGGAGGACGCCGAGACCGCCACCGGCGAGGTCGCCGCCTCCCTGGAGCGCGCCAACGCCTCGGCCATCCCGACCGAGAAGCTGGGCAGCGTCGACGCCGCCTACTGGTGCGGCACCCCGGACAAGAACCACCTGCGCTGGGTGATGACCGTGCCGGAGGAGCAGCTGCTGGACGCGCTGGCCCGGCTGAACGCCGCCGGTGAGGCCTCGCTCGGCCCGGACACCCGCCTGGTCGGCTCGTTCCGCGCGCACGGCCTGACCGTCCCGGTGTGGGACCTGCCGCTCGCGATGACCGCCGCCGACTGCGAGAAGCCGGCCGCCGAGTTCGGCGAGCGGCTCGCCGCCGTGCTCGCCGACGCGACCCCGCTGACCGCCGAGGAGCGTCGCGCCCGCGCGAACCTGGTGAACCGTCAGGTCACCTTGAACTAAAGCACGCAGGATCCGCGTGATACGCGTCACATTGTCGCGGTGAACGCGCAATTTCCGGGCGTGGAGGGCGTCTTGGAAATTGGCGCGGGCGCGGATCCTTGTTACTGTCTAAAGAGTCCGGCCGCTGGTGCATCCCCCGTCGCCAGCGGCCGGATCTTTTGTTTTTCCGGCGGGCCGCGTGGATCACCGCGGATCAGTACGCCGAGCGGCCACTGTCCAACCGGACCGTCGCATCGACCAACTCGCCCAGCAGCGGCCCGACCTGCGGCAGCCAGACCCCGCCGCCCACCCCCGATTGCGGCGCCAGCACCCAGCGCACCCGGCCGGCCGAGCCACCCGGCGGCAGCGGCAGGAAGCCGCCCGGCCCGTGATAGCGCAACGAGCCCGGCACCCAAGGGAGTTGGGCGAGCATCTCGCCGAGCGCATCCAGCGAGTACGGGGCCACCAGCAGCGCGTAGCGGCCCGGCATCGCCAGCACCGGGCCGAGCGGCATCCGCAGCGCGCCCAGGTAGACCAGCGCCCGCGCTCCGGCCGCCGCGGGCAGGCTGACCGCCGAGACCGTGGAGCCGGTGGCGGCCAGCACCGTCGCGTCCGGGCTCTGCCGCTCCCACCACCACCGCACCATCCGGGCGTCCGTGGTGGCGGCCAGCAGCGAGGGGTCGTGCGGGTGCACGCCGGGGACGGTGCAGTCCCGGTCGCCGCAGGAGCAGCGCCCGCCGCTCAGCACGGTGCCCGGCACCACGGGCCAGCGGTGGTCGACGGCGGCCGCCAGGGCCGCGGCCAGTCGGGCGGCACGCTCCTCCGACCGGTCCTTCGGGTTCTCACGCATGGCGCTCGTTCCTTTCCCTGACCGCTCGGCTCGCTCCGCCCCGCCGGCATCCGTCGGGACCCTCCGCACGGGCCCGCCGCGGCACGGCCCCGGGAGGTACGGAGCGGGGCGGGCGGCAATGCGGACGGCGCGGCTACGACGTGGAGCACGGTGTGGAGCACGACATGAGAAGGGCCGCGCACTGGAACAGCCCTTGGAACGAGAATCCCGTATGCGACCGGATGGACGCCGCCCGGGCGCGCTTGGTTCCACCGTACGAGTGAGAGACTTCCGGCCGACCCGGCTCCCGGGCGGCACGGGCATACGATCCGGACGGCCGCCCGGTCCGTCTCCTCGGTTCTGCCCGCTCGCGGCTCGCTCCATGCCTCCCGGTCCGACCGGCGCGCACACGAACCCCGCACGCCCTCCGACCGGGTCGCGATGGCCGTGGAACCGGCCACCGCGTCGTCCTGGATCTGGACATGCCCCGAATGGCCTGTGTAGAAGTGGTGGCATTGCTGTCGATCAATGACGAGTAGTAGCGAATCGAGGCGAAACACGCCCTTTGGCCGTGCTCGCTCCACATCGGCCGTACCTGGGGGTTCCGCATGGCACGTAGCACCGCGTCAGGAGTGGCGGCATGACCGAGTCCCACCCGCCGACGGCCCTCCCGTCGACGACGACCGCCGAGCCGGGCGAGACCGGCTGCGCAGGCGGGCTCACCGTCCTCGACCCGCCGGGACTCCCCGGCCCCGCCGACGCACCGGACGGCCCCGCGGACGCACCGAACGCCCCGGCCGGCGCACCGAACGGCCCGGCCGACGACCGCACGGCACCGTCCACCGCGGTGCAGGACCGTTTGGCCGGACGCCTGTCCGATATCACCGCCCTGCACGAGCACACCGAGCGGCTTGCCCGGGCCCGCGGCCTCGCCACCACCCTGGACACCGTCCTCGCCTCCGGCGCCGCCCTGCTCGGCGCCCGCCGCGGCGTCCTGGTCACCCGAATGCCCGGCGGTGGCCCCGGCCAGCCGGTCGGCCTCGGCCTCGACCGCGCCAGCCTCGGCGCCCTGGAGACCGTCCCGACCGAGCAGAGCCTGCTCGGTCGGCTGCTGCGCGAACGGGACCGGCCCGAGCAGGTGCACTCCCCCGACCTCGCCGAGGACCCGGCCATCGGCGCCCGGCTGCGCGAACTCGCCGTCCACCTCGGCCTCGGCGGCGCCTTCGGCCTGCCGCTCGCCACCGCCGAGGACGGCCCGCTCGCGGCCGCCCTCTGGTTCTGGGACGAGCCCGCCGAACCCACCGAGTGCCGACGCGAACTGGCCCGCCACTACTGCGACATCGCCGCCCCGCTGCTCGCCAAGCAGCTGGAGGCGGAGCGGATCCGGCGCACCACCGAGGCGCTGCGCCGCGGCCTGCTGCCCGACCACCTCCCCCAGACCGCCGGACTGCGGCTGGCCGCCAGGCTCGTCCCGGCCGGGCTGGACCGCTCCTGCGGCAGCGACTGGTACGACGCGATCCCGCTGCCGGACGGCACCGTCGGCCTCACCGTCGGCTCCGTCTCCGGCGACGGCCCCGGCGCCGGCCCCGGCTCGGCCCCCGGCGCGGCCGCGGCGATGGGCCGGGTGCGGGCCGCGCTGCGGGCCTACGCGGTACTGGAGGGCGAGGACCCGGTCTCCGTCCTGGGCGACCTGGAGCTGCTGCTCAAGACCACCGAGCCGACCCGCACCGCCACCGCCGTCTACGCCTGGGTCGAGCCCGAGGAGCGCCGGGTCACCCTGGCCGGCGCCGGGCACTGCCCGCCCGTCCTGGTCGGCCGGCACGGCGCCGAGTTCGTGGAGACCTCGCTCTCCGCCCCGCTCGGCATGCTGGCCTGCTGGGAGGCGCCCGGGGTGGAGTTCACCGCCGCACGCGGCGACACCCTGCTGCTCTACACCGAGGGCCTGGCCCGCCGCTGCGGCCCGACCCTGCACGCCGGGCAGGCCAATCTGCGCCGGGCCGCCGCCGACGCCCCGCGCGACGTGCGGATCGACCCGGACCGGCTCTGCGCCCACCTGCTCGCCGTCTGCCCGGCCCCGGAGGCCGCGACGGCGGCCACCGACGACCTGATGCTGCTGGCGGCCCGCTTCGAGTAGCCGCGCGTTCCCGGGCGTTCCCGGGCGGGTCACCCGGGCCCACCCGGGCCCGACGCCCGCGGGCCCGGACGGATGTACCGGGCCCGAACCGACGAGCGACCGGGCGTCCGTACCATGGACGCACGGCCGCCCGCGCGTGTCGCGATCCGACACTCCCCCGAGGGGCGGCGGTACCACCCCCAAGGAGGCGTTGCACGTGACCGAGGACCGCACCCCCGCGGTGGCCGAGAACCCCGAGGCCGAGGGCGGCGAGGAGCCGCAGGAGTTCAAGGGCCGCAAGAACGGGCTCTACGGCGAGATCTCCGACGAGCTGGCCGCCTCGATGAAGTCCGGCTGGGCCGACACCGAGCTGCACGGCCTCTCCCCGGTCGCCCAGGCCCCGTACGCGGCCGAGCGCCGCGCCAAGCTGTCCGCCGCCTACCCGGGCGAGCGCCTCGTCGTCCCGGCCGGCAACCTGCGGGTGCGCTCCAACGACACCGACTACGCCTTCCGCGCCTCCAGCGAGTACGTGCACCTCACCGGCGACCAGACCGAGGACGCGGTGCTCGTCGCCGAGCCGACCGGCGACACCGGCCACGAGTTCACCCTCTACCTGCTGCCCCGCTCGAACCGCGAGAACGGCGAGTTCTGGCTGGACGGCTACGGCGAGCTGTGGGTCGGCCGCCGGCACAGCCTGAGCGAGCAGGAGCAGCTGCTCGGTCTGCCCGCGCGCGACGTCCGCAAGGCCGCCGAGGAGCTGGCCGCCAAGACCGCCGACTCCACCGTGCCCACCCGGATCGTCCGCGGCTGCGACGCCGGTCTGGAGGCCGCGCTGGCCGACGCTCTGGACGCCGACAAGGACGCCGAGTTCAAGGAGTTCCTGAGCGGCCTGCGGCTGGTCAAGGACGAGTGGGAGATCGGCGAGCTGCGCGCCGCCTGCGACGCCACCGTAAAGGGCTTCACCGACGTGGTCCGCGAGCTCGGCCAGGCCGTCGCCACCTCCGAGCGCTGGATCGAGGGCACCTTCTGGCGCCGCGCCCGGGTCGAGGGCAACGACGTCGGATACGGCACCATCGCCGCCGCCGGCCCGCACGCCACCACCCTGCACTGGGTCCGCAACGACGGCGACGTGCGCCCCGGCGAGCTGCTGCTGCTGGACGCGGGCGTGGAGACCCACACCCTCTACACCGCCGACGTCACCCGCAGCCTGCCGATCGACGGCCGTTTCACCGAGCTGCAGCGCAAGATCTACGACGCGGTGTACGACGCCCAGGAGGCCGGCATCGCCGCGGTGAAGCCCGGCGCCCGGTTCCGCGACTTCCACGACGCCTCGCAGCGGGTGCTCGCCGAGCGCCTGCTCGCCTGGGGCCTGCTGGACGCCTCGGCGTACGACGTCGAGAAGGTCCTGGAGCTGGGCCTGCAGCGCCGCTGGACCCTGCACGGCACCGGCCACATGCTCGGCCTGGACGTCCACGACTGCGCCCACTCCCGCCGCGAGGAGCACGTCGACGCCCTGCTGGTGCCCGGCATGGTGCTCACCGTCGAGCCCGGTCTGTACTTCCAGCAGGACGACCTGACCGTGCCGGAGGAGTACCGCGGCATCGGCGTCCGGATCGAGGACGACATCCTGGTCACCGCCGACGGCAACGAGAACCTCTCGGCCGGCCTGCCCCGCCGCTCCGAGGACGTCGAGGCCTGGATGGCCTCGCTGGCCTGAGCCCCGGCCTGAACCCGGCCTGAACCCCGGGCTCAGCCGCCGTACGCCGAAGGGCCCGGCCTCCCGAGCAGTGGGAGGCCGGGCCCTCGTGGGTCCTCGGGGTCAGCGCCGGACGGCGGGCCGGACGGCGGCGGTCGCGCCGTCGTGGCCGTCGGAGTCCCCGCCGACCTGGATCTCCACCGGGCCGGCGTTGCCGGTCCGCTTCAGGCCGACCCGGAACGCGTACTCGACCGGGCTTCCGTGCATTACGCCGACCAGCTCGGCCGGCGCCACCCCGAGGCGCCCGTTGCAGTCCGCGGTCACCTCGAAGGACTTCCACTCGTTGCCGACCTTGGCCTCCACCGTGACGTCCGCCCCGGTCAGGCCCTCGCTCGTGGGCAGGGACAGCCGCACCACCGGGCGCAGCAGGGCCGAACCGTCCGGCGACGAGACCTTGTAGGAGAACTCGGTCGGGGCCCCGCCGACGACCAGCGCGGTGGGGGCGGACACCGAGGTCACCACCGGGCGGTGGCGGTCGACGACCGAGGCGGTGGCCACGCTCTTGGTCATGACCGTGAGGGAGTGCGGCAGCACGGCGTCCGCCTCGACGGCCAGCCGGCCCGGCTGGTTGCCCGCGTCGAGGACCATCCGGTACTCGACGGTCCGGCTCTCGCCCGCGGCCAGGGTGAAGGCGGCGTCGTCGCCGGTGCCCGCGTAGTCCATCCCGCCGCCCTGGCTCAGCGACGGCAGGGCCTTCCAGCCCGAGGCGTCCTTGCGCTCCAGCCTGCCCTGCGCCATCGCGAGCCCGCGCTGGCACTGCGCGCCCTCGAACTCCTGGGTCGCCACCACCGGCGCCACCGCGCGGCTGCCCGAGGCGTCGTCGTTCTTCCAGGTCACCGAGAAGGACACCTGGTCGCCCACCTGGATCTGCCGGCCCTCGCCCAGGCCGTTGAAGGTGATCGCGAGGCCGCCGTTCCCGGTGCCGGGCTTGGTGACGGGCTTGGGCGCGTCCTTGTCGGTGCCCTTGGTCGTGGTCGTGGTCGTGGCCTTGTCCGTGCCCTTGTCCGTGCTCTTGGTCGTGGCCGTGGTCTTGGCGGCGGGGCCGGTCGTGGCGTCGGCGGCCACCGCGGCGGGCGTCTCGACGGCGGCCGACGCGGTGGCGGTCGGGGCGGCGGTGGGGGCAGCGGAGGGGGCGCTCGGCGCGGCCGCGGTAGGCGCGGCGGTGGCCGCGGCCGGCCCGCTCGTGGCGGAGCGGACGGCGGTGGGGGCGGGGGCGGCCTGGTGGGCGGCCTCCGACGCGTCGCAGGCGGAGGCGCCGATGGCGGCGACGACGACCAGCGGAACAATCTTCGCAATACGGGCGATAACGGACGCGTTCATGTGACAGTCCCCCCAGAGGACACGGTGCTGGTGATTTCGGATGAGCGGACGCCTTGCACGCGTCCCGGAGGAGCCGGCCCGAGCCCCGGCCCCGCCGGCTCGCTCTCCCCGCCTCTCACCCTGATAGACGTCCATCCCCGCAGGGGGTTGCAGGTGGATCCGAAGGTTTTTCCGCGACCTCGCCCCGGAACGCCGAAAGGCGCCGTGACCAGGGGATTCCCTGGTCACGGCGCCTCGGGGCAGTCACCGATCGGCTACTTCACGACGATCTCCTTGATGATCGTCTCGCCGATCACGGTCAGCGTTCCGCTGCCGTCGTACGGCAGCGTCGCCTGCATCCGCAGCGGCATGGGCCCCGGCCCGTCGGCGGGGTCGATGGTCAGCCGGTACGTCACCGTGTGGCTCGCGCCCGGCGCCAGGGGGAAGGTGGCCGACCTGCCGCCCGTCGCGTAGTCCATGCCGCTTCCGGGCGACATGCTCAACTGGGTCCAGGTGTCGCCGTCCTGACGCTCCAGCTTGCCGGCGTTCATCGGGATCGGGCCGGGCGGCGTCCCCGGGTACGGGTCGGTGACGACCAGCGGCTGGACCGCCGACAGGTTGGCCATACCGGTGTTCCGGTACGTCACCGAGAAGGTCACCGGCCTGTCCTTGGCGGACACCATCCCCGTCGGGAGGATCCCGCTGTACGTGACGGCGACGGTGTTGGGGTCCACCGGATCCGGCGACGGCACCGGCATGCCCGGCGCCTTGTGGCCGCTGACGTCCAGGCTGTTGACGATCGTCTGCAGGCCGGCCTGGTAGTCGTCCTTGAGGCCGTTCGCCGCCACGAACACCTGGTCCGAACTCAGCCCCCACATCTGGGCCGTGAACGAGTCACCGGGCTTGCAGGTGGCCTTCCACTGGGTCTTGTCGGCCGTCTTCCCGGCGATGGTGGGCCGGGTCCGCACGGCCGGGGCGACCGACGAGTAGGGCACGCTGGGGTAGTAGGGATGGCCCCAGATCGGGCAGTCCGGCTGGTGGCTCCAGCCCCCACTCGAGGCCATGTCGTTCATCGAGGGCCAGATGGCGTGCTCGGCCTCGTCCTGGGTGTTGTAGACCGCGACGAAGACGCCGTACGGCTCGCACCGGTCCTGGGACCAGTTCGACGACGAGTCCGTCGGCGCGCCCGGGCTCAGGACGCAGACCATGCTCGTCGAGAGCGGCACCGTCTTCCAGCCCGCCGGCACCTTGAACTTGACGCCGCGGAAGGTGTACGAGGTCGACGGTCCGCTCGGCACGGTGTTGGTGGCCGACGGGCTGGAGGACGGGGGGGCGTCGTCGGCGAGGGGGAGGTCGGTCTCGGGCTCGCCCGTCGGGGTCCCGGTGTCGGTGGGGGTCGCCGACGGGGTGGGGGTGGGGGTCGGCTCGGCGGTCGGGCTCGGGGAGGTCGTCACGGACGCGGCCGGCGGCGGCGGGACCTGGTCGTGGGCGACCGGCTCACCGTGGAAGGTGAGCACGCCCAGCGCCATCGCGGCGGCCAGGCCGAACGGGACGGTGACGGCGTACACCGGGCGCAGTCGGCGGATCCGGCTCTTCGGGGGCGCGGCCGGGCGCAGGCTGTTCGCCGTGACCAGGGCGGCACGCGCGCCCATCGCCTCGCGGAGCAGCCGTTCGGTCGGGGTTTCGGCCGGTCCGTCGCCGTCGCCGCCGATTCGGCGGGGGAACTTGTCGGTCATCGAACCTTCTCCAGGTGCTTTTCCAAGGCGTCCAGGGCACGACTGGCCGTGGACTTCACGGCACCCCGGGAGAGTCCCAGGGTCTCGGCTATCTGCGCCTCCGACATGTCGGACCAGTAGCGCAGCACCAGCACCTCACGCTGGCGGGGAGTCAACTCCTGCATCGCCACCAGGACCCGCCGGTGCTCGTCGTTGAGCACCGCGTGGTCCTCCGCCGAAGCGGCGTCGGGCTCGTGCGGCGGCACGTACTCACGGGCGGTCTTGCGGCGGCGCAGCATCGAGCGGGCGCCGTTGACCACGGACGTCCGCAGGTACCCGAGCGCGTTGTCCAGGTCGTCCAGCTGCTCGCCGTGGCGCTGGTAGAGCTGGGTGAAGGCCTCCTGGACGACGTCCTCGGCCAGGTCCTGGTGGTCGACCAGGAGCACGGCCATCCGCACCAGGCCGAGCCGGTGGGCGTGGTAGAGGTCGGTCAGGGTGGGCCGTTCCTCCTCGGGCTTGCGACCGCCGCGCAGCAGCCGGAAACCGGAGCGGCGCTGCTTCACCTCCTGCTCGGTGACGGGGCCGGCGAGGGGCTCGCCGACCTCCTGCGCGCCGAACAGCACGGCGACCACACCGCGGACGGTGAAGCCGCGCGCCTTTCCCGGCACGACGGTCGGCCCGATGGCCATGGACATGTGCGCTTTCGCTTTCCCCCGGGACGGTGACGGCGTTCGCCGAACCGTCAGACCCACCTGATCAAGATCGTGATCGGGGGGATCCTCCCAGCTGCCCTCGCCTCGGTTCCCTCCGCCCCCACACCTACTGGACGTGCAGCAGGGGTGGAGGTTGCAGGTGGGTTCGAAGAAATATCCGAGGAGGCCGGGACGGCTAGACTCGCCGGCGTTCCGCCACCCGTGAGCAGGGGGTTCGCATGGCCGAGCAGGACGTCGAGGGCGCGGTCGACACCGACGCCGACACCGCGACCGGCACCACGACCGAGCCGCGGCCGCGGCCGGTGGCCGTCGCCATCGGCCGGCGGCCGGAGCCCGTGCACGACGTCGCGGTGTACGCCTTCGAGGGCATGGCCCCGTTCGAACTCGGCGTCGTGGTCGAGGTGTTCGGGCTGGCCCGGCCCGAACTGACCGGGCTGCTGGCGGCCCCCTGGTACGGCCTGAAGGTGTGCGCCGACCGGCCCGGGACGGCGCTGGACGCGGTGGGCGGCTTCACGCTGACCGCCCCGCACGGACTGGACGAACTGGCGGCCGCCGACACCGTGGTGGTCCCCGGGGTGCCGAACGCCTTCGGCGGTGACGTCTCCCCCGGGCTGGTGGCGGCGCTGCGCACGGCGCACGAACGCGGCGCCCGGATCGTGTCGATCTGCTCGGGCGCCTTCGCGCTGGCCGCCGCCGGGCTGCTGGACGGCCGGGAGGCGACCACCCACTGGCGGTACGCCGAGCTGCTGCAACAGCGCCACCCGGCGGTGCGGGTCAACCCGGACGTGCTGTACGTGGACAACGGGGACGTGCTCACCAGCGCGGGCAGTGCGGCCGGGATCGACCTCTGCCTGCACCTGGTCCGCCGGGACCACGGCGCCAAGGTGGCCAACACCGTGGCCCGCCGCTTCGTGGTGGCGCCGCACCGGGACGGCGGCCAGGCCCAGTTCATCGAGGCGGCGGTCGGCCCGGTCGAGGAGGAGGACGACGGGATCGCCCGCAGCATGCAGTGGGCGCTGGACCACCTGTCGTCCCCGCTGACCGTCCCGGTGCTGGCCCGCGCCGCCCGGATGTCGGACCGCTCGTACCTGCGGCACTTCACCGCCCGCAACGGGACCAGCCCGATGCGCTGGGTCGTCACCCAGCGCATCGCGGCCAGCCTGCCGCTGCTGGAGTCACCGGACGGGACGGTGGAGGAGATCGCCGCGGCCGTCGGCTTCGAGAGCTCCGCGACCTTCCGCCACCACTTCGGCCGGGTGATGCGCACCTCGCCGACCGCCTACCGGCGCTCCTTCGGACGCGGGGTCGCGTGATCCGGTGATCCCGCGACGCCGTCACGGGATCACGGCGTCACGTCTGCCCGCCCGTCACGCCGGGCCGCCCGTCACGCCTGCTCGCGCCGGTCCGCGTTGGCGACGATGGCGTCGTGCAGCCACTGCGCCAGGCCCGGGGCGAGGTCCTCGTAGGTGCTCGTCCAGCGCGGGTCCGAGACGTACAGGCAGGCCAGACCGCGGTGGATGGTGAACGTGCAGTCGTAGAAGTTCCGGCAGATGTGCTGGCGGTGCTCCTCGGCGAGGTCCATGGCCACCGTGCCGTCGGCGGGCTCGCCGGCGGTGACCGCCGCGGCCAGGGCCGTGTTGAGCTCGGTCATCTCGGCCTGGATCCGCTGCCAGTCGGCCTTGGAGTAGCCGCCGGTGCGGCGCTGGGACTCGGCCCAGGCAGCGGTGTCGCCCCAGCGCTGCTCGGCCTCCTGCTCCCACTCCTCCTGGTAGCCCTCGCCGAAGATCTCGAACTTCTCCTCCGGGGTCAGCTGAATTCCCATTCTCCGTGCCTCCATGGCGTGTTCGACGGCTGCGGCGAGGTCCTGGAGGTGCTGGATCCGGTCGGTCAGCAGCCGGTGCTGCCGCCGGAGGTGCTCGCTCGGGCTGACCGAGCGGTCGTCCAGGATCGCCGCGATCTCCTCCAGGGGGAACCCGAGTTCGCGGTAGAAAAGGATCTGCTGCAGCCGGTCGAGGTCGGCGTCCACGTACCGGCGGTAGCCGGAGCGGGTACGGCCGGCCGGGGACAGCAGGCCGATCTCGTCGTAGTGGTGCAGGGTGCGGACGGTCACCTTGGCGATCTTCGCCACGGCACCGACCGAGTAGCCCTCACTGGTCATCGGAGTTCCTCCCTGGTGCTGACCACCACCCTCGGCTCTCACGTCGCGTGAGGGTCAAGCCGCCTTTCCGGGCGTCGACCCCGTCGACGTCGGGCCGGTCAGGCGTCGGCCGCTCAGGCGGTCGGGCGGGCGAGCGGGCGGTCGGCCGCTCAGGCGTCGGCGCCGACCAGCACCCGTTCGCGCCGCCGGGCCGCCCGGCGTCCGCCGTCGCCCTGGCCGCCGGCCCGGGGTCGGCGGGGCTGCTGGGTGGGCCAGAGCAGCACGTACGCGGCGGAGACCACCACGAAGGCGAGCCGGACGAAGCCGCGGGCCGAGTCGGACGGCAGGAGCAGCGTGCCGCCGTACAGCGCGGCCAGCGCGATCCAGCTCCACCACGGGACGAGCCGCTTCTGCCCGACCGCGTCCCAGAGCAGGGTGCCGAGCAGGATCGAGGCCGTGTAGTACGTGTAGACGCTCGGGTCGAGGAGGATCCGGGCGTCCGCGCCGAGCAGCACCACGGCCGGCCAGCGGCCGCGCCACACCGCGATGCTGCCGAGGCCGATGCCGAGCGCGAACTGGGTCGGGCGGTCCCACCAGGGGGTGGCCGGGTCGGTCACCCCGAACCAGCGCAGTGCGGAGGCGGGCTGGTTGGGGATGGTGAACTTGGCCGCCGCCATGGTGTCCAGGTTGCCCAGGTAGAACGGCAGCCAGGCGATCGCCACCAGGGCGGCGAACCAGAGCGCGGTGCGCATCCAGCTGCGCCGGGGCAGCGCCAGGATCAGCGGGGCGAAGGCCAGCGCCCAGGGCTTGGAGTCCACCGCGAGCGCCAGGAAGATCGCGACCTGGATGGGCTTGCCGCGGGCCAGGGCGTGTGCGGCGAGGCAGGTGAAGAACAGCGCGAGGACGTCGTCCAGGTGCGCGAAGCGGACCGACACCTCGACCCACATCGGGATGAAGGCCAGTCCGGCGATCAGCAGCCGCTGCTGGAGCCGGCGGTGGTTGGTGCCGGTGCCCAGGTAGTAGAGGGCCGCGGTGCGGCCGATCACGACCAGCATCACCAGGCCGAGCGCGGCGCTCGCCGCCTCGGCGACCAGCTGGCCGGTGTGCGGCGAGAACGGGGCGGTGAGCCTGGCCGCGGCCAGGCTGACCGGGCCGATCTGCAGCTCCGGGTGGTGGGCGTAGAGCGACAGGCCGCCGTCGGGCTGGCCGCTGAAGAGCAGCTGCTCGCCCTGGCGCAGGTAGTGCCAGGAGAAGCCGCCGCTCGGCTCTACCAGGAAGAACCAGAGCACCGTCCAGCCGACCAGCAGGACGTGGTGCCTGCGGAGCGGCAGCCCCGCGATCCGCCCGGTCGCTGCCTCGTAATCCGTGGTGCCCCGTGCCGTGCGTGCTTCCCGCACCTGTCCTCTCCCCGCCGGTTCCGCCCCCCTCCGGCCGGACATCCTATGTGACGGAGGAGTACCGCCCGTGCCGCCCGCATGACCGTCCGGTGGACGGCGCGGGCGACACGGGGGTACCCGGAAAACGGTTCTCCCTGGTCAGCTGTGCTGGCCGGTCTTGCGGCGGCGCAGCACCACGAGGGTGCCGACACCGGCCACCAGGACGGCGCCGCCGACGGCCGCGATCGCGGTGGTGTCGTCGCCGCCACCGGTCTGGGCCAGCGCCTTGTCCGCGTTGTCGGCCGCGGTCTTGGCCTTGCTGACGCCGCCCGGGGTGATCTTCGGCGGGGTGACGGTCGGGTTCTGCACCGGGAAGTCGATCGGCTGCTGGACGTCCGTGCTGCTGCCGGACGGCGCCGGAGCGGCGGTGGTCGCGGAGGCGGACGGCGAGCCGGTGCCGGGGGCCGGGGTGGTCGGCGCCGGGGTGGTCGGCTCGGTGGTCGGGGTCCCGGTGGCCGTCGCCGTGGCGGTGGCCGTGGCGGTCGCGGTCGCGGTCGCGGTCGCCGTGGCGGTCGGCGACGCGCTCGTCGAGTGGCTCGTCGTCGGGGTCGGCTTGCCGGTCTTGGTCGGGGTGGCGGTCGGGGTGGGCTTGCCGCCGCCGGCCTTGATGGTGAAGCCAGCGCCCTTGATCCCGTCACAGCTGAAGCTGCCGTGGTCGTTCTCGTCGCCGGTGTCGGCGGAGAAGACCACCGGGACGACACCGGCCTTGCCCAGCGGGGTGTCCTTGCCGAAGGAGACGCGGACGTCGATGTCGATGCGCTTGCCCTGGCCGACGTAGAGCATCGCGTCGTCGGCGGCGTTGCCGTCGCCGGTGACGTCGCCGAGCAGCATCAGCACGGCGCTGTCGTCGCCGTCGCCGCCACCGGGCGCGACGGCACCGGTCCGCCAGGTGCCGCCGCCGGGCAGGCGGGCCGGCAGCTGGTACTCGACCTTGAGGTCCTTCGCCGTGAGCGAGCCCGCCTTGTTCTTGAACTTCAGCAGCGGGAAGGCGACGAAGTCGCTCTTGGTCGAGTTGTCGATCCGGTAGGTGAACACGCGGGCGTCGCCGCCGGCGACGAAGGTGTCCGGAACGCCGCGCACCGAGAGGTCGAGGGCCTTGTGGCCCGCCTTCTCGGCCGGGGCGGACGCGGAGGGGGAGCCGGTGACTCCGACGGCCATGGCGCCCTGGGCGCCGGCCAGCACGAGCGAGGACGCGAGCGCGGCGGCGCCGGCGAGGGCAAGACTGCGACGTATGGACAAGGGAGACCTCACGGACGTTTCCGGGCGAGGCCCGGGCGCGAGGGGCGGCCGCAGACGCCGCGTCCCCCCGCGAAGCTGAAAGTGCGACGGAGAGTACCGAACGATCCGGCCCGTCCGGAAGGCGGGTGCCGCACTGTGCCCGAGCGGTGGAAGCAACGCGCCCGGTTCGTCCAACTCCGTCCATGTGCAAGGCTTTTGTGCTTTGCCAAAAGATGACCGGGAGTGACGGGTACACGTCCGAAGGACCGTACCGCACCCGGGGCGGGAACGGTACGGATCCCGGGGGTCGGATCGGGACCGGCCGACGGGGGCAAGTCGGGTTCGGGCCGCCGGGGACGGATCGGGATCGGGCCGCCGGGGACGGATCGTCGGAGGCGGTCAGCCCGCGAAGAAGGACTTGGCCGCGATCAGCGCCCGCTCGTCGCGCAGTACGTCGCCCGGGCGGGTGCCGTTGCCGAGCAGCACGCCGCCCCAACGCATGCGCATGTACTCGGCGGTCAGCCGGAGCGTGCCGATCAGCGGCTCGGCCTTCTCGTCGGAACCACTGAGGGCGGTGACCCCCCAGAGGGTGGCGCCGTCCATCCGGGCGCGGAAGTCCAGTCCGGGCACCCGGAGCCAGCCCGACCAGTGGTCGAGGTAGAGCTTGGCGCTGGTCGGCAGCGTGTACCAGTACAGCGGCGCGACGAGGACCAGGTCGGTGGCCGCCAGGGTGGCGTCCAGCAGGGTCCGCTCGTGGCCGACGGGCTCGGGGTAGTGGCCGTCGCCGTCGTGCCGCAGGTCCCGGAAGACGGGCAGCGGGTGGTCGTCGAGCCGCAGCCAGCGCTGCTCGGCCCTGGCCGGCAGGCTCGACTCGGCGGCCAGCCGCGCGAGTCGGGCGGAGTTGCCGTCGGTGCGCGCGCTGGCGTCGAGGAACAGGAAACGCCGCGGCGTCCCGGCGCCGGACGGTTCGTCGAACGGCTGGTCGGACGGCTGCTGGTCGGACATCGGATCTCCCCCGGGTCACACGGCGCGGACGGGGGTGCGAGCACCCGGCCCGCCCCGGTTATTCCGGGCCCGCGCCCCTGCTCACGCCCCCTCCGCGCCCTGGCCCGCGCCCTGGCCCGCGCTCGGTGGCCCGCGCCGATGCCCCGGCCGTCGGCTACGCGGGCAGTCCGGCCCGGCGGCGGGCCACCGCGGCGACCGCCGCCCAGTCCTTGTCCCCGTCCCCGTGCGCCAGTGCGTCCAGGAAGGCGTCCCGCAGGATGCTGCCGAAGGGCAGCGGCACGTGGCGGGCCGCCCCGGCCTCCAGCGCGAGGCCGACGTCCTTGAGCCCGAGCGGCAGCCGGAAACCGGCCGGCTCGTACCGCCGCTCGGCCACCATCGCGCCGTAGCCGGAGTAGATCGGCCCGGGGAAGAGCGTGGTGGTGAGCATCTCGACCAGGTCGGTCGGCCGGACCCCGTGGGCGTCGGCCAGACTGCACGCCTCGGCCAGCGACTCGATCGCGCAGGCCAGCAGGAAGTTGGTGCTGATCTTGGCGGTGTTGGCCTGCCGGGGGCTCTCGCCGAAGTGCCAGGTGCGCTGCCCCATCGCGGCGAACAGCGGCTCGGCCCTGGTCAGCAGGTCGGCAGCGCCCGCGACGAGGATGTTCAGCCGCCCCTCGGCCGCGACCGGCGGTCGACCGAGGACGGGCGCGGCAACGTAGCCGATGCCGTGGTCGGCGTGCAGCGCCTCGGCCCGCTCGGCGAGCGCGAGCGAGACGGTGGCCATGTTGACGTGCAGGGTCGCCGCGGCGCCGGTCAGCAGGGCGGGGTCGAGCAGCAGGCGCTCGACCGCGTCGTCGTTGGCGAGCATGGAGACCACCGTGTCGGCGTCGAACACCTCGGCGAGCGAGCCGGCCGCCTGCGCGCCCTCGGCCACCAGGGCGGCCACCGGCTCGGGCGAGCGGTTCCAGACCCGTACGGTGTGACCGGCCCGCAGCAGGCTTCCGGCCATGCCCCGCCCCATCGAACCCAGCCCCACGAAGCCGACCGTCATCCCGGTCATCCGCGCACTCCCGTCGCCGCTGTCGATCACTGCGGCCGACTGTACGTCAGGATCCGAACGGAGCCCGGCCGCTCGGGCCGTCCGGGCCGCTCACGACGGTGGGACTGCTCGCTGCGCCCGGGCGCTCAGGCGCAGGCGCGCGCCGGCATCCGGGTGCGGTGCGCGGCGGCCCCGCGCTCCAGCTCGGCGATCACCCGGGCGCGCAGCAGCTCGTACTGGGCCTGCAGCCGGCCGGGACGGGCCGGGCGGGCGACCGGGCGACCGGGGCCGACCAACTCGTCCGGCCCGAACTGCTCGCGGGTGAGGTCGATCTCGAAGCCGGTGGCGAAGCGGTTCCACCAGTGGAGGTCCGTCCGGACCCCGTCGACGTGCACCTCGCCCATCATCAGCTCACCACCGAGCAGGTCGTGCACGACCATCGCCGTCACCCCGCACTGGCCGCGGGCGGGATTGTCGGGACGCCAGTGGGCCAGATCCTCGGGCGCACAGGTGTCGACACCCCAGGAGGAGCGGATCGCACGTTCGATGTCGTTGAGGGTCCACGCCGTCATACCGGGAAGCCTGCCACGCGGCACTGACAGCGGCAGCGGCTTTTCGAAGGGTCACCCCGTGTTCTGCGGCGACCCTCCCGGCGTTCACCCGAATGAGTCAGTGAAACCGGCCGGTCGGCCATCCCGCGTCACGGGACGGCCGACCGGCCGGGGCGTCACCCCGCCGGCGGGGTGGGGCGGGAGGGGTGGTCAGCCCGCCGGCCGGGCGACGGGGCGGGGAAGCCTCACTTCGCCAGCTCGGCCACGCCGGCCTGCGCGAACTGCTCGTCCAGGTCGCCGCTGGGCGCGCCCGCGACACCGATCGCCGCGACCGGAGCGCCCTTCGACTGCACCGGGGCGCCGCCGGCCAGGAACAGCGTGCCCGGGATGTCCTTGAGGTTCGGGGCCTGGGCCAGGCGCTTGGCCAGCTCCGAGGTCGGCGCGTTCCAGGAGACCGCCGTGAAGGCCTTGCGCTCGGCCGACTCCGGGGCCTGCGGGCCGGCGCCGTCACCCTTCAGCAGCACCCGGGTGACACCGTCCCGGTCGACGACCGCGACCGACACGTGCTGACCGGCCTTGGTCGCCGCGTCCAGGGCGGCCTGGGCGGCGCGGGTGGCGGCGTCGATGGTCAGGCCGGTGCTCTGGGCGAGGTTCTTGTTCTGCGTGTCGGCCTTCACCGCGGCCGGGGCAGCCGGGGTCTCGGTGGTCTCGGCACTGGCCGAGACGGCGCCCACGGTGGCCGCGGCGATCGCGGCGGCGGCGACGGCGCCGGTCAGCACCCGGGTGCGCACGGAGGTCTTCTTCATGGTCCAGCTCCTCGACGGTCTGCGGGGTGGTGCGGGGATCGGGGGGCGCCGGGCCGAGGCGGATCGCCCGGCGGCGTGCTTCGATCCTCCGTCCGGGACCGCGGCCGCCACATCGGCGGTCCGGCGCGTGCGTCCGGGCATGATGGGGGACGACGGCGTCAACCGATCGGCTGATGCGGGACCGGGCCGGACGGGTCACCATCGAGGGATCGGCGCAGGTCAGTGCGGTCTGCCGCCGCGCGCAGCCGGTGCGCCGCCGGTGCGCGGCCCGTGTGCACCTCCTGCGCCGCGCACCCCTGCGCGGCCCGTCCCGTGCGCCGCCCGTTCGACCAGGAGCCACCCGTGCCACAGCCCCGCCCCGCCGCCGGCCGGCCCGGCGCCGTCGGCCGCGACGCCGGGGATCCGGACGCGGGCCGGCTGGCGGTGCTGCTGGACTCCGCTTTCGTGGTGCTGCTCGCGGCCTCGCTCAACCGCTACCTCACCCATCACTCCGGCAGCCCCCAGGCGCCCTGGGTGATCGGACTGAGCGCCGCCCTGGCCGCCGCCCAGCCGGCCGGCTCCTGGCTCGACCACCACCGTCCGACCGCGTCGGGCCGGCGCCGCAGATGGCCGCTGGGGCTGGTGGTCACGCTCTGGGTGGTGCTGGTGCTGCTCGCCCCGAGCTTCGCCTGGTGCGCCGTCCCGCTGATCTACACCGCGCTGCGGGCGCTGCCCTCGAAGGCGGCTATCCCGCTGGTGGGCGCGCTGACGCTGCTGGTGGTGATCGCCGAGATCCGGCTGCCGGGCGGGGTGGACGCCACCCTCGTCCTGCTGCCACCCGCCGTGGCCGCGCTCGCCACCGGCGTCTTCCTCTTCATGGCCCGGCAGGCCGCCCGGCAGCGCGCGCTGATCACCGACCTGGTCCGCACCCGGCGCGAACTCGCCGCCACCGAACGGCGCGAGGGCACCCTGGCCGAGCGCGAGCGGCTGGCGGTGGAGATCCACGACACCCTGGCTCAGGGCCTGTCCAGCCAGCAGATGCTGCTGCAG
Organism: Kitasatospora sp. NPDC097691; assembly: GCF_040302665.1. NCBI lineage: Bacteria > Bacillati > Actinomycetota > Actinomycetes > Kitasatosporales > Streptomycetaceae > Kitasatospora > Kitasatospora sp. NPDC097691. Next base: position 33,253 of record NZ_JBEORY010000060.1, on the reverse strand, counting down.
GCCGCCGACCGCACGTGGGACACCGATCCGGCGACCGCCCGCACCCACGTCCGCACCGCCGCCGAGGTGGCCGCCCGGAACCTGGCCGAGGCCCGCCGCTTCGTCCACGACCTCGCACCCGCCGAACTCGCCGACGGCCGCACCCTCGACGGAGCGCTGCGGGCGCTGGCCGGGCGGGAGTCCGCCGAGAGCGGTCTGCCGGTCCGCTTCCACCTGGACGGCACGCCCGTACCGCTGCCCGCCGCCGCGCAGTCCGCGCTGCTGCGGATCGCCCAGGGAGCACTGGCCAACGTCCGCGAGCACGCCGGGGCGTCGACCGCGGCGATCACCCTGTCCTTCCTCGGCGACCAGGCCGTCCTGGACATCGCGGACGACGGCCTCGGCTTCGACCCGGAGGCCGCGGGCACCGGGGGCGGCCGCGGGTACGGACTGCCCGCGATGCGCGCCCGGCTTCGGCAGTTGGGTGGCACGCTGACCGTGGAGAGCACCCCCGGCGAGGGCACCGTCGTCTCCGCCGCGATCCCCCTGGAGCACCGATGAACGCGCGAAGCGAACCGGCCCCCGTCCGGCTGCTGGTCTGCGACGACCACGCGGTGGTCCGGGCCGGCCTGCTCGCCCTGCTCGCCAGCGCGGGCGACATCGAGGTGGTCGGCGAGGCCAGCACCGGGGAGGAGGCCGTCGCGCTGGCCGCCCGGCTGACGCCGCAGGTGGTGCTGATGGATCTCCAACTCGGCGACGGCATCGACGGCGTGGAGGCCACCCGGCGGATCACCGCCGCCCCGGGCGGGCCGCACGTCCTGGTGCTCACCACGTACGACACCGACGCCGACATCACCCGGGCGATCGCCGCCGGCGCCACCGGCTACCTGCTGAAGGCCGAGCGGCCGGAGGAGCTGTTCGCCGCCGTGCACGCGGCCGCACAGGGCCGGACCGTGCTCTCGCCGCCGGTCGCCTCCCGCGTGATGGCCCAGATGCGGGCCCCCGCACCGAAGCTCACCGACCGCGAGCACGACATCCTCGTACAGCTGGCACAGGGGCTGGGCAACCGGGAGATCGCGCGGGCGCTGTTCATCAGCGAGGCCACGGTGAAGACGCATCTCGGGCGGATCTACGACAAGTTGGGCGTGGACACCCGGGCGGGCGCGGTGGCGGTGGCCAAGGAACGCCGACTGCTGCGCTGAGCGCTCGCGCGGTGCCGCTGCGTGCTGCCATGATGCTCGGAATGTCGGATTCCAGCCCGATGTGTGCGGGGTGAGCCGTCCCGCGCGTGCGCGCGACCGTCGGCCTACGGCGCCTGATGGGCCCACAACCACCTGGTCCGAAGCCTTTCGAGCCGGTCCGGGACGATCGCCACAATGTGGATGTTTCGTGGATTCGACTATTGACAAACCAACCACGCGGTTTGTTAGCGTGAGACCAACGACGTCCCCGGGGGTGGGGACCTGCCGGGGCCTGTGCGGACCGCTCTCGCCGGAGAGTGGGGCCAGGGGGGTGCGGCAGGGCTGCCGGGGTGTCGGGGGGAGCGGCGACGCCGAAGCCGCGCAACGAGGCGGCGTGGAGCGTGTCCGGGGGGACTCGCTCCACGCCTCCCCCGATCCCCTTCCGGCCGGGGACTACACCAGCGCGCTCCAGTACGGGCAGCACACGGACGGCACCGGCACCGAGCCGCGGCCGCCGTCCCCCGCAGGCACCGGGAGCCGCTCCGAGCGGGCCACTCCGGGCGAGCTCGCGGTCAGCCCGGCCTCGCCCAACTCGCCGAAGCAGAGCGCCAGTCGATAGCCGTCCCGGGTGGTCGCGGCCACCCCCGGGCAGTCCGGGTCCGCGTTCAGCGAGGTGATCGTCCAGCCTCGCCGCCGCCAGTGCCGCTCCACCACGCCCACCAGCACCGCCCGCCGGGGCAGCGAGACGACCGTGAGGATGTCCCGCCCCCGGGTGACGTACCAGAGCACCGCCGACTCGCGCCCCGGCTTCGGCAGCCGCGCGCCGGACCGGGGCGGCGCCTCCTGCCAGGCGGGCGCCGGGTCGATGGCGTCCACGGTGTCCTGGAGCAGCGTCTCACAGCGTTCGGCGGCGTCGAGTTGATCGACCGTCACCCCGGGCTCCGACCCCGACCACCACCAGGCGGGCACGGCCGGCGCGCCACCGGGGCAACCGTCCGGGCATCCGACGTTGAGTTCGGCACCACCTGACTGCACAGGGCCCTCCGTACTCCTCCCGGCGTTCAACCCGGGCTGGGATTCCGTCACTGCTTGGACGGCGGACGGGTACGGACAGTTCCATCCCCACCGTTTCCACACCTCCAAATTGCACTGCACGGTGCAGTTGCATCACTGCTCTGCACTGTGTAGTTTACTTCTCGTGCCGCCGACGGGAACAGCCCGCCGCCCAACGGCACCACCGACCCCGAGAGGACCCCCGTCATGCCCACCATCACCGTCGGCACCGCCCGCATCCCCTACCGCGTCGTCGGCGACGGCCCCGACACCCTCGTCCTGGTCCACGGCACCGGCCCCGGCTCCGGCATGTGGGACGGCCTGCTGGGCTCCTTCACCGACCGCTACACCGTGCTGCTGCCCGACCTCTCCGGCAGCGACGCCGCCGAGGACGACGGCTCCCCGCTGACCCTGGAGACTCTCGCCACCCAGGTCAACGCCGTGATCGACGACGCCGGGCGCGGCCCCGCCGACGTCTTCGGCTTCTCGCTCGGCGCCGTCGTCGCCACCGCGGCCGCCGCCCAGCGCCCCGACCAGGTCCGCCGCCTGGTCGCCGCCGCCGGCTGGATCAGCGCCGAGCAGGACGAGTACATGCGCCTGTCCATGGCCACCTGGCTGTCGCTCGCCGACCACCCGGCCGCCTTCGGCGGCTACGCCACCCTCACCGCCTTCAGCCGCGGCTTCCTCGACCGGATCGGCCGCGACGCCGTCGAGGCCAACGCCGCCTACATGCAGCCGACCCCCGGCACCCTGCGGCACGTCGCCCTCGACCTCGGCCTGGACCTCACCCCGCTGCTGCCCCGCGTCCAGGCCCCGGCCCTGGTGGTCGGCTGCACCCAGGACGCCACCGTCCCGGTGCAGAACGCGCGGCGCCTGCACGCCGCCCTCCCGGGCAGCGTCTACGCCGAGTTCGACACCGGCCACATCGTGTTCGCCGAGGAGGGCGAGGCGTTCACCAAGACCGTCCGGGAGTTCCTCGACGCCGCATGAGCAACGGGCGACGGCCGACGGGCCACGGACAGCGGGCGGCGCAGGGCGGGCGGCGCAGGGCGGAGGGGGCGCGGAAGCGGATTTCGGAGCACACCGCCGCCCGGGAGACAAGCCCCTGATCAAAACGGCTGATTAGCGCGCATGGTGATTGGAATCAAATTGACTGAACGTCAACTTCCAAGGTGAGACTGCCTCGTCAGCTTCATTGCAAGGAGTCCACCATGCGCATACTCTTCACCGGCCCCGCCGCGGCCGGTCACCTCTTCCCGATGGTCCCGACCGCCCAGGCGCTGCGCGCCGCCGGGCACGAGGTCCTGTTCGCCTGCGGGCAGCCGCTCGACCAACTCCGCAGCGCGGGCTTCCCGATCGTCGAGATCGGCGACGGCCGGACCCTGCGGGAGATGTTCGAGGAGCGCCTCGAAGGCAAGATCCGGTACGTCACCCCGGACAAGCCGCAGGACGAGATCTTCGACATGGCGGCCGCGATCTTCGCGCACGCCTCCCGCCCCGGCGTCGACGGACTGCTGGAGGCCGCCGCCGACTGGGGCGCCGACCTGCTCGTCCACGACTCCTTCCAGGCCGCCGCACCGCTGGTCGCGACCCTGCTCAAGATCCCGTCGGTGATCAACAACTTCGGGGTCAGCCCCGGCATCCCCATGAGCGGGCTGCTCGCCTCCCACTTCACCGACGTCTACGAGCGGCACGGCCTGGCCGGCCCGGCCGCCTCCACCGCGCTCAACGTCGGCCCGCTCGGCGGCGACCCGGGCGGCCTGGCGATGCGCTACATCCCCTACAACGGCGGCGGCGTGGTCCCGACCGAGTTCCTCCGCCCCGCCGACCGTCCGCGGATCGTCGTCACCCTGGGCACCGTCCTCGCCGAGCTCGACGGCGTCCGCGCGGTCGTCCGCCTGGTCGAGGCCGCGGCCGAGGTCGACGCCGACTTCCTGCTCGCCGTCGGCGGCGCCGACCTCGCCCCGCTCGGCACCCTGCCCGACAACGTCCGCGGCCTGCCCTGGGTCCCGCTGAACGAACTGCTCAACCGCGCCGACGCCCTGATCCACCACGGCGGTTCGGGCACCATGCTGACCGCCCTTCAGGCCGGCCTGCCCCAGCTGCTCCTCCCCCAGGGCGCGGACCACTTCATCAACACCGAGGCGCTCACCGCGACCGGCGCCGCGCTGAGCTCGGCCTCCGACGCCGTGGACACCGCCCTCCTCGACCGCCTGATCACCGACCCGGGCCTCCGCGAGGCCGCCGACCGGCTCCGCGCCGAGAACGCCGCCCTCCCCACCCCGACCGCCCTCGTCCCCACCCTGGAAGCCCTCACCACCCGCTGAGCCACCGCCCGGCCGAACCCGACAGCCCGGCCTCCGAGGGGGCGGCCGGGCTGTCGCCCCGGCCCCTCCCGCTCAGCCCTCGACCCGGTGACCGGCCGACCGAAGGACGTCCACCGCCGCGGCGAGCCGCTGCGCGGGCACCAGCACCAGGTCCGCGTTGAACGTCGACGCCACGAACACCGGCACCCCGGCCGCCGCCAACGGCGCGAGGAGCCGGGACAGCACACCCGGCAGGTCGAGCCCGTGGGCCGCGTCACCGCTGTACAGCGCCCTCCACCGCTCGACGGACACACCGTCCACCCGCTCGTCCACCGCACGCACCACGGTCAGCCCCTCGGGGGCCCGGACCAGCGAGATCCACGCCGACGCCAGGGCCGACGCCTCATCGGCCGGCCGCTCGACGCACAAGGCCTCCGGAAGAACGCGCAGCCGCTGCGCGGTCGCATCAGTCACCCGCCGATCCTAGGGCGCACACCCCACCCCCGACCGGGCTTCCCCCGAAACCGGCACTCCGCCCGGCCGCCACACCCCCGGAGCCCGGAGCCCCAGAGCCCGGACAACGCAAAAGCCGCAGGTCATGTGACCTGCGGCTTTCGGCAGTGGAGCGGGCGACGAGAATCGAACTCGCGCTCTAAGCTTGGGAAGCTCATGTTCTACCATTAAACTACGCCCGCCTGATGAGCCGTCAGAGACCGCTCGATCCAGTGTCACTGTACCCCATCCGTGACTGCGGTTGCACGAGGGATCCGGGGGCGTGGCGGAGCGGGGTGGGGGCGGGTGCGGAGGCGTACTGTGTGGGCCGCGTACGAGCGCTCCGGCGGGTGGGGTCGGGGGCGGCGAGCCACGGTGAGGATTGTCCGGAACATCCCCTAATGTGACGCTGTCCCGGGGCTCGGCCGCCAGGGCGCGTGAGTACGGGTGAGTACTGGGTTAGGGATGGGAAGGGGATCGATGGAGCAGCGCGCCGTCGTTCGTTGTGCCGAGGGGCACCTGTTCAGCACCACCACGTTCCCGATGCAGAACCTCGGTCCGGGCCGGCTCGGTCCCGGGCGGTTGATCCGCTGTCCGCAGTGCGGACGGCTGCGGAGTTCGGTGCTGGCCGACGTGCGGGAGCTGTCGGAGCCGCAACTGGCGCAGGCGATGCGGCTGGAGGCCGCGGAGTTCCTGGCCTGACGGTCGGCGGGAGGACCAGGAGGACGCGGTGGGGCCCCGGGCGGATTCGTCCGGGGCCCTTTCTTGCACGTAACCTCGAAGCGTGCTGCTCTCTGACAAGGACATCCGGACCGAAATCGACCTGGGCCGGGTCTCCATCGACCCGTTCGACCCGTCGATGATCCAGCCGTCGAGTATCGACGTGCGCCTCGACCGCTTCTTCCGCGTGTTCGAGAACCACAAGTACCCGCACATCGACCCCTCGGAGGAGCAGCCGGACCTGACCCGGCTGGTCGAGCCGGAGGGCGACGAGGCGTTCATCCTGCACCCGGGCGAGTTCGTGCTGGCGTCGACGTACGAGGTCATCACGCTGCCCGAGGACGTGGCCTCCCGGCTGGAGGGCAAGTCGAGCCTGGGCCGGCTCGGCCTGCTCACCCACTCCACGGCCGGCTTCATCGACCCCGGCTTCAGCGGCCACGTGACGCTGGAGCTGTCGAACGTCGCGACGCTGCCGATCAAGCTGTACCCGGGCATGAAGATCGGGCAGCTCTGCCTGTTCCGCCTCTCCTCGCCGTCGGAGCACCCGTACGGCTCGGAGCGCTACGGCTCGCGCTACCAGGGCCAGCGCGGCCCGACGCCGTCCCGCTCGTACCTGAACTTCCACCGCACCGCGGTCTGACCACGCGGCGAGGACCCAGCGGGCCGAGCGGACCCGACGGTCCCGGCAGAGCGCACGCAGGACGGGCGGCCACCCCTCGGGCGAGGGGTGGCCGCCCGCGGCGTTCTCAGGCCCGCTTGGGGCTGGTGACGGCGACCAGCTCGGTGCCGTCCTCGGACAGCCGCAGCTCGGTGCGCAGCTCGGCCAGCTCGCCGAGGTGGTGCAGGTGGGTGCCGCCGCAGAAGATCTGCGCGCCGCCCTCGGGCAGCTCGCAGTGCCACTGGCGGCGGGCGGTGAGCTCGGGGCCGGGCACCTCGATGCGGACCGGGGCGTCGGCGGCGACCCAGGCGGCGAGCCGGGCGTTGACGTCCTCGGTGAGGGCGGGCAGGGCGTCGGCCAGGGCGGGGAACTCCTCGGTGGCGTCCGCCGTGAAGCCCTTCTTCTTCAGCGACTTGCCGAGCCGGTAGGTGTCGGTGCTGGCCTGGGTGTCCATCACCGAGCTCGCCATCGCGAGGCTGTCGAAGTCCGGGTTGCCGAAGGCGTCCGAGCGGCCCGGGTCCTTGCGCCAGCGCGGGGCGAGCGCGGCGTTGAGGGCGAGGGCGAGCAGGTGGCAGCCGCTGTGCGAGGCGCTGAGCGCGCCCCGGCGGTCGGCGTCGACGGAGAGCGCGGCGGTGCGGCCGACGATGTCACCCGGGTCGGTGTCGAGGACGTGCAGGACCAGCCAGGACCACTCCTCGTCGCCGCGCCGGACCGGGATGTCGGCGCCGACCAGCAGCGCGTCGTCGTCCGGGCCGACGGCGCCGGTCAGGCAGTCGACCACGGCCAGCTCGGTGCCGTCCACGGTGAGGGTGCCGAGGTCGGCCGGCTGGTCGGGCCAGGTGTGGTCGAGCGGGTGGAACGGGGTCGCGCCGGTCACGACGGCGTACCGGCCGTCGGCCAGCGGGTGCACCGCGAGCACCGGGGACTCGCCGGTCACCGCCCCGGCCGGGAAGCTGACGTGGGTGGTGGGGAGGGTCATGCCTGGCTCCGGTGGACGTGGGGCGAAGAGGGTGGACGGGCCCCGGCGCTCGGCTGCGGCCCGTCCACCATTCTGCCCTTCGCCCGTCAGCCCAGCGTCGGCAGCTTGATCAGCACCAGCAGGGCGACCAGCTGCAGCGCCGCGGCGCCGGCGGCCTTGCCCCACGGCAGGTCGTGCAGCCGGCGGACCATGCTGGTCAGCAGGAACGCGCAGAGCGCCCAGGTCGCCCAGCCGACGACCTGGACGACGGCGCTGCCGGAGGGCAGCACCAGGGCGAGCAGCAGCCGGGGCGCGTCGGTCAGCCAGCCGACCAGCGCGGCCAGGCCGACGGTCGACTTCCACGGGCCGTCGCCGCCGAGCTGGCGGGCCAGCGCGTAGGTGACCGCGCCGAAGAGCGCGCCGGCCACGGTGAAGCCGATCGCGGCGGCGAGGATGCCGGTCAGCGCCACGGAGAAGGTGGAGTTGACGATGTCGTCGTGGGTCAGCCCGATGCCCAGCACCGCGAGCGCGCCGTACAGCAAGGAGACGGTGAGGGCGGGCAGCCAGACCTGGTGGTCGCGGGTGCGGTCGAACATCGCGGTCGGGCTGCGGAAGAGGCCGACGAACAGCTCACGCCACTGCGGCCGGGGGCCGCTGGCCTGCGGGGCGGACTGGCCTCCGGCCCGGTAGACGGCGACGTTGTCCTGGCCGTACGGCGGTTCCTGCTGCTCGTACGCCCGCTGCTCGTACGGCGGCTGCTGCCCGTAGCCGTCCTGGGCGTACCCGTCACGGGCGTAGCCGTCCGGCGGGTACTGCCCGTACTGGCCCTGCCCCTGGTCCGGGTACTGCCCCTGGTCGTAGTAGCCCTGGTGCGGCGGTTCCTGCCCGTACCGGCCGCCGCCCGCGTACGGGGCGCCCGTCGGGAAGGCGCGGGTGCTCCCGGGTTGGTCGGCCGCGTACGGGTCGTACCCGTCGTCGGCCGTGCCCCCCGGTCCACCTGCGGCTCCCGGGTGCGGAGCCGTGAAGTACTCCGGCCCGTCCGTCCGCCCGTGCCCCCCGGGCGCCCCCGCCGGCGGCGGTGGAGCCGACCACCCGCCGTGCGGGCGGTCGGCGCCCTGACCGCTGTCGTATCGATTACCAGCCACGCTCTGAAGGTACCCGTCCGGCCCAACCCGCGTCGGCCCCGGACGAAGCCGGGGCCGGTTTGCAGCGAGGCTGAGACGAACGGGGCCGAAAGCCGCCCACGGCCCCGGGGAACGACCGGACAGCCGGAAGGGCGGGGCTCCGCGAGCCGGTGCTACCGCTGCGCGGTGACCGACGGCCCGTGCACCGCCGCCGCGGCGCTGGTGCCGGCCGGGCAGCCGCCCGGGCCGGCCGAGGTGCGGACGGCGCCGACCGGCAGCAGGGTGCCGCAGGCGATCCGGATGCCGGTCGGCAGCTCGTTGTCCGACTCCACGATCGCGCCGTCGCCGATCACCGCGCCGTCCAGCGCCGAGCGGTCGCCGATGGTCGCGTAGGCGCCGACGATCGAGTCCTTGACCAGGGTGTCCGGGCCGATCACCGCGCCGGGCAGGATGACGCTGCCCTCGACGATCGCGCCGGCCTCGACCACCGCGTCCTCGGCGACCACGCTGCCGCCGCTGAGCACCGCGCCCGGGTGGACGGTGGCGCCGGGCAGCAGCAGGGCGTCGCCGGTCGGGCCGGGGACGGCCGGGGAGTCGACCTTGCCGAGCACCAGGTCGGCCGAGCCGCGGACGAACGCGGCCGGGGTGCCGAGGTCCAGCCAGTACGAGGTGTCGACCACGCCGCGCAGCAGGGCGCCGGTGGCCAGCAGCTCGGGGAAGGTCTCGCGCTCGACGGACACCTCGCGACCGGCCGGGATGCGGTCGATCACGGACCGGGTGAAGACGTAGCAGCCGGCGTTGATCTGGTCGGTGACGATCTGCTCCGGGGTCTCCGGCTTCTCCAGGAACTCCAGCACCCGGCCGTTCTCGTCGGTCGGGACGAGGCCGAAGGCGCGCGGGTCCTCGACCCGGGTGAGGTGCAGGGTGACGTCGGCCCCGGCGGCCACGTGGCCGTCGCGCAGGGCGGCGATGTCCAGGCCGGAGAGGATGTCGCCGTTGAAGACCAGGACCGGCTCGTCGGGGCCGCAGGTCAGACCGGAGGCGGCGTTGCGGATGGCCCCGCCGGTGCCCAGCGGTTCGCGCTCGGTCAGGTAGACCAGCTCGATGCCGTACGGCGTGCCGTCCTGGAAGTGGTCCTCGAACACCTCGGCCAGGTACGAGGTGGCCAGCACGACGCGGGTGACGCCGGCGGCGGCCGCACGGGCCAGCTGGTGCGCGATGAACGGGACGCCTGCCACCGGCAGCATGGGCTTGGGGGTGTGGGTGGTCAGCGGACGCAGTCGCGTGCCCTTACCACCGACCAGCATGATCGCCTCGGTCATGGTCTGCGCTGTTCCCCTTGTGGTCTCTGCGGCCCGGCCCGGCGGCCGGTGCCTCCGTCGGTGTTCTGGAGTCGGTGTTCCGGACCCGTCCGGCCGGCGCGGGTCGGCACCCGTCCGGCCTTGCGTCCGGCACGGGTCGACCGGCACGGAGCCGGTCCGGCGCCTACTGTATTTCCTTCCGACCGAATGCCCGTCCGGCGCCTGTGCGACGGAGATCACTCGCCGCCCGCCGCCGGTGCCGCCGCGAGCCGCCGCGGCGGCCCAAAAGCCCGGCCCGGTGGGCGCGTTGGCGGCGTCCACCGGGCCGGGCAGTTGTAGCAGAACTGTCGAACAGCAGGCCGTCGGCCGGCGAACGGCTAGGCGTCCACCGTCGCGGGCCGCTCCTCGGCCTCGGTCGGCGGGATCGCCTTCACCGAGTCGAGCAGCAGCTGGGCCACGTCGACCACCTTCAGGTTCTCCTTGGCCGCGCCCTCGTTCTTCTTGCCGTTGACGGAGTCGGAGAGCATCACCAGGCAGAACGGGCAGGCGGTGGAGACGATGTCGGGGTTGAGCGACAGCGCCTCGTCCACGCGCTCGGTGTTGATCCGCTTGCCGATGCGCTCCTCCATCCACATCCGGGCGCCGCCGGCGCCGCAGCAGAAGCCGCGCTCCTTGTGGCGGTGCATCTCCTGCTGGCGCAGACCCGGGACCTTGTCCATGATCTCGCGCGGCGGGCTGTAGACCTTGTTGTGGCGGCCCAGGTAGCAGGGGTCGTGGTAGGTGATCAGGCCCTCGACCGGGTTGACCGGGACGAGCTTGCCCTCGTCGATCAGGTGCTGCAGCAGCTGCGTGTGGTGGATCACCTCGAAGTGCCCGCCGAGCTGCGGGTACTCGTTGGCGATGGTGTTGAAGCAGTGCGGGCAGGTGGCCACGATCCGCTTGGTCGGGGCGTCCTCCAGCGCGGCGTTCAGCGTCTCGACGTTCTGCGCGCCGAGCATCTGGAACAGGAACTCGTTGCCCAGGCGGCGCGGGGAGTCACCGCTGCAGGTCTCCTCCTTGCCGAGGATGGCGAACTTCACGCCCGCGGTGTGCAGCAGCTCGGCGAAGGCCTTGGTGGTCTTCTTGGCGCGGTCCTCCAGGGCGCCGGCGCAGCCGACCCAGTAGAGGTACTCGACCTCGGCGGGGTCGATGTCCTCGCCGATCACCGGCACCTCGATGCCGGTCTCCTTCTTGAGCTCCTTGACCCAGTCCAGGCGCGCCTTGGTGGCCAGGCCCCACGGGTTGCCCTTGTTCTCCAGGTTCTTGAGCATCGTCCCGGCCTCGGTCGGGAAGTTGCTCTCGATCATCACCTGGTAGCGGCGCATGTCGACGATGTGGTCGATGTGCTCGATGTCCACCGGGCACTGCTCGACGCAGGCGCCGCACGTGGTGCAGGACCACAGGACGTCCGGGTCGATGACGCCGTTCTCCTCGGCGGTGCCGATCAGCGGGCGCTCGGCCTCGGCCAGGGCGGCCGCCGGGACGTCCTTCAGCTGCTCGGAGGTGGCCTGCTCGTTGCCCTCCATGTCCTTGCCGCCGCCGGCCAGCAGGTACGGGGCCTTGCCGTAGGCGTGCTCGCGCAGGCTCATGATCAGCAGCTTCGGCGAGAGCGGCTTGCCGGTGTTCCAGGCCGGGCACTGCGACTGGCAGCGGCCGCACTCGGTGCAGGTGGAGAAGTCGAGGATGCCCTTCCAGGAGAAGTGCTCGACCTGGGAGACGCCGAAGACGGCGTCGTCGGCCGGGTCCTCGAAGTCGATCGGCTGACCGTTGCTGGTCATCGGACGGAGCTCGCCGAGCGCGGTGCCGCCGTCCTCCTCGCGCTTGAAGTAGATGTTGAAGAAGCCGAGGAACCGGTGCCAGGCCACGCCCATCGAGGGGTTGAGGCCGATGGTGGTCGCCCACGCGAACGAGATGCAGATCTTCAGCATCGCGAACAGGTAGATCAGGTTCTCCAGCGTGCCGTGCGACAGCCCGCTGAGCGCGGTGACGAGCGGGTACGAGACCAGGTGCTCGGGACCGTACGAGTCGACGCCGTTGAGGGCGCCCTCCAGCGCGCGCAGCATCAGGATGCACAGGCCGATGCCGAGGATCGTGTACTCGACGTAGAAGGCCTGCCAGGCGATCGAGCCGGCGAAGCGGGACTTGCGGCCGGACCGCGACGGCAGGCTCATCAGCCGGATCACGATCAGGACCAGGATGCCCAGCGTGGTCAGGGTGCCGACCAGCTCGACGAAGAGCTGCCAGATCATCCAGTGGCCGATGATCGGCAGCGCGAAGTCGGCGTCGAAGAGCTGACCGAAGGCGTTGACGATGGTCAGCACCAGGCTGAAGAAGCCGACGGCGACGAACCAGTGGGCGATGCCCACGATCCCCCAGCGGTTCATCCTGGTGTGGCCGACGAACTCGGTCGCGACGGTCTTCACCCGCTGGGCGGGCTGCCCGAAGCGGGTGGAGTCCGGCGCACCGGTACGCACCACCTTGTAGATGTACAGCGCCGCACGGGCGGCGAGCGCGGTGCCGATCACGAATGTGACCAGCGAGATGACGATCGCTGCTAGCTGCATCGGCTCTCCGTCTCCTGCGGCTTTGCGGTTGAGCAGTCTCTGCGGTTCTAAGGTTGTCGACTTCGAGTGTACTGGTCGGTAACTTGCCGGGCCGACGGCCCGGACATTACCGGTCGCCGACCCTTCTCCAGAAGATTCCCAAGCTATGGCGACAGTCACGCGAGCGCGGCCGCGCCACGACGGGGCCCCACCCGCCGCCCGCGCGGACCGTCCGCACCCCGCCGGGATCGCCCGGCGCCCCACCGGGCCCGACCGGCACTCCGGCAGCCCCGCCCGCGCCATCCCGCTCAGCAAAGTTGAGCGCCACTCGCTCATGGCTGTTGACGCTGCCCGTCGGGTCATGCATCCTTGAGCCTGTAAAGCTCAACTCTTCCGTGGAGGTATCTACGATGGCACGCGCGGTCGGCATCGACCTCGGTACGACGAACTCGGTCGTCAGCGTTCTGGAGGGTGGCGAGCCCACCGTCATCACGAACGCCGAGGGCGCTCGGACCACGCCGTCCGTCGTCGCCTTCGCCAAGAACGGCGAGGTCCTGGTCGGCGAGGTGGCCAAGCGCCAGGCGGTCACCAACGTCGACCGCACCATCCGCTCGGTCAAGCGCCACATGGGCACCGGGTGGAAGATCAACATCGACGGCAAGGACTTCAACCCGCAGCAGATCTCGGCCTTCGTGCTGCAGAAGCTGAAGCGCGACGCCGAGGCGTACCTGGGCGAGACCGTCACCGACGCCGTCATCACCGTCCCGGCGTACTTCAACGACTCGGAGCGCCAGGCCACCAAGGAGGCCGGTGAGATCGCGGGCCTCAACGTCCTGCGCATCGTCAACGAGCCGACCGCGGCCGCCCTCGCGTACGGCCTCGACAAGGACGACCAGACCATCCTGGTCTTCGACCTCGGCGGCGGCACCTTCGACGTCTCCCTGCTGGAGATCGGCGACGGGGTCGTCGAGGTGAAGGCCACCAACGGTGACAACCACCTCGGTGGTGACGACTGGGACCAGCGCGTCGTCGACCACCTGGTCAAGGTCTTCCAGTCCGGCCACGGCGTCGACCTGTCCAAGGACAAGATGGCCCTGCAGCGTCTGCGCGAGGCCGCCGAGAAGGCCAAGATCGAGCTGTCCTCGTCCTCCGAGACCTCGATCAACCTGCCGTACATCACGGCCTCCGCCGAGGGCCCGCTGCACCTGGACGAGAAGCTCACCCGGGCCCAGTTCCAGCAGCTGACCACGGACCTGCTGGAGCGCTGCAAGGTCCCGTTCCACAACGTCATCAAGGACGCCGGCATCTCGCTCTCCGAGATCGACCACGTCGTCCTGGTCGGCGGCTCGACCCGCATGCCGGCCGTCGCCGAGCTCGTCAAGGAGCTGACCGGCGGCCAGGACGCCAACAAGGGCGTCAACCCGGACGAGGTCGTCGCCATCGGCGCCGCGCTCCAGGCCGGTGTCCTCAAGGGTGAGGTCAAGGACGTCCTGCTGCTGGACGTCACCCCGCTGTCCCTCGGCATCGAGACCAAGGGCGGCATCATGACCAAGCTGATCGAGCGCAACACCACGATCCCGACCAAGCGCTCCGAGATCTTCACCACGGCCGAGGACAACCAGCCGTCCGTACAGATCCAGGTCTACCAGGGCGAGCGCGAGATCGCCGCGTACAACAAGAAGCTCGGCATGTTCGAGCTGACCGGCCTGCCGCCGGCGCCGCGCGGCCTGCCGCAGATCGAGGTCACCTTCGACATCGACGCCAACGGCATCATGCACGTCGGCGCGAAGGACCTCGGCACCGGCAAGGAGCAGAAGATGACCGTCACCGGCGGCTCCTCGCTGCCGAAGGACGAGGTCGACCGCATGCGCCGCGAGGCCGAGCAGTACGCGGAGGACGACCACAAGCGCCGCGAGGCCGTCGAGACCCGCAACTCCGCCGAGCAGCTCGTCTACTCGACCGAGAAGTTCATCGCGGACAACTCCGACAAGCTCCCGGCCGACGTCAAGACCGAGGTCGAGACCGCCATCGGCGAGCTCAAGGAGGCCCTGAAGGGCGAGGACATCGCGACGATCCGCGAGGCCTCGGAGAAGGTCTCCACCACCGCGCAGAAGCTCGGCCAGGCGCTGTACGCCAACGCCGACGCCACCGCCGGTGCCGCGGGTGCCGGCGACTCCGCCCAGGCCAAGGCCGAGGACGACGTCGTCGACGCCGAGATCGTGGACGACGAGAAGCCCAAGGGCGGTGCGTCGGCATGACGGACAAGCCGCAGGGCGGCAAGCCCGGCGACGACTCCGCCGCCGAGGAGGCCGTGATCAAGGCCGCCGAGGAGGCCGCGGCGGCCGGTGCCGCCGAGGGCGCCTCGGAGGAGCTCGCCACCGCCAAGCGCGAACTGACCGAGCGCACCGGCGACCTGCAGCGTCTCCAGGCCGAGTACCAGAACTACCGCAAGCGGGTCGAGCGCGACCGGCTGACCGTCCGCGAGATCGCGGTCTCCAACATCCTGGAGTCCCTGATCCCGGTCCTGGACGACATCGGCCGCGCCCGCGAGCACGGCGAGGTCACGGGCGGCTTCAAGTCCGTCGCCGAGTCGCTGGAGACGGTCGTCGCCAAGCTGGGCCTGCAGCAGTTCGGCAAGGAGGGCGAGCCCTTCGACCCGACCATGCACGAGGCGCTGATGCACAGCTACTCCTCGGATGTCACCGAGGACACCTGCGTCCAGATCCTCCAGCCCGGCTACCGCATCGGCGAGCGGATCATCCGCCCGGCGATGGTCGCCGTCGCGGAGCCCCAGCCGGGCACCCAGACGGCCGCAGACACCGACGCGAAGTCGGGCGACGCGGACAAGTCCGACGGTGGCTCGGACAGCTGACAACCTGTGACAGCTGACAACCAGTGCGCTGCGGAGTCGTACGCCGGCCAGTATGGCGGCCGACTCCGCAGCGCGCTGTCAACGGCGTTGCGTTCTGCTGCTGTTGACAGCACAGTGACGATGGACTCGGGAGGTGGCTCAAGCCGTGAGCGGTAAGGACTACGTGGAGAAGGACTACTACAAGGTCCTCGGCGTGCCCAAGGACGCCACCGCCACCGAGATCAAGAAGACCTACCGCAAGCTCGCGCGCGAGTTCCACCCCGACGCCAACAAGGGTGACAGCAAAGCCGAGGAGCGGTTCAAGGACATCTCCGAGGCGTACGACGTCCTCTCCGACGAGAAGCGCCGCAAGGAGTACGACGAGGCCCGCAGCCTCTTCGCCAACGGCGGCTTCCGCGCCGGCGGCGGCCCCGGCGGCACCGGCAGCTACAGCTTCGACTTCGGCGACCTCTTCAGCGGCAGCCAGGGCGGCACCCCCGGCGGCGGCGGGCTCGGCGACGTCTTCGGCGGCCTGTTCAACCGCGGCGGCGGCACCCGCCAGGCCCAGCCGCGGCGCGGCGCCGACGTCGAGACCGAGGTGACCCTCTCCTTCGAGGAGGCGGTCGACGGCGCGACCGTCCCGCTGCGGATGACCAGCCAGGCCCCCTGCCGCACCTGCAACGGCACCGGCGCCAAGTCCGGGACCACCCCGCGGGTCTGTCCCACCTGCGTCGGCGCGGGCACCGTCAGCCGCGGCCAGGGCGCCTTCGCGCTCTCCGAGCCCTGCAAGGACTGCCGCGGCCGGGGCATGATCGTCGACGACCCGTGCACCGACTGCCACGGCAGCGGCCGGGCCAGCTCGGCCCGCACCATGCAGGTCCGCATCCCGGCCGGCGTCCACGCCGACCAGCGCATCCGCCTCAAGGGCAAGGGCGCCCAGGGCGAACGCGGCGGCCAGCCCGGCGACCTCTACGTCACCGTGCACGTCGACCCGCACCCGGTCTTCGGCCGCAAGGGCGACAACCTCACCGTCAGCGTCCCGGTCACCTTCCCCGAGGCGGCCCTCGGCGCCACCATCGAAGTACCCACCCTCGGCGGGCCCTCCGTGAAGCTCAAGCTGCCCCCGGGCAGCGCCAACGGCCTCACCATGCGTGCCCGCGGCAAGGGCGCCACCCGCAAGGACGGCACCCGCGGCGACCTCCTCGTCACCGTCGAGGTCGTGGTACCCCAGCACGTCAGCGGCGACGCGCTGGACGCCCTGGAGCAGTACCGCGAGGCCACCGCCTCCGACGATCCGCGAGCAGCCCTCTTCCGGGCGGCGAAGGGAGCGTGACGACCAGATGTCCCCGATGAATCCGATCAACCCGATCAACCCCGACGGCTCGATCGGCCCCGGCGTCGGCGAAGGCCTGCCCGGCGACGGCACCCGCCGCACCCGCCGGGCACCCTCGGCCCCGCCGCCGTACGTCCTCACCGAGGACACCCCGGTGTACGTCATCTCCGTGGCCGCCGAACTGTCCGGCCTGCACCCGCAGACCCTGCGCCAGTACGACCGGCTCG
Source organism: Kitasatospora sp. NPDC097691 (assembly GCF_040302665.1). NCBI lineage: Bacteria > Bacillati > Actinomycetota > Actinomycetes > Kitasatosporales > Streptomycetaceae > Kitasatospora > Kitasatospora sp. NPDC097691. Next base: position 16,488 of record NZ_JBEORY010000060.1, on the reverse strand, counting down.
GCCTGGTCTGCCCCGACCGCACCGCCGGCCGCGGCCGCCGCTACTCCGCGCGCGACATCCAGCAGCTGCGCGATGTCCAGCGGCTCTCCCAGGACGAAGGCATCAACCTGGCGGGCATCAAGCGGATCATCGAGCTGGAGAACCAGGTCACCGCCCTGCAGTCCCGCGTCGCGGAACTGGTCGACTCCCTGGAAGGCGCCGCCACCGCCCTCCAGCAGCGCGAGGCCGCCGTCCACGCCTCCTACCGCCGCGACCTCGTCCCTTACCAGCCGCCCACCCCCCAGTCCAGCGCCCTCGTCGTCTGGCGCCCCAAGCGCTGACCGACGACCCTGCACGGACCCCGCCGCCGGCCCCCTCCTGTTCGGGGGGTGCCGGCGGCTCGGCCTTGGTGAGAGAGTGACACTCTGGCAAGCTGACCGAACCCGCCGCACGGTCAGCGCGTCACGGGACTCGCAGCCTAAACTTCAGGGCCGAGAGATCCTGAGCAGCCTCGGATAATGGCAAGGAGCCGAAGATGAGTGGACGGGCTCAACTCGGTCCCACAGTGAGTGGGACTCCCGCTCTGTCACCCGAGGCCCGATCCCTTTACCTGGAGATCGTCCAGGACGGCGGGCGGGTTTCCCCGGAATCCAGGTGCCATCAACTCGCCGTTCTGACCGAGCTCCTGGAGATCGGTCTGCTGATGCCCGACGCGGACGACCGCAGCGAGTTGGTCGCTGTCGATCCCGCGCAACTCTCCGCCCGGCTCAGCAACGCCTGGCAGCGCCAGGCCCTCGACCTCCTGTCACGAGCGGTTTCGCTACCGGTCGAACTTCAAGAGCTTTCCCAGGAATTCCACTCGCCGGAAAAGAGCAGTGGCGCCATCGAGTACGTCCAGGGAAAGGTTCTGATAAACCAGCGGCTCGATCAGATCTTCACCGCCGGAACCGAGGAGACACTCGCCCTCCAGCCTGGTGGACCGCGTCCGCCGGAGTTGCTCGCGGCCATGATCGAGCGTGACCTGGACGGGCTCAATCGCGGCACGTCGATGCGCACGATCTACCACGCCAGCACGCGGTACCACCAACCCACCAGGGACTACGTCGCCAAACTCGCCAAGGCCGGGGGGCAGTTCCGCACCCTTGACGAGCCGTACACCCGCCTCATCGTGATCGACCGACGCGTGGCCGTCATCCCCGTAGCCGATGACATGACGCTGGCGGCATTCATTTTCGAACCGGTCATCGCCAATTACCTGGTGGAAGAGGTATTCGAACCAAGCTGGAACAGAGCACTGGAATTCGACGGCAACCGCGCAGTGCCGCAACAGGTCGTGTCACGGCTCCGCCAGACGATCATCGACCTGCTGCTCGCCGGGATCAATCACCGGGTCATCGCGCGCCGCCTGGGGATCAGCGAACGGACCCTGGCCAGACACATCGCCGAGATGCGCGAGGACTACAACGTCGAGTCCCTGTTCCAACTCGGGTACGCGCTGGCCCGCGCGTCTGAGCAACCCCCGCACTGAGCGCGGGATCCGACCCTCTCCGTCCGCGCAACAGCCCTCAGCGCGGTCACGCCCAGCCGATGTCCAGGTCCGAGCTCACCGACGCCGTCGTGGCCGTCCCGGGCCGATCCGCCGCATCCACAGAGGCGCAGTAGGCGCCGAGCAACACCGTCACGCCAACAAAAGACATCAATACGGTGTTGCGGACAAATCGGCGCAGACGAGACATGCACCTACCCCTTCCTCGTGCGCACTGCGGCAATCGATAAGAGAAGCACTATCGTGCACATGCTGCCTCAAGTCGTACAGGCATGCCAAGCTCGCCTCCGCGTCATCTCCCTGCCAGGCATCCACATGACACCGGTGAACCCTGGACGCGAAGGCTGTTAGCGATGGACGATCAGTTCGCTCTCGATAGTCCGACAGAGCTTCCAATCCTGGCAATGTTCATTCAAATACGCCACCACCCCCATCCGCCGTAAGCCCTTCGGCCTGATCACCGCGCACCCTCTCGGTACCCGGACCAGACCGGAAGGCCTCTTCCCCGGAGTCGACATGACCGAGCCCTACCTGCGTCACCACGACAGCCAGGCCCCTGAGGGTCGGCGTGCACGTGTGTTCCTGGCCGCGCCGCTGATGCGGCTCACCGGCCCCGCCGACAGCGTGGTGACGCTCGCCAGCCGGACGCGGCTGACGACGCTTCGCACCACCCTGCTCCGCAGTGGTGCCGCTGTGTACAGCGCGCACCACAGTGACGCCTGGACCATCTCCGGCCGCGCTCCGGAGCCCCGCGTTCCGTCCGACTTCCGCGCCCTGCAGTCCGCGGACCTGGTGTTCGCCTACGTGGGAGCGCCGCTCTCGGCCGGCGTCAGCCTGGAGCTGGGATGGGCGTCGGCGCTGCGGAAGCCGATCGTCCTCCTCGTCGACGAGGCCATCACCCACAACCCGCTGATCGCCACCATCGAGCAGGTCGCCCCCGTACTGCCGCTGGTCTTCGACGACACCTGGTCGCAGGAGGCCCTCAACCACACGGTGGAGACCGCCCTCGACTGGGCCGGCATGGCGCTCTCCCTGCGCGAGGGCTTCTGGACCGCGCCCGGCGAGCAGTTCAACGTTCCCCGGCAGCAGCCCTCGCTCCCCGGCTACTGGCCGACCGGCGCCGCCACCGGCTGAGCAGCGCTCACGCAGCCGGGCGATGTGACGTTCGACCGTCCGCTCGTTCAGGCCCACCAGCACCCTCGCAGGATCCGCCACCACGGCGGCGACCCCGTTGTCAGGAGTCGCCGGGATCAGCGCGACGGTGTGACCGAAGATCAGGGCCCGGACCGGTGGATCGACCGAAGTGAACATCCGGACCGGACGCAGCGGCAGATCTGCGCCGGCGCCCCGCCGGTCGGCTCGGTTCCGGCGGGGCGCCGAGTCGTCGGCCCGGTGCGGTTCGTCCGGCTGGCGCGGAACCCGAGCGGCGGCATCCGGCAGATCGAGCTCAGGCATCACGGGCGCCCCTCATCCGCCAGCCCAGCTGGAACAGCGTCTCCGCGTCGTACTGCTCCCGCAGCCGGGCGATGTGGCCGGCGACCGTCCGCTCGCTGAGGCCCAGACGGCTGGCGATCGCCCGCTGGGTCAGGCCCCTGGAGAGCAGGCGCCCCACCTGCTCATGGACGGTGGGCTCGACCGGGCCGGCAGCAAGCGCGATCCAGTCCACGACCTGGGCCTGCTGCCAGTGCTGGTCGAAGACCCCGACGACGTACGCGACCATCGCGGGATCCTCCACCACCGCGGCGACCTTGTTGTCGGAGGTCGCCGGGATCAACGCGACGGTGCGGTCGAAGACCAGCGTCCGACTGAAGGGGACGTCGAGGATGCGGATCCGCGAGCCCGCCTTCGCCGCCTCCGCCGCGAACTCGACCTGGTCCCGGTCGAGCCGGGCCTGCGGCTGGTAGATCGTACGGACCGACCCGCCGCGCTCGATGTAGCGGCAGGTCTGCGCCAGGCTGTCCTCCCGCTGGGCCGGTGGGTGGAACCTGCCCGGCTGGGCCGTCAGAGCTTCGTGCGGATACTCCTTCATGAACTGGGAGAGCAGGTGCCGGATCTCCTCCTTGCCCGCCACCTGCCGGACGCCACCGACCGGTTCCGTCCGACGCGGTGCCGCGTCGTAGGCCTGGGTGAGGTCCTCCAGGAGGTCCGGGATGAGAGCCGCCCGGGCGAGCAGGCGGGTGCCCTCCTGCCGCAGGTCGGCGCCCAGCCGGTCGCCCACTGCACGGGGGTTGATCGCGCTGTAGGCACCATCAGCGATGTGCAGGACCAGTAGCCCCAGGGCGGAGAGTTGCTTGACAGCCGGCTCGTCCTCGGGACGGACTTCGGCAAGACGAAGACGGCCGCCCTCCTTGAGGATCTCCCGGTAGAGCTCCCGCGCGGCGGCGTCGGGTAGGGCGAGTACGGCGTCAGGCATTACGGGCTCCCCTCATCTGCCAGCCGAGCTGGAACAGCGTCTCCGCGTCGTACGACTCGCGCAGGCGGGCGATGTGGCCGGCGACGGTCCGCTCGCTGAGGCCGAGGCGGGTGGCGATCGCGCGCTGGGTGAGGCCCTGGGCGAGCAGGCGGGCGGTGTGGTGGTGGGTGGGCGGCTCGGTGGAACCGGACTCCAGGGCCGACCAGTTGACTCCTTCGGCTCGTTGCCAGAGCTGCTCGAAGGTGTCGACGACGAAGGCCACCGTCGCCGGGTCGTCCACCACGGCGGCACTGCTGTGGTCGGCTGCCGCCGGAATGACGGCGACGGTGCGGTCGAAGACCAGGAAGCGGGTGAACGGGCGGTCCAGGACCCGGATCGCGCAGCCGGCGCGGGTGGCCGCCGCCGCGTAGCCGATCGACGGGGCGTCCGTGCGGGCAGCGCGTTCGAAGAGGCAGCGCATCGCACCGCCGCGTTCGAGGTAGCGGCGGGTGCGGAGGAGGGAGTCGGCGAGGATCTCGGCCTCGCGGGTCTCGCCGGGTTGGGCGGTCAGGCTCTCGCGCGGGTAGGCGCGGGTCAGCTGCTCCAGTTCGTGGCGGATCTCGGCCTTGCCCGTGATGACCCTGGTGCCGCTCCGGCCCGCGCCGCGCTGGGGCGTGGTGTCGTACGCGTGCGTGAGGTCGCGCATCAGCTCGGGGATCCGGTCGGCCTCGGCCATCAGCCGCGCGCCCGTCCGCCGCAGGTCGGTGCCGATCTGTTCGGCGGCCGACCTCGGGTCGACGGCGCTGTACGAACCGTCGACCAACTGCGGCACCAGCAGGCCGAGTTCCACCAGTTGCCGGAGCGCAGCCCCGTCGGCCGGGCCGATGTCCGCGGCGCGGACGCGGCCGCCCTCGCGGAGGACGGCGAGGTAGAGCTCGCGGGCGGCCGGGTTCGGGAGGGCGGCGGTGAGGTGGGCGGAGGGGGTGTCAGTCATGGTGCTCTCCGCGCAGGCGCCAGCCGAGGTGGAAGAGGGTGTCGGCGCCGTGGCGGTCGCGGAGGCGGGAGAGGTGGGCGGCGACGGTGCGTTCGCTGAGGCCGAGGCGGGTGGCGACGGCGCGCTGGGTGAGGCCGCGGGCGAGCAGGCGGCCGATGCGGACGGTGGTGGGGTGCGGGGGGTCGAGGTGGCGGTCGGCGGGGGTGGCGCGGGCCCAGTCGCGTTCGAAGTGGGCGACCAGGTGGGCCACGACGGCGGGGTCGGTGAGGAAGGTGGCGCGGCTGCGGTCGTCGGCGGCGGGGATGACGGCCGTCTTCCGGTCGAAGACGAGCAGCCGGTCGTACGGTTCGGCGAGGAGCCGGACCCGGGCTCCCTGGCGGGTGCGCAGGGCGATCTGGCGCCGGACGGTGTGGTCGGCGAGGGTGTCCGGCTGGTAGACGGTGCGCATCGAGCAGCCGCGGCGGAGCAGGGAGAGGTCCTGGGCGAGGGCCATCCGCAGGCCGTCGATCGGGCGGGGGCCGGGCTGGGCGGCCAGGACTTCCTCCTGGCATTCCGAGATGAGTTCGGAGATGCGTTGGCGGATGTCGACGTTGCCGTCGATGTGGACGGCGTCGCCGCGCGGTCCGTCGGGTCGGCGGACGGCGTCGTAGGCGAGGGTGAGCGGGGCGAGGGCGTGCGGGAGCTGTTCGGCGTGCTGGAGCAGCCGGGTGGCGCGGGTGCGCAGTTCGGTGCCGATGCGGTCGCCGAGGGCTCGCGGGTTGGCGGTGGTCCAGCCGGCGGCGGTGGCGGTGAGGAGGCCGCGGGCGACGAGGGCGGCGAAGGTGGGGCGGTCTGCGGGGGCGAGGTGCTCGGGGCGCAGCCGGCCGCCGGCGCGGACGGCTTCGAGGTAGAGGGCCCGCTCGGCCGGGCCGGGTTCATCGGTCATCGCGGGCGCCTCTCATCAGCCAGCCGAGCTGGAAGAGGGTCTGGGCGCCGTAGCGGTCGCGGAGGCGGGAGATGTGGGCGGCGACGGTGCGTTCGCTGAGGCCGAGGCGGGTGGCGACGGCGCGCTGGGTGAGGCCGCGGGCGAGCAGGCGGCCGACCCGGTCGGGGATGGTGCGGGCGGGGCCCTGGCCGAGGGCGGCGGCGGCTTCGGTGGTGTCGGCGCGCGCCCAGTCGCGTTCGAAGGTGCCGACCAGGAAGGTGATGGTGGCCGGGTCGCTGATGAAGGCGGCGGTGCTGTTGTCGTCGCTGGCGGAGATCACGGCGACGGTCCGGTCGAAGACGATGAGCCGTTGGAAGGGTTCGTCGAGGACGCGGATGAGGGAGCCGTGCCGGGTGACCTCCTCGGCGTAGGCGAGGGCGGGCCGCTCGGCGAGGGCGACCGGCTGGTAGATGGTGCGCAGCGCGCAGCCGCGCTGGAGGAGCTGGACGTCCTGGCGGAGGGCGACCTGGAGGGTGTCGGCGGGGCGGTGGCCGGGTTGGGCGGTGAGGACCTCGAAGCGGCAGTCGGAGACCAGTTGGGAGATCCGCTGCCGGATGTGGACGTGCCCTTCGACGTGGACGGCTCCGCCGGCCCGGCCGGAGGGGCGGGGCATGGCGTCGTAGGCGCGGGTGAGGCCGTCCAGGGCGCCGGGGAGGTTCTCGGCGCGGACCAGGAGCCGGGTGGCCTCGCTGCGGAGTTCGGCGCCGAGCCGGTCGCTGACCGAGCGGGGGCTGACGGCGGTGTAGCAGCGGTCCATCGGGTTGACCATCAGCAGGCCGATGTCGATGAGCTGTTGGAGGGCGGCCCGGTCGGTGTCCGCGACCCCGGCGCAGGGGATGCGGCCGCCTTCGGCGATGATCGCCAGGTACAGTCGGCGGGCGGCTTCGTCGGGTTCCTCGATCGCGGGCGCCGCCTGGTGCGGCGCGGCCGCCTGTTCAGCCGTCACGTCGCACTCTCCCTGCCGGACGCGTCTCCCTGGTGTTGCCCGCGCCACCCCCGCCGGCTCGCCGCGTGAGCCGCGGGTACCGGTCGTCGGCCGGTTGCCGGGTGTCGGGCGCGCTCACGGTACCGGGTGCCGGTACGGCGTGATCATGCGGTCCGGCGGTCACGGTACCCGTCAGGACGGCGGACCCCCGGGCCCGGGTGCCGTCGCACACCGGGATGTCCGGGGGCCGCCGTCCGCACGCCAATGCCACGGCGCTTCCGTCGAGGCGGAGCAGCAACGCCTCGACGGCTCCGGTTCCGGGGGCCATCACCACACATGGTCCCCGGCCGGCGCTCTTCCCCCCCGTTCCACTGGCGCGGGAATGGTGCGCCTGCGGTCAGTTCCGAAGAGCAAGTCGCCACCATCGGGCTGCGGTTGCCCGGGCGACTTGGCGTGTCTCCACCCAAACAGCGTGACGGCCGGTGAACAAGTGCCGCCCGAGTGCATGTTCGCGCAATTGCAGCTATCTGCACCGCGGGGTGGGCGCGGGGCGGCGGGCGGCGGGGCGGATTCCGGTAAAGGCCGAGGCCAGCGGGGGGTACGGGCGGCGCCCGGCGGTACCGCCGGTCGGCTGTGTACGGTCAGATCGCGGGTGCGCGTTCCTGCAGCGGCCTCATGGTCCTGAGCTGCATGTCTACGCGCGGTGACCATCCGGGCTCGCCGGACACCCCCGCCGGACCAGCTCGCGGACCAGCTCGCGGACCACCTCGCGGACCCACCTCGCCGCACCGCCCGACCGCGCCGCCTCGCCGGACTGCCCGGCCGCCTCAGCGCGCCAGCAGTCGCCCGCGCGCCAGCCCGGCCGCGGTACCGCCCGCCGCCAGCACCCAGGCGACCGCCAGCAGCAGGTACAGCCCTGCGGCCAGCGCGGTGAAGCCCCCGAAGCCGGTGTGCCGGGCGAGCGCGGAGGCGCCGGTGACGCAGGTGCCGATCGGGAAGGTGTACGCCCACCAGGTCATCGCGAAGGGCATCCCGGCCCGGCGGGCGCGCAGGTTGGCGGCGAGCGCGACGGCCAGCCAGAGCAGGGCGACCCCGATCACCGCGACGCCGTACAGCTCGGCGAGGTCGAGCATGACGGGCGCCAGCGCGGGCAGCACCGGGCGGGCGGCGTCGGCGAGCTGGTGGACGGCGGTGACGGACTGGCCGAGCGGGCCGAGCACCAGGAAGAGGGAGGGGGTGAGTGCCAGGGTGGGCAGCTTGCTGTGCAGCAGGCCGGTGAACACCACCGGCAGCAGCACCAGGGTGGCCAGCAGCCCGATCCCGAACAGCGCGCAGCAGCCGTACAGCATGGCCTGCTGCGGCGCCCCGGCCGGCAGGTGCGGGACCAGCACCGGTCCGCAGGCGGAGGCGACCAGCGGGGCGACCACCGGCAGCAGCCAGGTCGGGTTGGCCTCCAGGGCGGAGAGCCGGTGCCGGGTGATCATCAGGTACGGGATGCCGCCGGCGACGGCCAGCGCGAACAGGGTGCCGAGGCCCCACAGCACGGCGTCCACGGCGACCGCCGGGCCGGTGCCGATGACGCGGGAGCCGAGCAGCACCGTCCCGAGGCCGACCGCGAGCAAGGCCATCGGCGGACAGCCGTAGAAGACGGCGGTGGCCGGGTTGTCCAGCAGCTGGGCGCGGGCGGCCCCGCGGTGCCGGGTGAGGTGGACCAGCCGGGCCGAGCCCAGCACCAGCAGGGCGGCCAGGCCGAGCGCCCACATCACCTCGCCGAAGCCGATCAGCCCGGGCAGTCGCACCGGCAGGACGGCGGCGCCGTTGCCGAGGATCGCGGTGCCCATCACGGCGGCGTACCAGTTGGGGCCGAGCTGGGCGAGGTCGTACCGGGAACGGCGGACGGCGGGGCGGGTGAGGAGGCGGGGTTCGGCCAAGGTGGACATGCTCCCACCATCGGTCCGAAGGCCGACCGCCGGTAGCGCCGAGGATCCTATGGGGGCATAGCCTGGACCTATGGCACTCTCCCCGCGCGTCCCCGAACTCGGCGCCCTGGAACTGCTGCTCGCGGTGGCCCGGCTGGGCAGCGTCGGACGGGCGGCGGCCGAGCTGGGCGTCAGCCAGCCGACCGCCAGCGCCCGGATCAAGGGCATGGAGCGGCAGATCGGCGTCCCGCTGCTGGAGCGCTCGCCCAGGGGCAGCAAGCCGACCGAGGCCGGCCGGCTGGTGGTCGAGTGGGCCCGGCAGGTGGTGGAGGCCGCGCAGGCGCTGGAGGCCGGGATCGACGCGCTGCGCGAGCGGCGGGACGCCAAGCTGCGGGTGGTGGCCAGCCTGACCGTCGCCGAGTACCTGATGCCGGGCTGGCTGATGGGGCTCGCCGACGCCAGTCCGGGCACCGCCGTGACGCTGCGGACGGCGAACTCGGCGGAGGTCGCCGGGCACGTCCTGGCCGGGGACGCCGACCTCGGCTTCGTCGAGGGCCCGGCCACCCCGCCCGGGCTGGCCGGCGCGGTGGTGGCGGCCGACCGGCTGGTGGTCGTGGTGGCGCCCGGCCACCCGTGGGCGCGCCGCCGCACCCCGCTGACCGGGCCCGAGCTGGCCGCCACCCCGCTGGTGCTGCGCGAGCCCGGCTCGGGCACCCGGGAGGTGCTGGAGACGGCCCTTCGGCCGTTCGGGGGCGCCGCGCAGCCCCGGCTCGAACTGGCCTCGTCCACCGCGCTGAAGTCGGCGGCGATGACCGGGGCGGGGCCGGTCTGCCTGAGCGAGCTGGCGGTGGTGGAGGAGCTGGCGACCCGGCGGCTGGTCGAGGTGCCGCTGGCGGAGGGGCTGGACCTGCGGCGACCGCTGCGCGCGGTGTGGCCGGCCGGGCAGCGGCCGGGCGGCCCGGCCCGGGAGCTGTTGGTGCTGACCCGCAGGAGCGCCCCCAAGCGTTCGGCCGGAAGTCGCCCGGGGACGGTTTGACAGAAGGTTGAGCGGAATAGACTCAACTTAGTGCATGCTGTAAGCATCAGCAGTGCAGGACGACGAGGGAGGACCCCCCAGCAGTGGACGCCAGCAAGTTCACCACCAAGACGCAGGACGCCCTGTCCGCCGCGATCCGGCAGGCGGGCGCGGCCGGCAACCCGGACGTCAAGCCGGTGCACATCCTGATCGCCCTGCTGGAGCAGCCCGAGGGCATCGCCCGGCCCCTGCTGGAGGCGGTCGGGGCCGACGTCGCCCGGGTCGGCGCCGAGGCGCGCCGACAGTCGGCCGCGCTGCCCAGCGCGATGGGCTCGACGGTCGCCGCCCCCCAGCTCGCCCGGGACACCCTGGCGGTGCTCACCGAGGCCGGCAAGCGTGCGGACGACCTGGACGACCAGTACGTCTCGACCGAGCACCTGATGGTCGGCCTGGCCGCCGAGGGCGGCTCGGTCGCCGAGCTGCTGGTGCAGCAGGGCGCGACGCCGAAGGCGCTGCTCGCCGCGTTCAAGGACGTCCGCGGCAGCGGCAAGGTCACCTCGCCGGACCCGGAGGGCACCTACAAGGCCCTGGAGAAGTACGGCACCGACCTCACGCAGGCCGCCCGGGACGGCAAGCTCGACCCGGTGATCGGCCGCGACCACGAGATCCGCCGGGTGGTCCAGGTGCTCTCCCGCCGGACGAAGAACAACCCGGTGCTGATCGGCGAGCCGGGCGTCGGCAAGACCGCCGTGGTCGAGGGCCTGGCGCAGCGCATCGTGGCCGGCGACGTGCCCGAGTCGCTGCGCGGCAAGCGGCTGGTCGCGCTGGACCTCGGCGCGATGGTCGCGGGCGCCAAGTACCGCGGCGAGTTCGAGGAGCGGCTGAAGGCCGTCCTGAACGACATCAAGGCCTCCGACGGCCGGGTCGTCACCTTCATCGACGAGCTGCACACCATGGTCGGCGCGGGCGCCGGCGGCGACTCCGCGATGGACGCGGGCAACATGCTCAAGCCGATGCTGGCCCGCGGCGAGCTGCGGATGGTCGGCGCCACCACGCTGGACGAGTACCGCGAGCGGATCGAGAAGGACCCGGCCCTGGAGCGCCGTTTCCAGCAGGTGCTGGTCGGCGAGCCCAGCGTGGAGGACTCGATCGCCATCCTGCGCGGCCTCAAGGGCCGGTACGAGGCGCACCACAAGGTGCAGATCTCGGACGCCGCCCTGGTCGCCGCGGCCACCCTGTCCAACCGCTACATCACCTCCCGCTTCCTGCCCGACAAGGCGATCGACCTGGTCGACGAGGCGGCCTCCCGGCTGCGGATGGAGATCGACTCCTCCCCGGTCGAGATCGACGAACTCCAGCGCGCCGTCGACCGGTTGCGGATGGAGGAGCTGGCCCTGGAGAAGGAGTCGGACCCGGCCTCGGTCGACCGGCTGGCCCGGCTGCGGCGCGATCTCGCCGACAAGAACGAGCAGTTGAGCGTGCTCACGGCACGCTGGGAGCAGGAGAAGAAGAGCCTCAACCGGGTCGGCGAGCTCAAGGAGCGGCTGGACGACCTGCACGGCGCGCTCGAACGCGCCCAGCGCGACGGGGACTTCGAGCGGGCCTCCAAGCTGATGTACGCCGAGATCCCGGCCGCCGAGAAGGAGCTCACCGACGCCCAGGAGCGCGCGGCGGACGAGGACGCCTCCGCCTCGATGGTCAAGGAGGAGGTCGGCCCGGACGACGTGGCCGACGTGGTCGCCTCCTGGACGGGCATCCCGGCCGGCCGCCTGCTGGAGGGCGAGAGCGCCAAACTCCTGCGCATGGAGGAGGAGTTGGGCAAGCGCCTGATCGGCCAGGCGGAGGCCGTGCGGGCCGTCTCGGACGCGGTGCGGCGCACCCGCTCCGGCATCGCCGACCCGGACCGCCCGACCGGCTCCTTCCTCTTCCTCGGCCCGACCGGCGTCGGAAAGACCGAACTCGCCAAGGCCCTGGCCGACTTCCTCTTCGACGACGAGCGGGCGATGGTCCGGATCGACATGAGCGAGTACGGCGAGAAGCACTCGGTCTCCCGCCTGGTCGGCGCCCCGCCCGGGTACGTCGGCTACGAGGAGGGCGGCCAGCTCACCGAGGCGGTCCGCCGCCGCCCGTACAGCGTCGTCCTGCTGGACGAGGTGGAGAAGGCGCACCCCGAGGTCTTCGACGTCCTGCTCCAGGTGCTGGACGACGGGCGGCTCACCGACGGCCAGGGCCGCACGGTGGACTTCCGCAACGCCATCCTGATCCTCACCTCCAACCTGGGCAGCCAGTACCTGGTCGACCCGGCCACCCCGGAGGCGGAGAAGCGGGAGCTGGTGCTGGGCGCCGTGCGGGCCGCGTTCAAGCCGGAGTTCCTCAACCGGCTGGACGACATCGTGGTCTTCGACCCGCTGGGCACCGGCGAGCTGAGCCGGATCGTCGACCTTCAGATCGCCCGCCTCGGCGAGCGGCTCAACGAGCGGAGGCTCACCCTGGAGGTCTCCGAGGCCGCCCGCGACTGGCTGGCGCTCACCGGCTACGACCCGGCGTACGGCGCCCGCCCGCTGCGCCGGCTGGTGCAGTCCGCGATCGGCGACCAGCTGGCCCGGGCGATCCTGTCCGGCGCGGTGCACGACGGGGACACCGTCCTGGTCGAGCAGGACGAGGAGGGCGACCGCCTCACCGTCCGCGGCCGGGGGCCGCTGGAGAAGTAGCGCCGCGCGCGGGCCGCTCCCGTCCACCGGGACGGGGGCGGCCCGCGCCGCCGTGTCCGGCCGACCGCGCCGCGCCGCGCACGTACGGTCGGCCGCGCCGACCGGCCGCCGTCAGTCGGCCGCGCCCCGCCGCTGCCGCCGCCTCGACCGGTCCCGCCAGCTGCGTGCCAGCCGGTGCAGCTCGGCCCCCTGGGCCTCCGGCAGGTTCCAGGTCTGGGTCAGCAGCCGCAGGGTCGAGACCCGGGGGCAGGACACGCCCCGCTCCAGGTCCCGGATCGACCGCACGCTCAACCCCGTAGCGTCACCCAGTTGCTCCTGCGTCATCCCACGGTCCAGCCGGATGGTCCGCAGCAGCCCCCCGAGCGATGCGCCCTCCCCCGTCACCGTTCCGTCCATGCTTGCTCCCCCCTCGACTCGGAACAGCTCAACTTGCCCGTGTGGAACGGGCTTTGTGTGAAGCAAGTTCCATCGCACGCTAACCGCATCCGGCCCGCCCGGCAGGCGAACCCGCGCGCCGGGCGCGTGACGTGGCTCACTCAAGCGCCGTCGCACGGCCGACCCCACCACCCGGACACCCTCCGTGACCGCTGCCCCGTCGCGAGCCCTCCGAGCACCCCGCCGCGAGCCCCGCCGAGCACGCCTCCGAGCACGCCGCCGAGCACCCCGAACGGCGCCCTGGCGAAGATCGACGCGCCCCGGCTGCCCCTGTGAGCGGAGCCCCGAATGAGGCAGGATGGGAGGTGGAAAGGGCGGCCTCTCATTGCCGGCCACCACGTGCACTGAGGAAGAGGACCCCCATGAGCATCGACCCGTCGTCCATCCCGTCCTTCGGCGTGCCCCAGGGCGGCCAGCCCGGCGGCCAGGGCGGACAGCCGGCCGGCCCCCCGCCGATCATCGTCCCGGACCAGAGCCTCGTCGCCCAGCTGCTCGACCAGATGCAGCTCAAGCACGTCGTGGACGAGGAGGGCGACCTCACCGCCCCCTGGGAGGGCTTCCGCGTCTACTACATGTTCCGCGGCGACCAGAAGGAGCTCTTCGCGGTCCGCGCCTTCTACGACCGCGCCTACCCGCTGGAGAAGAAGGGCGAGGTCCTCGACCTGATCGACGAGTGGAACCGCGAGACCCTCTGGCCCAAGGTCTACACCCACACCCACGAGGACGGCGTGGTCCGCCTGATCGGCGAGGCCCAGATGATCGTCGGCCACGGCGTCAACCTGGACTACTTCGTGACCACCACCGCCAACTGGACCCAGGCCGCGGTCGGCTTCGAGCAGTGGATCGTCGAGCGCCTGGGCCTGCAGAACGAGATCGAGGGCGAGGACGGCGAGGCCCCCGAGGGCACCGACGAGGCCTGATCCCGCCCCGGCACCGTCCGGTACGGCCCGCCCCCGCGCTCGCGCCGGTAGCGGGCCGTTCCCGTTCCCGGCCCCGTTCCTGCTCGCGGCCCGTTCCCGTTCCCGGCCCCGTTCCTGCTCCCGGCCCGGACCCACTGGCCCGGCCGGCCCGATCAGCGGGCCCCGTCGCTCCACACCTCGAGCCGGGGCAGCGCCCCCTCCTCGGCGAGGCGGGTGACGATGTCCGCCGCGGCCGCCGCTTCGGACTCGGAGACGCCCGAGAAGGCCAGCCGCACGACGGTTCCACCCAGGCCGAAGGCCGATCCGGGCGACACCCTCAGGCCGTGCCGCTCGAAGACCGCGACGGCGGCGCGCTCGCCGACACCGGGGACGGCCACGCTGAGCGAGGTGCCGGCCAGGCCGTGGTCGGACCAGTCCAGGGTCTCGCGCACCCGGGCGAGGAAGGCCCGCCGGGCGGCGAGGGTCGGCTCGACGCACTGCGCGTGCAGCGAGCGCAGCGTCGCCGCGCCGAGGAAGGACGCCCAGCTGCGCTGCCAGATCGTGGCCGGACCCGCCGCCCGGAGTGCGGCCGGGTGGTCGACGCCTTCGGGCCCGGTGACCCATCCGAGCCGACTCCCGCCACCGCAGAGCTTGCTGAGCGAGTCCACCGACCACGACCCGCCGTCGGCATGGGCGCCGGACGGCACGCCGTGGTCCGGGCCTGCGAACCAGCGGTAGACGCGGTTGACCACGACACGGTGGCCGGCCGCGGTCAGCTCGCGGACGAGGGCGAACTCCGAAGCCGACAGCGAGCGGCCGTCGGGGTTCCGTCCCGGGGTCGTGAGCCAGAGCGTCAGCGGCACGGCGCTCGCCCGGGCGGTGGCGAACATGTCCGCCCACGGCATCTGCCGAACCGGGTTCCGATCGCCCAGGAGCTCGGGGATCGGCAGGAAGCCCGGCCGCTCGACGAGACAGCCCCCGGCGGTGTCCCACACCGCGGCGAGGGCGCGTACGCCCGCGGTGACGGTGACCCGGTCCGGCGGCGCCTCGAAGAGTTCAGCGAGACGCTCCAGCAGGAGGAGGTCCCCACCCGGCCGGGGCGGGCCCCAGGCTCCCCTGGAGTGCAACGCGGTCTGCTGCGCCCGTCCGAACCCGGTCAGCAGCCGGTCGGACCACGGACGCTGGGGGCCGGTGAGGTCAAGCACCGTTCAGTTGCAGGGCCTCGGCGCGGGCGGCGGCGGCCAGGGCGCGCGGGATCCGGTAGTTCACCGTGGCCACGTAGACCTCGCCGTCGACCGTCAGGAGGGTACCGGCCCGCGTGTCCGCCCGCGCGATGCCCCGGTCGGCGACCAGCGTGCCGCGCCCGGTGATCGGTGCCGCCGTGGCGGTGGCCCCGTCGAAGCCCGGGAGGCTCGTGGCGAGCTCCGCCGGCACCAGCCGGACGCAGGTCGAGGTGTCGAAGCGGTCCAGCCCCTCCCGGCGCTCACCCGGCCCGCTCAGCTCCAGGCGCAGCCTCTTGCTGTAGTAGTCGTAGGCACCGGTCGCGGTCCGGATGGCGGCCGCCGCCCCCCGGGGCCGGGTGGCCCGGAACGCGTGCACGGTGGTGGCCCAGTAGCGCCGCCGCCAGTCCGGTCGGGTGAGCGGCGGTGCCGGCTCCAGGCGGCGCGTGAGGGGCAGCCGGTCGAGCAGCTCGGCCTGCCGGGGGGTGAGCCGCGAGCTGATCCGGAGCTTGTCGACCACGAAGCCGAGGAACGGCAGCAGTCCGGCGTCCTCGACCAGGTTCCGGAACCGGCCCCAGTCGAAGTCGCCGCGGTCGAGCGCCGCCAGGAGGTCGTTGGTGTCCTTCATGGTGACGAAGTGATCGCCGGCGGCGTTGTTGACGCCGCTGGCGAGGTTCTCCTCCGGCGGCATGACGGCCAGGCCCGGTTCCTTCGAGAGGCCGTGGGCCCGGTCCAGACCGAGCCGCGCGCAGTGCCGGACGGAGTAGTCGCCGAAGTGCACGTCGACGTTCAGTACGTCGGAGGCGCCCTCGGGGGCCAGCAGGTTGATCTGGCCGTAGACGAGGCGGGCCTCGTGGTCGTACTTCAACCAGGGCAGCTCGTCCGGGTTCACCCGGTAGCCGTGCTGCGTCCGCAGCGCGGCGGCCAGGCGGCCGGCCTCCGCCCGGGTGCGGACGTACAGGTCGAGGTCGCCGAAGTCGCGCTGCGACGGATCGGCGTACCCGCGACGGGCCGCGAGACCCTTGAACGCGAGGACGGGGAGGTCGAGTCGGCGGGCGAGCGCATCCACCCGGTCCAGGTTCTCGTCCAGCACCCGGTGCATGTCCCGGATCCGTGCGGCGCGCGGTTCGAGCAGGTCCAGGCAGCGCGCCACGGTCGCGTGCGCGCGAACCGGGGTGAGCCTGGCGACGACGATGCTGCGGCACCGCTGCCGGCCGAGGATGTCCGCCGCTTCGTCGGCCCCGAGCGAGTGCAGGGCGTGTACCGACTGCTCGACGGTGTACCGCGGCTGGGTACTGCACAGGCTCAGCAGCCGGGGCAGCAGGTCGTCCGTCCGCCGGCGTGGGAACAAGCGGGTGCTCAAGGAGGCGCTCCGGGGCAGCTGTGGGGTGTGGAGGTCGGCCTGCTCCGCCGGGCGGCGACCGGTGCCACGCTGGTCCGACTGCTGCTGGTACCGGCCGTGATGCACCTGCTCGGCCGCGGCAACTGG
>NZ_JBEORY010000059.1:0-63414 GCF_040302665.1 Kitasatospora sp. NPDC097691 | reverse complement strand
GTCGCCGACGACTCCGGCCTCTGCGTGGACGTGCTGAACGGCGCACCCGGCATCTTCTCCGCCCGCTGGGCCGGCAAGCACGGCGGCCGAAGCCGTCCCCGCCACCCGCACGGCTGCTACTCGGCTCGCAGTTCCAGCACCAGGCACTGCTCGGGATCGAGCAGGGGCGCCGCCAGGCCGATCGTGGCCAGCGCCGCGCCCGACACGCGGACCGACCCGGCGGCGATCCACGGCACGGCGGTGCTGGGGTGAGCCGAGGCCGCCTGGAACTCCTGGCAGACCGTCACGGTGTAGGTGAACGCAGGGTCGAGCCCGGGAACGCGGATCCGGCCCGCCACCGAGGACATCGACGACACCAGCTGGAACAGGCCGAACACGGCGTGTCGGCCGTCCTCCGCGACCACGCCGTGCAGGAGTGCCGACGGGTCCGGGTGGTCGGCGCGGACGACGCGCCCGCCGTGCAGCAGCGGTCGCAGCCGCTTGTGCAGGCGGACCCACGCGGTCAGCCGCTCCAGCTCCTCCTCGGAGCACGCCGTGATGTCCCACTCGATGCCGGCGTGGCCGAACAGGGCGGTCGCCAGCCGGATGGGCAGCGGGCTGGTGCGCCCGGTGGTGTGGGCGGTGGCGGCGCCGACGTGGCTGCCGGTCAGCTCCGGGGGGACGAACAGTCCGGTGTAGCGCTGGATGCGCTGGCGCTCGACGGGGTCGTTGGTGTCCGAGGCCCAGATCCGGTCGGTGCGCTCCAGGATGCCGTAGTCGATCCGGGCGCCGCCGGAGGAGCAGGACTCGATCTCCAGGCCCGGGTGGCGCTCGCGCAGCTCGTCCAGGAGGCGGTAGACGGCCAGGGTCTGGGCGTGGACGCCCGCCGTGCCCGCGTGGGCGGCCTCCAGCAGGTCGCGGTTGTGGTCCCACTTCAGGTAGCCGATGCCGTACTCGTCCACAAGGGCGTGCAGGCGCTCGGCGATGTGGGCGTACGCCTCGGGGTTGGCGAGGTCGAGCACCTGCTGGTTGCGGGCGTTCGGCGCGGCGCGGCCTGGGGCGGCCAGGAACCAGTCGGGGTGGGCGCGGGCGAGGTCGGAGTCGGGATTGACCATCTCCGGTTCGACCCAGAGCCCGAACTCCATGCCGAGCGCGCGGACCCGCTCCACGAGGGGGTGGAGGCCGTCCGGCCACACTGCCGGGTCGACGGTCCAGTCGCCGAGGCCGGCGCTGTCGTCGCGGCGGCCCAGGAACCAGCCGTCGTCCAGGACGAAGCGCTCCACGCCGACCCGGGCGGCGCGCTCGGCCAGCTCGGTGAGCCGGTCGAGGCGGTGGTCGAAGTAGACCGCCTCCCAGGTGTTCAGCATCACCGGACGCGGGGTGCGCGGGTGTGTGGGCCGGGCGCGCAGATGCCGGTGCAGCCGGTCGGACAGGCCGTCCTTGCCCTCGCCGGACCAGGCGAAGTAGGCCCACGGGGTCCGGTGGGTATCGCCTGCCGCGAGGCGGATCTCACCGGGCGCGAGGAGCTCGCCGGCGCCCAGGACGGGCCGGTGCTCGGGCAGCAGCTCGGCGTAGTGCACGTGGTTGCCGCTCCAGCCGGCGTGCGCGGCCCAGACCTGGCCGTGCCGGAATCCGAAGCCGGGTTCGCCGACCAGGAACAGGCCGGTCGCGTCGTGCCCGGTGCGGCCGCGACGGGACTCGCGGGCCGTCAGCCCGTGGGCCAGCGGCCGTCGTTGCGGCTCGCGTTCGCGGGCCCACCGGCCGGTGAAGTCGAGGACCTCGCCCGCCTGTTCGCCCACCGGGAGCAGCAGGGCGGCGGAGTCGAGGACGAAGACGCCCGGGCCCTCGTTGGTGATCTCGTGCCGTAGCCGGACGACGCCGTACCGGTCCATCTCGACCTCGGTCGCCACCGCCAGGCCCGCGGCCTCGTCGCGCGCGCGGGCCACGAGCCGGCCGCCGTCGCCCGCCGGGCCGGTCCGGGCGGCCGGCTCGGTCAGGGTGACCGGCTCGGTCGGCGCGAGGTGCAGGTGCGGCGGGACGCCGTCCCGGTGCCCGGCGATGCCGGGTCGCCCGACCCAGCCGTCCACCTGCTGCGGGACCAGCCGCAGCTGCACCGGGGCGTCCACGGAGGCCACCGGCCAGGAGGGGCGCAGGCCGAGCAGCAGCTGGTCGGTCTCGCCGAGCTCGCCGGGGTCGGCGCCCCAGTGCAGGACGACCGGCAGGCCGGGGCCCGAGAGGTCCAGGATCAGGGCGGTCCCGGCCGCGCGGAGCACGGCCGGGACGGGGTGGTGCACTGTCATGCGTTCGTCTTCCGAGGAGGAGTCGTCCGGTGCGGAGGGGTCACAGGCCGATGACGTTCAGCTCGGCGCAGGAGGTCCAGGGGTTGCCGTTGACCTCGGACAGCGCCCGGAAGCGGACGTAACGGCCGCTGGCGGGAGTGAAGTTGACGGTCTTCAGGGTGTTGTCCTTGGCGAAGGTGCCAGTGGCCACCGGGTTTCCCCAGGTGGTGCCGTCGGTGCTGACGTAGAACTCGTACCGGCCGACCCAGCCGTGGTCCGAGTCGTCCTGGCGGGGCAGGTAGGTGAAGCCGGAGACGGTGTGCGAGGCCTTCATGTCGAGCTGGACCTCGTGCGGGCACGCGGGGGCGGGGGAGGCACCGGTCCACCGGGTGTGCCAGAAGGTGGCCATGGAGCCGTCCAGCACGTTGGTCGCCGGGTCGTTCTCCGCAGTCGTCTCCTGGCTGTCCGTGGAGGCCACGGTCCAGCCGGCGCGCGGGAGGATGTGCGGGCCGCCGCCGTCGAGCTGGACGTTGAAGTGGGCGGTGCCGTTCATGGTGAGGGTCAGCACGAGGGTGCTGGTGGCCGGGTCCCAGGTCTGGTTCCGGGTGTAGGGGCGGGACATGCCGGGGTAGTCGTCGAAGGCGATGTTCGGCTTGCCGCCGTTCCAGGTGCCGACGACGGTGATGGTGACGTTGCGGACGTCCCGTGCGCTCCGGTCCGGGAGGGTCTTGCCGCCGACGGTGGTGATCGAGCCGTCGGCGTTCACCACCGGGTCGCCGGCGGAGTCCAGCTTCGGTGCCATGTAGTCCTGGCCGAAGGCGAGGGTGGTGGCCTGGTCGGTGACCAGCGAGAGGGCGTTGGCCAGGTCGAGCCGGTAGTTGAAGACGTGGAAGCCCAGGTTGGACGGGTTCTCCTGGACGATCACGTTGGTGTGCTCGTCGGAGCCGATCGTCACGGAGGCCGTGGGGACGTTGGTGGGGGAGAACACCACCGCGGACTTCTGCTGCACGTCCATCGCGGGGCTGGTGTAGTACCACTGCTTCGCCGCGCCGTCGGAGCGCACCAGCCAGCCGTTCCCGGTGCTCGCGAAGCCCGGGTACAGGCCGTCGTAGTAGCCGGCCGGCCTCGGCGTGGTCACGGTGGTGAACGCGGTGAGGTCGGCGGCCGGCATCGTCGTGGGGACCAGGGACGGCAGGCCGTAGCGCCCGTCGACGGCCATGGCGTTGTTGAGCGACTGGTTCCAGCCCGGGGTGGAGAAGTTGGCGATCCCCTTGGCCAGCACTTGCTGCTGACCGGCGACCTCGGCTCGGGTGGGGATGCTGATCCAGCCGTTCAGCACGCCGCGCAGCAGCGGGTAGACGCCGAACTGCGCGCCCGCGTAGCGGTGGCCGAGCGCGCCGTTGGTGAAGTACGAGGCCTCGGACAGGAAGCAGGTCGCGCCCTGCGAGAGGTCGCGGACGATCGACTGGACCTGGAGCCCCTGCGGGTACTGCAGGATGAACTTCCAGTCCTGCCAACCCGGACCGCCGGGGAAGACACCCCGGCCGTCCAGGCCCCACTTCCACCAGTCGGTCGAGGAGCCCCAGTTGCCGATGTAGCCGGTCAGCCACAGGCCCTTGATGAGCGCGTCGGTGCTGGTGGTGGCGAACGACTCCTTGTTCATGAACACCAGGTTCGCCGCGTTCGTCTTCATCGTCGGCAGGAACGCGGCGTTGTTCTGCATGTAGTCCAGCATCATGCCGTCGGTGCCGAAGATGTTGGTGTCGGTCCAGAAGAAGAACATGCCCTGCCGGCCGGCCACGTCGAACAGGCCGATCAGGTAGTCGCTCAGGTCCGGGCCGTTGTAGAGCTCGGCGGCGTTGAACCCCTTGAAGGTGTTCGGGTGGGTCCGGGCCCAGCTCTGCCACTGGTCGACCGGGATGAGCTGGGTGTTGCCGGTCTCGCCGTTGGCGACCTGTGCGAGGACCGGGATGCCGGCGGCCTCGGCGGCGTCGAGCTGGGACTGGATCCAGTTCGTCGTGGCCGGGACGTTCCGGAGGTGGTTGTCGCCGATGAGGTTGACGTAGGCGTACGGCTTGAGCCAGGCCGGGACGGTGTCCCACAGCTGGGCGAGAGTTCCCTGGTACGGCTCGTCGCTCTGGCCGAAGTTGATCAGGTGCGCCGGGTGGGTCGCATCGATCACCGCGCGCATGGGGGCTCGGGTGGCCGCACGGGCCTCACCGTCGAGCCCGAAGCCGCCCAGTACGGCGGGGGTGGCCGCGCCGGCGCCGATGGCCGCGATCGTGCTGAGGAAGCGCCGGCGGGTGGGGCCGTCGGCGATGGCGTCGTGCGATCTGGACGGGGCGTCGTCTCGGTGCGCCACGGCAGTACTCCTGGGGGTGCGCGGTCCGCCATTGGGCCGCAGTGGGTGGGGAAGCGAACGGTAGGCGAGCGCGTCCGGCGGTGGAAAGCGATTCGAAGGGGGGGATGGCCGGTCTTCATAACCGATGGCGATACGCATTCGCGCAGGCACCTTCGGTTATGGCGCGGGGTTTCGAAAGCTCGTATGGAATCCTTTCGGAATCATTGCGCGACCTGCGGCCCTGACCTACGGTCCTCGCAGCCGGTTACGAAACACGGATCCGAAACGGCCTTGGAATACCCGTGACATGAACCCTGGAGGAAGGAGGGGCCGTGACGGCGTTCGCGTTCGGCGGCGACCCTTCTCCCAGGACGACGACGGCCTCGTGTGCGGCAGCACTTCGGGGCCTCGGCGAGGCGACGCTCACCCAGCTCGCGACCGCCACCGGGCTGTCCCGGCCCACCGTGAAGGAACGGCTGGCGGAACTCCCCGACCTGGTCGAGGTCACCACCGGTGCCACGCACGGCAAGTCGCCCACACCCAGCGGCGGCCGGCCGGCCTCGCGCTTCCGCTTCCGCAGCGAGCACGGCTTCGTGATCGGTGCGGAGATCGGCAAGCACACCGAGCGGATCATCGCCTGCGACATCGGTGGACGGATCCTGCACATCGGCGAGCACCACGAGCCGCAGCCGTTGCCGGGCAGCGAGCGGATCGGCGGACTGCGGTCACGGCTGGGCCGCCTGGTGGCCAGGTTGCGGGCCACCCACGGCAGTTGGCTCGGCCTCGGCGTCTCGCTGACCGGCGGCATCGGCCCCGACGGCCGGATCAGCTACTCGCCGCACCACCCCGACCTGCAGGGCCGCTCACCGGCCGACGTGGGACTGGCGTTCGGTGACGTCCCCGTGATCGTCGAGCACGACCTGAACGCGGCCGCCGTCGCCGAGCACTGATACGGAGCCGCGCGCGGCGCCGACACCTTCGCCCTGGTGCTGGCCTGGCACCAGGTGGCGGCCGGCATCGTCCTGGACGGCCGGATCCACCGCGGCAGCCGGAACATGGCGGGTGAGCTGAACCTGGTCGACGACGGCCCGGCGGCCCCCGAGCACTGGGCCGAGCTGGAATCCGTCCTCCCCGTCCTGGCGGCCGCCGACCGCGGCGACCCGGACAGCCGGGCGGAGCTCGACCGATTCGCCGACCGGGCCGCACGGCAGATCGCCTACCTCACGCTGGCGATCGACCCGCAGCTGATCGTGCTCGGCGGTCCGGTGGCCGGCCGGCGCGCGCTCACCGACCGGATCGACGCGCGGCTGGCGGCCCTGCTGCGGCGCGCCTATCCGCTGGAACTGGCCGTCACCCAGTTCCCGGTCTTCGGCCCCTCGCTCGGCGTCCTGCAGATGGCGCTGAGCAGCACCTTCGACGCCCTGCTCGGCGACCCGGCCTTTCCCGCCCGGATCGACATCGGCCCACTGCTCGCAGCGTTAGCCGACCACCGCCGACGCATGCCCCAGGCCGTCGGCGTCTAGCGGCCCCGCCGCCCCCGCTCTCTTCTCACCCCACCCACCGAGAGGACCTTTCCCATGCCCAGAATCAGAATCGCCGCCGCCGTCGGGACCGCGGCGATGGTCGCCGCGGCGCTCACCGGCTGCTCCGGCTCAGGCTCCTCCGGCGGCTCCGGGCACGCCACGATCACGTTCATGCTCCCCACCTCCTGGGCGAACGTGCCGGGCTTCCAGGACAACGTCCACGCGTGGGAGAAGCAGACCGGCAACACCGTCAAGCTCACCCCGGTGCCGGACGCGAACTACGACGCGCTGGTGCAGGCCCGCCTGGCCGCCAAGAGCGGGGTGGACGTCTTCGCCGGCCAGGACACCGTCAAGGACAAGGCCGCCCTCATGCAGCCGGCCACCGGCCCGTGGATCGACCGTCTCAGCCCGGACGTCCGCAAGGCG
Organism: Kitasatospora sp. NPDC097691; assembly: GCF_040302665.1. Taxonomy (NCBI): domain Bacteria; kingdom Bacillati; phylum Actinomycetota; class Actinomycetes; order Kitasatosporales; family Streptomycetaceae; genus Kitasatospora; species Kitasatospora sp. NPDC097691. Next base: position 56,866 of record NZ_JBEORY010000059.1, on the reverse strand, counting down.
ATCACCTCCCCCGACGGCACCATCTGGGGCACCCCGAGCGCCGACGGCCTGAACGCCACCGGCGTCATCTACGACAAGGACGTCTTCACCAAGGCGGGCATCACCGCCCCGCCCACCACACTGGCGGACTTCCAGGCCGACCTGGAGAAGGTCAAGGCCACCGGCGCCACCCCGCTGTACGTCAGCGGCAAGGACGGCTGGACGCTGCTCCAGCACCGCAGCGCCGCCAACGCGAACTTCGTGGGCGCGGACCCCCAGCTGGCCGCCAAGCTCGACGCCAACCAGGCCAAGTGGGCCGACATCCCCGGCTTCGCCCCCGAGTACCAGGCCCTCGCGGACTGGGTGGGCCACGGCCTGACCAACGGCGACGCGCTGACCGCCACCTACGACTCGGCCACCGCCGCCCTCGCCGGCGGCAAGGCCGGCGCGATCATCAACGGCACCTGGGCACTCGCCGCCGTCGCCAAGGTCAACCCCTCGGCCCACCTCGGCTTCTTCCTCCTGCCCTCGGCCGACGGCACCACAACTCTCGGGCTCCAGAAGCCCAACCTGCTGAAGGTCGCCAAGTTCTCCAAGGTCGCCCAGCCGGCCCAGGACTTCCTGAACTTCATGATCGACAAGCCGCAGGCCCAGAAGTTCATGGACGCCAACCCCGGCGTCTCCGCCTTCACCGACGTCAAGGCGGCCGACCCCTCCGACGGCGTCACCGACCTGCAGAAGCTCGTCGACCAGGGCGGCTCCGTCATCCCCTTCGACCAGCAGTCGGTGATCCCGCAGCCGCAGGACGACATCATCGCCGCCTACCAGCAGCTGATCGGCAAGCAGACCGACGCCGCCAAGTTCGCCGAGCAGGTCCAGAAGGCCTGGCAGGGGGCCGGCGCCAAGGCCGGCGCCACCGGATTCTGACAGGGCGGACGACGAAACCCATGAGCATCGCTGCCCCAAGGCGGCAGGAAGCGGGGACCGGCCGGCGCGCGCAGGCGGCCGGCCGGTCCCGGCAGGGCGTGGACCGCGCCTACCCGTACGCGTACCTCGTACCGGCGGTCGTGGTCTTCACGGTCTTCTTCCTCCTGCCGGCGTTCTTCGGGATGTACCTGTCGCTCACCGACGCCTCGACGTACGTCCCGGACACCGACTTCGTCGGACTCGCCAACTACGGCCTGCTGTTCGGCGACGGCTCGGCCCTGTGGAACGCCACCGCCAACCAGTTCGTCTACGCGGCCTGCGTGACGGTCGGCAAGACCGTGCTCGGCATCGCGATCGCCTTCCTGCTCGACCGGGCGTTCCGGGGCAGCAAGGCGCTGCGCGTGGTGGTCTACCTGCCGATCATGTTCTCGACCATCGTGGTCGGCCTGCTCTTCGACTACCTGCTCAAGGGCGACGGGCCGGTCAACGCCCTGCTGAAGCCGTTCGGACTCGCGAACGACTGGTTCGGCAGCTTCGACCTCGCGCTCTACAGCGTCACCGCCGTCGACGTCTGGATGGGCGTGGGGTGGACGGTGGTCCTGGTGCTGGCCGCGCTCCAGGCGGTGCCGACCGAACTGATCGAGAGCGCCGAACTCGACGGTGCCAGGGCCTGGCAGGTCGTGCGGCACATCAAGCTCCCGTACATCCGCCACGCGGTCAACCTCGCCGCGCTGATCACCTTCATCACCGGGATGAAGGCCTTCGACCTCATCTACGCCACCACCGGCGGCGGCCCCGGCACGGCGACCGAGGTGCTCACCTCCTACGTCTACAAGCAGCTCAACACCGGCTCGCTCGGCTACGCGGCCGCCGTCAACGTCTTCCAGTTCGCCCTGATCACGCTCATCGCACTGGTCATCAACCGCTTCGTACGCAGGATGGAGGCGACGCCGTGACCCGGCACAGCAGCCGGCGCCGGCCGGGCGGCATCGTGGCCTCCGTGGCCACCTACGCCACCGCCGCCCTGATCGCCCTGGTGTTCCTGGCCCCGCTGGCCCTGGTCCTGCTGACCAGTGTCAAGGGCACCGCGGACGCCCAGACCATGAGCTTCTCGCTGCCCGGCAGCTGGCACTTCGACAACTACCTGACCGTCATCCGCACCGGCAACGCCCTCCAGGCGCTGGGCAACAGCGTGCTGATCGCAACCGCGGTGACCGTGGTCACCGTCCTGGTGTGCTCGCTGGCCGCCTTCGTGATCGCCCGGCGTCCGGGCCGGGTCACCGGCGGCGTCTACAGCTACCTGCTCACCGGACTCATCGCGCCGTTCGCCTTCATCCCGGCGATCCGGTTGCTCCAGGAGATCGGCCTCGGCGGCTCCTACCTGGGGCTGATCCTGACCGACGTCGCCGTGCAGATCCCGTTCATCACGCTGATCTACGTCGGCTTCATCCGGCAGCTGCCCAGGGAGATCGACGAGGCCGCCATGCTGGACGGCGCCGGCTCGCTGCGGATGTTCTTCACGATCATCTTCCCGCTGCTGCGGCCGGTCAGCTCGACCGCGCTGATCCTGGTCTTCACCTACGCCTGGAACGAGTTCCAGAACGTGCTCTTCCTGATCCCCGACGCCGACCGATGGACCCTGCCCATGACCGTCTTCACCTTCCAGTCCACGCACAGCTTCGACTACGGGCTGGTCTGCGCCGACCTGGTCCTCACCATGGTGCCGGTGGTCGCGGTCTACCTGACCGCGCAGAAGTACATCGTCAACGGCATGGTCGCGGGCGCGGTGAAGGCATGACCGAGACGTCGATCGGCCGCGAGGGCCTGCCGACCGAGGTTCCGGCGCGGTTCGACCGCTCGGCCTGGTTCCGCCGGGACCGTTTCGGCATGTTCATCCACTGGGGCGCGTACTCCGTCCCGGCCCGCGATCCGTGGCTGCGCTCGCACGACCGACTCGGGATCGAGGAGTACCGGTTCGCCGTCGACGGCTTCGGCGCCGACGACTACGACCCGCACACCTGGGCGGAGCTCGCCGAGGCCGCCGGCATGAAGTACGCGGTGCTGACCGCCAAGCACCACGACGGGTTCTGCCTCTTCGACTCGGCGCTCACCACGTACGGCAGCATGCACAACGGCATCGGCCGCGACCTCGTCCGCGAGTACCTCGACGCCTTCCGCGCCCGGGGCATCAAGGTCGGCCTCTACTACTCGCTCCTCGACTGGCACCACCCCGACTACCCGCACTACGGCGACTTCATCCACCCCGAGCGGGAGAACCCCGCCTTCGCCGACCACGAGCCCGACCTCGACTCGTACCGGGCGTACATGCACGGCCAGATCCGTGAACTGTGCAGCAACTACGGACAGCTGGACATCCTCTGGTTCGACTTCTCCTACGAGGGCATGGGACCGCAGGAGTGGGGGGCCGAGCAACTCATCGCGATGGTCCGGGAGTTGCAGCCGACCGCGCTGATCGACAACCGGCTGGAGGCCGACGGCGGCGGCCCCGGCTCCATCGTGACCGCCGAACCGACGGTCTACAGCGGCGACTTCGCCTCCCCGGAGCAGATCATCCCGGTCGAGGGCATCCGGGCCGAGGACGGCAGCCCCGTGCCGTGGGAAGCCTGTATGACGATCAACAACAACTGGGGCTACACCGTGGGCGACGACCTGTGGAAGAGCCCGGAGCAGCTGATCACCAAGCTCGTCGAGTGCGTGGCCAAGGGCGGCAACCTGCTGCTCAACGTCGGCCCCGACCCCCGCGGACGGATCCAGCCCGAGGCCGTGGAACGGCTGCACGCGATCGGCGCCTGGCTCGCCGTCCACGGCGAATCCGTCCACGGCGCCGGCCCCGCCGGACTGGGGACCCCGGAATGGGGCTACTACACCCGCACCGGGAACACCCTCTACGCCCACGTCCTGCGCCCCCCGATCGGACCGCTCGCCCTGACCGGCGGACTCGACAAGGACCGCATCGCGAAGATCACGCTGCTCGCCGACGGCCGCGAACTGCAGCAGTGCGACGCCTGGGTGATCAAGTCCTACCCCGACATCCCGTTCGTCCAGTTCGGCGAGGTCGGGCACTTCACCTACCCGCTGCCGGACCCGATCGACACCGTCGTGAAGATCGAGCTGACCGGCCCGCCGAGCACCGCGCAGGCCACGTAGGGCCCGCAACCGTACGCACGGACCCGGACCGCCGGAACTCGACCGGGCGGTCCGGGTGTTCGTCGTCCCCGCCCGTCACGGCCGCGCGCGACGGCCGGTGGCGGCGCTGCGGGCCGGCGCCCGTCAGGGGGCGTTCCAGAGGTTCCTGAGTTCCGTCCAGTCGGGCGGGCCGGCGGGCTGCTCGGCCGTCGTGGAGGGGGTCCGGAGGCCGTCCAGGACGAGGTCGAGGTAGCGCAGGTGCAGCTGGACGGCGCGTTCGGTGGTGGTGGGCAGGCGGGTGTTGAGGTGGCTGAGCAGGAGGGGGATGTCCGCCGAGGTGAAGTCCCGGCGGAGGGTGCCGCCGCGGTGGGCGGCGGCCACCAGGTCGTCGAGTGCCCGCTGGAGGCGCTCGTCCGCGGCGTTGACCTCGTCGGTGGCGGGCAGGCGGCCGCCGATGAGGGTGAGGAGGGAGCTGGTGTCGGGGGAGGACAGTGCGGCCCGGAGGAAGGTGGTGAGTGCGGTCCAGGCGTCGGGGTGGTCGGTCATGGCGGTGCGGGCCATGCCGGCGAGCCGGTTCATGCCGTCCACGCGTAGGGCCTGGGCGAGGTCCTCCTTGGCGGGGTAGCGCCGGTAGAGGCTGCCCATGCCCACGCCGGCGCGGCGGGCGATCTCCGAGACCGGGGCGTTCCAGCCGAGCTCGGCGAAGACCTCGCGCGCCGCGCGCAGGACCAGTTCGTCGTTGCGGTCGGCTTCCTTCTGGCGTCCGCGGGGTGGTCCGGTGCGGTCGGCGCGCATGTTCGTGCTCCTTCGGCGCGGCGGTCGGCGCCGCCCCGTTCCGTGCGGGGGCGGCGCCGACGCGGGTGTCATTACTGGCCGGTGCGGCTCGCAGCCAGTGGTACCACGTCGGACTCGGGGGCGGGGTCCTGGTGGTGCGGGCGGATGCGCAGGGCGCCGGTGAGCAGGATGCCGAGGGCGCCGAGTGCGGCGGCGACCCAGAAACCTACCGTGAAGGCCTGCTGGGAGGGGACGTGGGTGCCGTGGACGGTGAAGGTCTGCAGGAAGACGACGGAGACCTGGCTGCCCACCGCGCTGCCGACCGTGCGGACGACGGTGTTGAGGCCGTTGCCGGCGGCGATCTCGCGGCGCGGCACGAGGGTCGCGACGAGGTCGGCGAGCGCGGCGTACCCGTAGCCGGCGCCGAGGCCGACCAGGCAGAACCACACGGCGAGCTGCCCGGGGGAGGCGTGGAAGAGCGCGGTGAGTACGGCTCCGGCCGTCATCAGCGCCATGCAGGCTCCCAGCGGAGCCCGGCTGCCGAACCGGCCGCGCAGCCACTGGGCGCTGCGCCCGCCCAGCACGACGAAGCACGAGCCCGGGAGCATCAGCAGTCCGGCCTGGACGACGGACAGGCCCGCGCCGTAGGAGGCCGCCGGGCGCAGCGCGGGCGGCAGTCCGCCCGGCAGCTGCAGGAGCTGCGGGATGAGGACGTAGAAGAAGAACGGCACGATGCCGATCAGCAGCGCCGCCAGGTTGGTGACGAGCATTGGCGGGTGGGTGATGTGCCGCAGGTCGAGGATCGGGTCGGTGCGGCGCGAGGACGAGACGCCGAGCGCGACGAAGAACATCGCGGCGGTCGCGAAGAGCAGCAGTACGCCGGTGGAGAGCCAGCCCCACTTGTTGCCCTCGGTGATCGCCAGGAGCAGGGCGACGACGGCGACGGCGAGCAGGAAGGCGCCCTGCAGGTCGATGCGCTTGCTGTGGCGTTCGGGGCTCTCCGGCACCCAGGCGACGACGACGGCGATGGCGACGGCGGTGAGCAGGGCCTCCGCGCCGAACATCCAGCGCCACGAGGTGTGCTGGATGATCAGGCCGCCCAGGACCAGCCCCGCACCGGCGCCGCCGCCGAGCATGGCGGTGGTGATGCCGAAGCTGGCGGCGACGCGTTCGCGGGGCATGGCCTCACGGACGATGGCCAGGGCCAGCGGGAGCGAGGCCATGGAGGCGCCTTCCACGGCGCGCATGCCGATGAGGACGCCGATGTTCGGCGCGGCCGCGGCTCCGACGGTGCTGACAAGGAACACGGCCAGGACGATCACGAGGAGCCGCTTGTGGCCGTAGCGGTCGCCGAGCAGGCTCAGGACCGGGGTGAGGACGGCGGCGCCGAGCAGGAACGCGGTGACCAGCCAACCCGCCGTGGCGGTGTCGGTCTGCAGGCGGTTCGCGAGCACGGACATCGCGGGGATGACCATGGTCTGCATCAGCGAGTAGGCACCCACCGCGGCGAGCAGCGCGGCGAGCACGAGGTTCGGCCGGTGGTGGCGGTGGCCGGTTCTGTTGTCGTCCACGGACGACTCCTCCATCTCGGGTTGGCGAGGGCGGCATCACAGCCGCGAGAGCGGGGTGATCCGCTCGGCACGCGGCCCGGGCGCGTCGCGCTCCTGCGCTGCGAGCCGGATAGGCCGACGTCTCCACCATAACGGATCGGAGCGCTCCGCTCCGATAGGGAGGGTGCTCACGCACTGCGGCCATCGGTCACGGTCCGTCGCGGAGGGCACGGCCGAGAGCCCGGTACTAGTCTGAAAACCGAGGCGACGTCCGGCCGAGGACGATGCCGCTGTCTCGGGGACTCCTCTCAGCCGTCGGACGACGGGAGGCCCGCATGAACCACCGTGCCGAGAGCTGATCCGGGCTGATGCACGGAGTCGACGACCACGGCGCCGCGGGTGCTGACCGAGGTGGACCCGGGCAAGGCCGGTCGGGCCGGGGTGGACCCGGGCAAGGCCGGTCGGGCCGGGGTGGACCCGGGCAGGATCAATCGGCCCTGGGCGGGCTGCGCTCGCGGTTGCGGGTCCACGGCGTCGCCGGGCAGGTGTTCGTGTGGCTGCTGGTCGTGGTGGTGCTGTTGGTCGGCGCGGCGCTCACGACGCTCGTCCTGCAGGCCCGCAGCTACGCCACGAACGTGGCCGCCGGCCGCACCCGTGCCGCGGCCGTCGCGCTGGCGCGGGACCCCGGTGTCATCAGCGCGATGGACGGCCCCGATCCGACCGCCGTACTGCAGCCGCTGGCCGACGAGGTCGGGAAGCAGGGCCGGTTCGACTACATCGTGTTCGCCAGCCCGGCCGGGATCCGCTACACGGCCGAGAGCCCCGAGCTGATCGGGAAGCACGTCGTCGGCCCGTTCGAGCACGCCCTCACGGGGCCGACCACCGACAGCTTCGACACCCCCGGCGGGAGAGTCGTCGAGTCCGGGGCCCCGGTCAGCAGACCGGACGGCTCGGTCTCCGGAGTGGTGGGGGTCGGGATCACCGTCGCGCACGTGGGCAGTGCGGTGAGTCGGCAGCTGCCGCTGCTGTTCGGCGGCGCGGCGGTCGCGATCGCCGTCGGTACGGGCGGGGCACTGCTGGTGCGGCGGCGGCTGGAGCGCCAGACCCACGGCCTCGGCCCGGCCGAGATGACGCGGATGTTCGAGCACCACGAGGCGGTGCTGCACGCGGTCCGCGAGGGTGTGCTGATCGTCGGCGAGGACGGGCGGGTCCTGCTGGTGAACGACGAGGCCCGTCGGCTGCTGGAGCTGCCGCCCCGGGTGGAGGGGCGGCCGGTCGCCGAACTCGGGCTCGATCCCGGGCTGGCCGGGCTGCTGGCCTCCGAGCGCACCGCGACCGACGAGGTGCACCTGGCCGGTGACCGGCTGCTCGCCGTCAACAACCGTCCCACCGCACCGTTCGGCGGCGGGGCCGGCAGCGTCGCGACCATCCGGGACACCACCGAGCTGCGGGCACTGGCCGGGCAGGCCGAGGCCGCGCGGGCCCGGCTGCGACTGCTCTACGACGCCGGGCTGCGGGTCGGCACCACCCTGGACGTGGCGCGGACCGCGCAGGAGCTGGCCGACGTGGCCGTTCCCCGGTTCGCCGACTACGCCACCGTCGACCTCGCCGACGCCGTACTGCGCGGCGAGGAGCTGTTCTCGGACCTCGGCACCGGGCAGGGCCCGCGGATCCACCGCACGGCCACCAGCGGCAGCGGCGACGACTGGCCGTTCATGCCCGTGGGCACGGAGATCAGCCCGCTCCCCGGCACCCCCGAGGAGCGGGCCCTGGAGACCGGGCGCGCCGCGCTGACCGACGACCTGCGCCACGAGCGGGCCTGGCGGGCGCGCGCCCCGGAGGCCGCCGACCGGGTGCTCTCGTACGGGATGCACTCGCTGATCACCGCGCCGCTGCGGGCGCGCGGCCAGACCCTGGGCACCGTCGACTTCTGGCGGGCGGGCGAGTCCGCGCCGTTCGACGACGAGGACCTCTCCTTCGTCGAGGAACTGGTGGCCCGCACGGCGGTCTGCATCGACAACGCCCGCCGCTACACCCGTGAGCACCGGATGGCCGAGACGCTGCAGCGCAGCCTGCTGCCCCGGCGGCTGCCCGAGCAGAGCGCCATGGAGGTGGCCTACCGCTACCTGCCGGCGCTGCACGGGGTCGGCGGGGACTGGTTCGACGTCATCCCGCTGCCCGGGTTCCGGGTGGCCCTGGTCGTCGGCGACGTCGTCGGCCACGGCCTGCACGCCGCCGCCACCATGGGCCGGCTGCGGACCGCGGTGCTCAACTTCGCCGCCCTCGACCTGCCCCCGGACGAACTGATCGCCCGCCTCGACGAGCTGATCACGCGGCTCGACCAGCACGACACGGCCGGGGCGGCGGACGACGGCGAGAGCGCGCCCGTCACCGGGGCCACCTGCCTGTACGCGGTCTACGATCCGGTCTCCGGGCAGTGCACCATGGCACGGGCCGGGCACCCGCCGCCCGCGCTGGTCCACCCCGACGGCAGCGTGGAGTTCGCCGACCTGCCGGTCGGTCCGCCGCTCGGCGTGGGCGGACTGCCCTTCGAAACCACCGAGCTCCGGCTGGAACCCGGAACGGCACTGGTCCTCTACACCGACGGGTTGGTCGAGAACCGGGACCGCGATCTGGACGCCGGGCTCGCCGAGCTGAGCCGTTCGCTGGCGGGCGCCCGGGGCCACCCCTCGCCGGAGGACACCTGCCGGGCCGTCTTCGACGCGATGGTCCCACCGCGGCGCAGCGACGACATCGCGCTCCTCGTCGCCCGCACCCGGCTGCTCGATGCCGATCAAGTGGCCGTCTGGGACGTGCCGTTCGACTTCGCCGCCGTCTCGCGCATCCGCAGGGAGTGCACCGACCGGCTGACGGCCTGGGGGCTGGAGGAGCTGAGCTTCACGGCCGAGCTGATCCTCAGCGAGCTGATCACCAACGCCATCCGCTACGGTGCCGAGCCGATCCGGGTACGCCTGCTACGGGACAGCGGGTTGGTCTGCGAAGTCTCCGACGGCAGCAGCACCGCCCCGCACCTGCGCTACGCCGCCACCACGGACGAGGGCGGCCGGGGCCTGTTCCTGGTGGCGCAGCTGGCCGAGCGGTGGGGCACCAGGTACACGGCCCGGGGCAAGGTGATCTGGTCCGAGCAGCCCCTGACCGCGCCCGAGTTCCAGTTCGAGGCGCTGCCGGCGTGATGCCCCGAGCGGCGTGGACGAGGACCACGTGACCGGTACCGGGCGCGCTGCCGGGCCGGGCCTCACCGACGCCAAACGGGCCCGGCGGGTCTGTCGCAGAGCTGTGACAGAGCGGTGCCGGATCCCTTACGAGTTCCTCATGACGTGCACGTAGGGTCCTCCTCATGGCAGAGAAGCGGGCGGGGAGAGGTATGCGGAAGTTCGGGCACGGGTTGCGGCTGATCGGGATCAGTGTGGTCGCGGGTGTGGTGGCGGCCGGGATCGCCCTGCCGGCGGTGGCGGCGGCCGGGTTGGGGGCCCAGTCGGCCGCGGACGACTTCGAGAACCTGCCCGACGACTTCAAGACGCCCGCGCTGTCGCAGGCCTCGACGATCCTCGACGCCCAGGGCGGCACGATCGCCACCGTGTACGACCGTGACCGCACCGTGGTCCCGGGGGACCAGATATCCCCCCTGGTGAAGACCGCGCTGGTGGACATCGAGGACAACCGCTTCTACGAGCACGGCGCGATCGACCTCAAGGGGGTGCTGCGCGCCGTGGACAAGAACGCCTCCTCGGGCACCACCGCGCAGGGCGCGTCGACCCTGACCCAGCAGTACGTGAAGAACGTCTTCGTCGACGAGGCGGGCGACGACCCGGCGAAGGTCCAGGAGGCGCAGCGGCAGACCATCGGCCGCAAGATCCAGGAGCTGAAGTACGCGATCAAGCTCGAGGAGACCCTGAGCAAGGACCAGATCCTCACCAACTACCTGAACATCACCTTCTTCGGGGAGAAGGCCTACGGCGTCGAGGCGGCAGCGCGGCGCTACTTCGGCGTGCACGCCAAGGACCTCACCCTGCCGCAGGCCGCGATGCTGGCCGGCCTGGAGCAGTCGCCCACCAACTACGACCCGGTGGTCAACCCGACCGCCGCCAAGGAGCGGCGCGACACCGTGCTGCGCAAGATGGCCGAGTACGGGCACATCACCAAGGAGCAGGCCCAGCAGGCGATCGCGACCCCGCTGGGGCTGAACGTCCAGGCGCCGCAGCAGGGTTGCATCCTGGCCAAGCAGGGCGAGGGCTTCTTCTGCGACTACGTGCGCAAGGTGGTGCTCACCGACCCGGCGTTCGGGAAGACGGCGGCCGAGCGGCAGGCGGTCTGGAAGCGCGGCGGACTGCAGATCCACACCACGCTCGACCCCAAGGCGCAGGCGGCGCTCTACACCTCGGTCACCGGGCACGTGAACGCCGGGGAGCAGGCGGCGACCGCGATGAGCATCGTCGAGCCGGGCACCGGCAAGATCCTCGCGATGGGGCAGAGCCGCCCGTACGGCGTCGACGACAAGCAGCACCAGACCCAGATCAACTACAACGCCACCAAGGCCATGGGCGGCGGGCTCGGCTTCCCGACCGGGTCGACGTTCAAGCCGATCGTCGCGGCGGCGGCCCTGGAGAGCGGCCTCACGCCGAGCCAGAGCTACACCACCGACTACAGCATCCCGTGGCCGGCGATGAAGGACTGCTCGGGCGCGAAGTTCCCGTCGTCCGGGCAGGTGCACAACGACAGCCAGTCCCTGACCGGCCAGTTCACCATGAAGACGGCCATGGCGCAGTCGGTCAACACCTACTTCGCCAAGCTGGAGGCCGACACCGGGCTCTGCAACGTCGCCCAGATGACCAACAAGCTCGGCATCACCCAGCAGGCGGGCGGTGAGAAGCTCCAGGTGGTGCCGTCGATGACGCTCGGCAGCAACGACCTGACCCCGCTGACGATGGCGGCCGTCTACGCGGCCTTCGCCGCCCACGGCACCTACTGCGCGCCGACCGCGATCACCTCGGTGACCGGCCCGGACGGCAAGCCGCTGGCCGTGCCGCAGGCGAACTGCTCGTCCGTGATGTCCACCGACACCGCGGACACCGTCACCGCGATGCTCAAGGGCGTCGTGGACGACGGCACCGGGAAGATGGCCGGCCTCACCGGCCGCGACAGCGCGGGCAAGACCGGCACCACCAACGAGAGCCGCCAGGTCTGGTTCGTCGGCTACACCCCGGAGATGGCCGGCGCCACCGTCGTCAGCGACACCGACAACCCGAAGCCGCTGGACGGCCAGAAGATCGGCGGCAAGGTGATCGACCAGGCCTTCGGCGGTACCCTGGCCGGCCCGATCTGGCGCGACGCGATGGACGGCGCCCTCGACGGCACCCGGGCCGGCACCTTCCCCCCGGTCCAGCTGCCGTAGCGGGGCCGCGCCCCGGCGCCGCGCGCCCGCAGCACGGGCGCAGTCCGCACGCCGTCGACCCACTCGCCCCACGGGGTGGGTGGGTCGACGGCTTCGTCGTGCCGTCCGCCGGGAGGGGGTGGGCGGTGTGTGGGCGCGCGGCAGTAGTGTGCAGGGCTGCGGAGTTGACTGGGTGTCCGGTGGGGGCAGAGACCGCGTGAGGACTGTGGCGTGACGTACGGGGATCAGAACCCTTTCTCGTGGCCGGGACAGGGGCAGGGGCAGGGCCGGGGACAGTGGCCGGGCCCGGGGCAGTGGCAGCAGGGGCAGCAGCCGCAGCGCGGCGTCCCGCTGTGGCAGCGGTTCCGGGGCGGCGGGGAGTGGCCCACCCTGCGGGAGCTGGTGGCGCCCGCGCGACGGGCGGTCGGCGGGTGGGTGTGGCTGCCGGTGGTGTTCTGCCTGTGGCCGTTCCTGTTGTTCCTGGGGCTCTACCCGATGGCGCGGTCGGCGCGGCGGTTGGCGCGGCGGGTGTTCGTGGTGCCCGGGCCGCGGGGGATCGGCGATCGGGTGGTGCTGCGGGTGCAGCGGATCCGGGGGTGGCTGGCGCTCGCGGCGGGGTTCACGGTGCTGGCGGTGTACGGGTCGCCGGACGACTGGAGCGAGGCCAACGATCAGTGGGAGCTGCGGCTGGTGATCACACCGTGGCTGGTGCTGGTGACGGCGCCGGTGGTGGTCGGGGTGCTGTTCCGGCTGGCCGGGCCGACCGCGCGGCCCGCGATGCGGGCGCAGGTGCGGCCCGCCGTGCTGATGGCGCTGCAGTACGTGGGCGCGTGCACGGCGGTGCCGGTGCTGCTCTGGCTCTCCCAGCAGGTACAGGGGTCGGTGCAGGTGCTGTTGGTCGGCCAGCTGGTCGACATCCTGGCGCTGGCGGTGCCGGTCTGGGTGCTGATGTTCGTGGCGTTCGCCTCGCCGACGGTGGTCCGGACGGCCTTCACGATGGACCGGGTGCACGCGGTGTTCCCGCCCGTGCTGACCGTGGTGCTGGTGTGGGAGCTGGCCGTGATCGGGCTGGCGATCGGCGGGCTGCCGCCCGGCCCGCTGTGGGTGCAGCTGTGTTCGATCGTCGGCGGGCCGGCGACGGTCACCGCGGTGGCCTGGTGGGAGGTGCACCGGCTCCGTACCCGCTTCGGGGTGTCCCTGCGCGGGGCGGGGGCGCGTGACTGACGGGGACCTCACATCCGCCGGACGCTCGGCACGCTGGTCAGCATCGGGAGGGTGAACCCGCCGTCGGCGGCGTCGACCGAATGATCCGGCGCCGGCGGGGAATTGATGCCGGGTGCTTCGGCTCCGCCGGATACCCATGGAACAAGTCCTCTGATACGTCGGGCAAATGAGTCCGATGGGGTATTAACTCTCGACGGAATTAGTGAAGTTGCCGGACCGGACGGCGGATACGGGGCGGGATTCCGGCGGTGGGCCGCCCGCATCCTCGACACCGCCGATGACCAGCATCGACGCCTGGATCGGCAGCGTCCATGCCCTCGTCCGCAGCCGTCTCGCCGGCGTGATCTCTCTCACGTCCCCCGGGGGTGGTTCATCCGCTTTTACCTGTGCTGATCCCGGTTCGATCGCGTCGCGACAGGCCGTGCGTTCTCATTCATTTCTGATGAACCATTGACAGTGCTTTTAATTTTCCGTGAAGATCCGCTCCAAACTTCGCCCACATATCGGAAGTCGGAGCCCACGCACAGTGAGAACAGCAGCAAGACGGTCGGGCAGCCTGCTCGCCGCGGCCCTCGCGGCGGTCGCGCTGGCCGCCACCGCGGTGGTGCCGGCCGCCGCCGCGCCCGGCGGAGCCCCTCCGCCCGGCGCGGCCGGGGCCCAGGACACCGCCGAGACCCAGGCGGTCCGGGAGTCCGCGCGCACGGGCAAGCCGGTCGAGGTGCTCGCAAAGCGCAGCGAGACCAGTGACACCGTCGCCCAGCCCGACGGCAAGCTGAAGACCACCACCTACGTCCAGCCCAAGCGGGTGCGCAAGAACGGCGCCTGGGTGGATCTCGACCCGACGCTGCAGACGCTGCCCGGCGGCACCGTCGCCCCCAAGGGCTCCACCGCCGACCTGCGGTTCTCCGGCGGCGGCAGCGCGCCGCTGGTCACGATGGCCCGAGCCGGCAAGGAACTGAAGCTCAGCTGGCCGAAGCCGCTGCCCAAGCCGACGATCAAGGGCGCGACCGCCGAGTACCCCTCGATCCTGCCGGACGTGGACCTGCGGCTGTCCGCCACCAAGACCGGGTTCACCCAGGTCATCGTGGTGCACACGGCCGAGGCCGCGAAGAACCCCGAGCTGGACCGGCTCCGGCTCGGCCTCCAGGGCACCGGACTGACGTTCAGTCAGGAGGCGGACGGCACCCTCAAGGCCAAGGACCCCTCCGGCGGTGGCACCGTCTTCGAGGCGCCCGTCCCGGTGATGTGGGACTCCTCCAAGCCGGCCGCGCCCGCCGCGGCGCAGAGCGCCCCCGCCGCCCCGAAGGCGCTCAAGGCCGCCCCGCAGGCCGAGGCCCCCGCCGCCGCGCCCGCGCAGAGCGCCCCCGCGGCCGGCCAGAGCGCCCCCGCCGTCGGCCAGAGCGCCCCCGCCGTCGGTCAGAACGACCCCGCCGCGGGCTACGGCGATCTGCCCGGCGAGGGCGCCAAGATGACCCGCCTCAAGGTCGAACTGCCCAAAGACGGCCTGCTGCTGTCCCCCGACCAGGGCATGCTGGACGCCCCGGACACGGTCTACCCGGTGATGATCGACCCGGCGTGGAACACCCCGCACGCGGGCGACTGGGCGGGTGTCTCGCGCACCTACCCGAACCAGGCGTACTGGCACTTCACGTACAACAGCAACTACGTCCACGACTGGGGCGTCGGCTACTGCGGCGACACCTCGCGGTGCGCGCCGACCGACGTGAAGCGGGCGTTCTTCCAGATGCCGAACCCGTTCCTCGGCAAGCAGGTACTCGCCGCCACCTTCGGCACCTACGAGAGCTGGTCGTACTCCTGCGACTCCCGGCCCGTCGAGCTGTGGAACACCGGCTACATCTCCCCGGGCCTGAACTGGAACGCCCAGAACGCCTCCGGCTTCTGGGGCCGCTACCTGCAGACCATCAACACCGCCAAGGGCTGGAGCGGCAGTTGCCCCGGCGGCTGGCTGGAGTACGGCGAGGACGGCGCGGTGCGCAACCTCGTCCAGGACGCCGCCAACTGGGGCTGGCCGACCATCAGCTTCGGCCTGAAGGCCCAGAACGAGAGCGACACCCTCGCCTGGAAGCGCTTCACCGACGACGCCTACCTGACGGTGTACTACAACCTGCGGCCCAACCAGATCCCGATGGCCGACATGACGATGTCGCCGGGCTCGGTCTGCCAGTACCCGGGCATCAAGATCAACAAGATGCCGCAGGTCACCGCGCGGGCCAGTGACCCGGACGGCGAGGCGATCGGCGTGCAGTTCGCGGTCGGCTGGGACGACGGCACCGGCCTGCGCCGCCGCTGGTGGTCCACCGGTTCGGAGGACGCCGCCCCGGCGGGCAACACCTTCAAGGGCTCCGGCTCGATGTTCTCCTGGCCGCTGCCGACGAGCCTGCCGCAGAACATCCAGCTCGACTGGGAGGCCCGCGCCTGGGACGGCGCGCAGTGGGGGCCGTGGTCCTCCGACGGCGACCCGACGGGCTGCTACTTCATCGTCGACACCTCCGCGCCGGACGGCCCGGCGATCACCTCGGACACCTACCCGGGCTCCAAGGACGCCACCGCGGCGCTGCCGTGGACCGACGGCGTCGGCAGGAACGGCCTGTTCACCCTCAAGTCGGCCGCCACCGACGTGGTCAAGTACCAGTGGGGCCTGGACACCTCACCGTCCGCGGCGAACGAGATGGCGACCAGCGGCGGCGCCGGGCAGACCGTGCGCATCCAACCGCAGACCGCCGGAGTGCACTTCCTCTCCGCCAAGGCGATCGACGGCGCGGGCAACGCCTCGCAGCCCGAGACGTACTACTTCAACGTGCTCTCCGGGCAGACCCAGCGCACCGGCTGGTCGATGGACGACCCGAGCGGCACCACCGTCACCGGCACCGGCGGCAGCTTCGAGGCCACCCTCGCCTCCGGCGCCACCCCCGGCGCGCCCGGGCACCTCGGCGAGGCCCTCGCCCTGGACGGCACCCCCAACGGCTACGGCGAGACCCAGGGCAACGTCCTGGACACCACCCGCGGCTTCGCCGTCTCCGCCTGGGTCAACCTCACCGGCGACACCACCCGCAACCGGGTCGCGGTCAGTGAGAACGGGAACTGGGCCGCCCGCTTCGCCCTCGGCCTGATGAACGGCAAGTGGGCGATGTGGACGTCCAGCCAGGACACCAACGCCGTCTACACCCTGGAGGTGGCCAGCTCGGACACCCCGGTGGTGCTCGGCCAGTGGACCCACCTGACGGGCGTCTACGACCCGGTGGCCAGGACGAGCACCCTGTACGTCAACGGCGTGCCCGGCACCCCGGTGGCCGTCACCGCCACCTGGGACGCGCGCGGCCCGCTGGAGTTCGGCCGCTCCAAGTGGCACGGCAACATGACCGACCCGTGGAAGGGCTCGGTCGACGAGGTCCGGCTCTGGGACCGCAACCTGAGCGCGGCCGAGGCCGCCGACGTCGCCGCCGACAAGCAGCTCGCCAACGGCCGCCCAGCCAAGGCGGTGTGGCACCTGAACGGCACCGACGCCAAGCCGGTCGGCACCACGGAGACCGACAACCTGACCGCCAACAACGGCGTGGCACTCGGCCGGCCGGGCATCGCCGACAAGGCGGTCCACCTGGACGGCGTGGACGACTACCTGCGCGGCACCCGCCCGCAGGTGGACGGCAGCCGGGACTTCTCCGTCTCGACCTGGGTCAAGCTGCCCGCGCCGGCCGCCGGGGACACCAACCCGAAGATGGCGGTCACCCAGATCGGCCAGCACAACAACGAGTTCTCGCTGTACTACTCGCCCTACTGGAAGCGCTGGATCTTCGGCCGCTACAAGGAGGACACCTCCGCCGACACCCTGGTGCGCACCTGGCAGGCCGACTGCACCCCGAACACCCAGGTGAACGGCGTGCCGTGCTTCGCCGGCACCACCGGCGAGTGGACCCACCTGCTGGGCGTCTCCGACACCGCCGCCAAGAAGCTGCGCCTCTACATCAACGGCTACCTGGTCGGCGAGTCCGACTACACCCAGAACGCGCCCTGGGCCAACCCCGGCCCGCTGCAGATCGGCGCGGTCAACCGCGAGGGCGTCAACGCCGAGTTCTTCGGCGGCGACATCGACGACGTGCGGATCTACGACCGCGTCGTCACCGGCCCGGAGGCCACCGCGATGGTGCAGCAGCGCCCGCAGCTGGCCGGCCGCTGGAAGCTCTCCTCGACCACCGGCACCCCGGCGGTCACCCCGGACGAGGGCCCGGCCAAGGCCGGTGCCCAGCTCGGCGGCGGCGCCTCGATCAAGGCCGACGGCGGCGTGCTGCCCACCCCGGGCACCCTGCTGCTGGACGGCTCCACCGGCTACGCCGCCACCGCCTCGACCCCGCTGCACACCGGCCAGAGCTTCACCCTGGCCGGCTGGGCGAACACCGCGGGCGTCCCGACCCGGGACATGACGGTCCTGTCGGTGGCCGGTTCCGGCAACAGCGCGGTCACCCTGCGCTGGCACGCCCTGGGCCTGGACGCCACCGGACAGCCCACCGGCCAGTGGCAGGCCGAGGTCCGCGACTCCGACGCCAACGGCGCGGTGCGCACCCTGACCGCACACACCCCGGCCACCTCCGTCCTGGAGAACTGGACGCACCTGGCGGTCAGCTACGACGCCTTCGCGGACCGGCTCGCCCTGTACGTCAACGGCCAGGTGGAGAACCAGGGCTGCCCGGACGGCTCGACCGGCTGCAGTCCGCACATCTCCTGGACCGGCGCCCCGCAGCCCTACGAGGCGGGCGGCGGCGTGCAGTTCGGCCGGAACAAGGCGGCCGGCGCCTGGGGCGAGTACTTCTCCGGTGAGCTGGACGACGTCTGGCTGTACCAGGGCGTGCTGAGCCCGGCGCAGATCGGCAAGCTCGCCGACTACAACGTCGAGCTGGCCACCGCCACCGGCGTCTGATCCCCAACCTCCATGGGCCGGGCGGCTACCTGCCGCCCGGCCCATGGTCCGTCCTATCCACCTTCTCCCGAGGGAGTCGTTCCACCATGAGCAGGAAGAGGTCGGTGCTGCGGCCGGCCCGGCCCAGAGTGTCCGCGGTCATCGCGGCCACGCTGGTCGGGTCGCTGCTGCCGGCACTGCCGTTGGCCGCCGTCGCGGCAGCGGCCGAACCGTACAGCAAGCCGTCCGCGGTCTCACCGGAGAAGCCGGTCAAGGGCTCGGACGCCAAGGCCAAGGGCCGCAAGGGCGACACCACCGTCAGCAAGGTCGACGGCAAGCACGGCGCCCTGCCCGGAGCGGGCAGCGCCACCGTCGACGTCCCCGGCGAGAAGGGCAAGGCGGTCAAGGCCGGCACGCTGCCGGTCGCCGTCTCCTCCGCGGGCGCGGCGGGCAAGGCGAAGGTCGAGCTGCTCGGCCAGGACGCCGCCATCAGGGCCGGGATCAACGGCGTGCTGCTGACCGTCTCGGGCGCGGACGAGAACAGCGGACTCGCCGTCGACTACTCGTCCTTCGCGCAGGCGGCGGGCTCCGGCTTCGGCGCGCGGCTGAAGCTGGTGCGCCTGCCCGAGTGCGCGCTGACCACGCCCGACCTGCCCGAGTGCCGGGTGCAGACCCCACTGCCGGGCGGCAACGACCCGGAGCACCAGACCGTCGCCGCGGACGCGCTGACCACGGCCCCGGCCGGGTCGATGCGCCTGCAGTCCACGTCGGGCGCGATGGTGGTGGCCGCCACCGCCGGCACGGCCGGGCCCAGCGGCGACTACAAGGCGACGCCGCTGTCCTCGGCGTCCTCGTGGTCCACCTCGCTGAACAGCGGCTCGTTCAGCTGGTCGTACGACATGCCGCTGACCGCGATGCCCGGCGGCCTCACGCCGAAGGTCGTCCTGTCGTACAACTCCGGTGCGATCGACGGCCGGACGGCCAACAGCAACAACCAGGCCTCCTGGGCCGGTGACGGCTTCGAGCTGTCGCCGGGCTTCGTCGAGCGCAGCTACAAGGCGTGTGCGGACGACGGCGCGCCCAAGACCGGCTCGGCCAGCCCGGGCGACCTCTGCTGGGGGACGGACAATGCGACCATCAGCTTCGCCGGGCACTCCGGTGAGCTGATACCGGTCTCCGGCGACGAGTGGCGGATCAAGAACGACGACGCGACGAAGGTCGTGCGTCTGCGGGACGGTGCTCGCGGAAACGGCGACAACGACGGCGAGTACTTCCGCGCCACCACCACCGACGGCACCACCTACTACTTCGGCTACAACCGCCTGCCGAACTGGTCGGCGGGCAAGCCGGAGACCAAGTCGGTCTACACGGTGCCGGTCTACGGCAACAACGCGGGCGAGCCGTGCAACGGCGCCGACTTCGCGTCCTCGTGGTGCCAGCAGGGCTGGCGGTGGAACCTGGACCTGGTGGTCGACGCCCACGGCAACGACATCACCTACTGGTACGCCCCCGAGACCAACAACTACGGCCGCAACCTGAAGGCTTCGGACCGCACGCCGTACGTCCGGGGCGGCCGTCTGGACCACATCGAGTACGGCCAGCAGCAGGGCGACGTCTACTCCGCCACCGTCAAGCCGATGGGCCGGGTCGATTTCGGCACCGCCGAGCGCTGCCTGGAGAGCAACACCGCGCTCTGCGACCCGGCGAAGATCGACGCCAACCGCCAGTACTGGTACGACACCCCGTGGGACCAGAACTGCAACGACGGCACGGACTGCACCGGCAGGTACGCGCCGACCTTCTTCACCCGCACCCGGCTCACCCAGATCGCGGCCAAGACCCTCCAGGCCGACGGCAGCTACGCCACCGTCGACACCTGGGACCTGACCCACAAGTGGGGTACGGCTGACTTCGACTACCAGCTGCTGCTGGACTCGATCAGGCACACCGGGTCCTCCGCCGCCCCGTCCGTCGCACTGCCGAAGACCACCCTCGCCTACAAGCAGCTCGCGAACCGGCTCGACAAGGTCGGCGACGGCCGCATGCCGTTCATCAAGCAGCGCCTCGGCACCATCACCGACGAGCTCGGCGGCCAGATCGACGTCAACTACTCCGCCGCCGCGTGCGACTGGAACGCCCTGCCCACCCCGCAGTCCAACACCACCCGCTGCTTCCCGCAGATGTACCAGCCGTCCGACGACGTGCCGGTGACCACCGAGTGGTTCAACAAGTACGTCGTCGACTCGGTCATCGCCACCGACCGCACCGGTGGCGCACCCGACATGGTCACCCACTACACCTACCTCGGTGACGCCGCCTGGCACTACGACGACGAGGACGGTCTGACCAAGGACAAGCTCAAGACCTGGTCCCAGTGGCGCGGCTATGCCCGCACCCGCGTGGAGACCGGCGGCGTCACTGGCATGACGACGCAGGCCGACCACTACTTCCTGCGCGGCATGGACCAGGACCGCAACAACCCCGGCGACAAGAACAGCAAGCGCGGCGTGACGGTCGACGACGGCCAGGGCACCGTCCTGACCGACGACAACGCGTGGGCCGGCTACGAGTACCGCACCGAGCAGTACGACAAGCCCGGCGGCGTCATCCTCGGCAAGAACGTCAACACGCCGTGGAAGCAGGAGACCGCCAAGCGCGTCCGGGACTGGGGCACCACCACCGCCGACATCACCGGAACCGCCGTCACCCGTACCTTCACCTCGCTCGACAAGGGCGTCGGCAACACGTGGCGGGAGACCCGGACCAACAACACCCGCGACGGCTACGGCCGGGTCACCTCGGTCGAGAACCAGGGAGACGTGGCGGTCCCCGACGACGACACCTGCACCCGCACCACGTACGCCGACAACACCGGTGCCTGGATCCTCAGGAGCGCCACCCGCGTCGAGGTGGTCGCGGCGAACTGCGCCGCCGACGTCAACCGTGACACCCGGGCCGACGGAACCTCGGCGGTGCTCTCGGACATCCGCTACCGGTTCGACGGCCAGAGCTTCGGAGCGGCGCCCACCAAGGGCGACATCACCGTCATCCAGACACTCAAGTCCCGCACCGGAAACAGTGCCACGTACCTGGACCACGCCGCCTCCTACGACGGCTACGGCCGTCCGCTGAGCAGCACCGAGCTGGCCTCCAGCACGGTCTACGACCTCAGTGGCGCCGCCAACCCGGTCACCACGGCCTCGCCGAGCGCCCGGACCAGCACGACCGCCTACACCCCGGCCACCGGCCGGCCCACCAAGACGGTGGAGACCACGCCGCCCGCCAAGGCCGGCGACGCCACCACCACGCAGACCACCACCACCGACTACGACCTGCTGCGCGGCCTGGCCGTCGACACCGTCGACACCAACAACCGCCGCACCGACACCCTCTACGACGCGCTCGGCCGCACCCTGAAGGTGTGGTTGCCCGACCGTTCCAAGGGCACCGGGCAGACCCCCGACCAGGAGTACGCCTACACGATCACCGACAACCAGATCGTCTCCGTCGCCGGCAAGACCCTCAACGAGGACGGGTCCCAGCAGACTTCCTACACCCTCTACGACGGCCTCGGCCGTTTCCGGCAGGGTCAGACCCCGGGCGACAACGGCGGCCGCGTCATCGCGGACACCTTCTACGACGACCGTGGTCAGACCGTGCTCGCCTACTCCCCGTACTACGCCACCGGCGCACCCGCCGGCACGCTGCGCAACGTGGACGACACCACCGGCGTCGAGACCCAGGCGGCAGCGGAGTACGACGGCCTCGGACGGGTCGTCAAGACCACCGCGCTGGCCGGGAACGGCGTCGGCACCCCGCTCGCCAGCACGCTCACCGAGTACGGCGGCGACCGCGTCACCGTCACCCCGCCTGCCGGTGGCACCCCCACCACGACCCTCATCGACGCGGTCGGCCGGGTCGTGGAGCTGCGCCAGTTCAGGTCCGCCACCCCCACCGGCGCCTACGACTCCACCACCTACGGCTATGACGCGGCCGGCAACCTTGCCAGGCTCACCGGCCCCGCCGGCAGCGTCTGGACCTGGCAGTACGACCAGCTCGGTCGGGAGACCAAGTCGGTCTACCCGGACTCCGGGACCACCACGAACTCCTACAACGACCGCGGCGAGCTGACCAGCACCACCGACGGCAACGGCAAGACCGTCGCCACCGTCTACGACAACCTCTCCCGGCCGATCGAGAGACACGACGGCTCGCCGACCGGCCCGCTGCTGATCTCCCAGGCCTGGGACCCGTCCGGCAACAAGGGCCAGCTGTCCTCCAGCACCCGCTACAGCACGGTCGGTGGCGCCAGCTACCAGTACAAGACCACCTACGCGCTGTTCGACGCCCTCGCCCGGCCGACCCGCACCACCGTCACCGTCCCGTCCGTTCCCGGCCAGGAGGCCCTCGCCGGGAACTACATCACCGGCTCCACCTACCGACTGGACGGCCAGACCAAGTCCACCGCCTTCCCGGCGGCCGGCAACCTGCCGGCCGAAGCGGTGGCGTTCACCTATGACGCCCTGCGTCGGCCCACCGCCGTCGAAGGCCTGACGCAGTACCTCACCAACCAGACCTACAGCCTCACCGGTAAGCCGCTGCAGTCCACTCTCAGCAACGGCACCGCCGGCAAGGACGTGTACGTCACCAACGGCTACGAGTGGGGCACCCAGCGCCTCCAGTCGAGCCGCACCGACCAGTACGGCGTCACCGGAGCGACCCGCGCGGCCGCCTACACCTACGACCAGGCCGGCAACGTCACCTCGGTCACCGACACCTCGCGCTCCGGTACCGACCGACAGTGCTTCCGCTACGACTCCCTGGCCCGTCTCACCGAGGCCTACACCCCCAACACCGGCAGCTGCTCGGCCCCCAACGGCACCCAGCTCGGCGGCCCCGCCCCGTACTGGACCAGCTGGACCTACAACACCAACGGCACCCGGGCCACCGAGACCCGGCACGACGCCACCGGCAACACCGGCCAGGACGCCACCACCACCTACACCTACCCCGCCGCCGGCGCGGCCCGCCCGCACAGCCTCGCTTCCACCACGACCGTCACCGGCGCGGCCGGCGCTCCGGTCGTGGAGAGCTACGACTACGACAACGCGGGCAACACCACCGGTCGGCACCTCAAGTCGCCGTCCGTCGGGCAGTCGAACGACCAGGCTCTGACCTGGGAGCCCGGGGGTCGGCTCAGCCGGCTCGCCGCGACCGTCCAGACCACCAACGGCACCACCACCACGACCACCAACCAGACCACCGACTACCTCTACGACGCCGCGGGCGACCGCCTCGTCGGCCACACCCTCGACACCGCCGACCCCGCTGCCGAGAGCTGGACCCTCTACCTCGGCAACACCGAGCTGAAGCTGGTCAAGGGCGCGGCCAAGGCCACCGCCACCCGCTACTACCCGCTCGGCGCGGCCACCGCCGTCCGCACCGACGACAACCGACTGACCTTCCAGGTCAACGACCACCACGGCACCGCCGAGGTCGGCATCGACGCCACCACCGGCGCCGTGGACCAGCGCCGTTCGCTGCCCTTCGGCGGCACCCGCGGCACCGCTCCCACCACCTGGGCCGGCACCCGCGGCTTCCTCGGCGGCACCAACGAGTCCACCGGCCTCACCCATCTCGGAGCTCGCGACTACGACCCGGCCACCGGCCGGTTCATCAGCGTGGACCCGATCCTGGTCGGCACCGACCCGCAGTCGCTGGCGGCCTACACGTACAGCAACAACGACCCGCTCACCCTCAGCGACCCGTCCGGCATGCGCCCCGACGGCACCTGCGGCGGCACGGCCCAGTGCCGTACCCCCGAGGGCCAGCTGGTCGAGGACCGCTGGATACCGGTCGACGGCGGTGACTGGGTCGTCGACACCGTCAAGAGCGTGAAGTCGGTCCTCCCCGGCGGAGTGCAGATCACCACCGGCAAGACCGACTTCAACAGGCTGATCAAGGAGACCAACAAGAACCTGAAGATCCTCCAGAAGGAGCACCACCGCTTCGGAGAGGACCCGGACTCCGACACCCACGACTACGTGGCGGCGGCGCTGAACGCCTGCCATGTGATCAAGGACTGCCGGAACTCGCCGATCTACGACGAGCTCTGGGACAAGCTCAAGAACTGGCAGTTCGAGAACATCCCCATGTTCGGCCCGGGCGAGATAGGCGTCGGCGCGGGTGCCCTCGGCAAGGGCCTGTCCAAGTTCAACAGGTCGGCAAAGCCCAAGGCGCTCGCAGCCGAGAAGCCTTCACCCGGCAACCAGATCGCCAAGTCCTGCGACAGCTTCCCGGCGGGCGTCGAGGTTCAGATGGCGGATGGGACGACCAGGCCCATCGACCGGCTGAAGGTCGGGGACGTCGTCCTCGCCACCGACCCCGAGACCGCGACGACGGCCGCCCGCGAGGTCGACGCCACCATGGTGACCCCGGACGACGCCGACTTCACCACGCTCGTCCTCGCGGACGGCCGTGGTGAGATCACGGCGACCGACCACCACCCGTTCTGGAGCGTCAACGAGGGCGCCTGGACGTACGTCGCCCAGCTCGTCCCAGGCGACCACGTGCGCACCACCGACGGCACGGCCGTCACCGTGGCGCAGGTCCGGCACTTCCGCCTGGTCCAGCCCGCTTACAATCTCACTGTTCGTGGTCTGCACACCTACTACGTGCAGGCGGGACAAACGCCGGTCCTGGTCCACAACAGCGACTGCCCGCTCAGCTCTGAGTACAAGAAGACCACCAAGGGGAAGTCGGTCGAGAACCGGCAGACCGACGCCGGCCCGACCGAGTTCGGGAAGAACTTGGAGGCCAACGGCTTCGTCAAGGAGAACAAGGGTCCCAACATCATGTACACGGGCAAGGACGGGACTCGGTACTTCCTCCGACCCAAGGCAGACTCCTACCCGGGATGGACGGCCGACTACTACAAGCCCGGTTCCAAGCACGCGGACCTCAAGATCAGACTGGGTGACGACTGATGACACCACCCCCATCGGCCCTGCTGGACCGTGCTGGGTACCTGGCCGTCCGCCGGCACGCAGACGGGGTCTTCGACCTCGCCTCGCGCCTTCCCGACCAGGTCTTCCGCACGGCACCGACGGCACCGGCAGACACCCTGTTCGGCGATTTCGACACCGCCCTCACGCCGGGCTTCTGGCCCGTGCTCCAGGCGATGGCCCGTTGGCACGGTGACGACCTGATCCACCTCCTGGTGATCAGGCCGGACACGGAGACGTACTACCTTCCGGAGTACGGAATGTATCCGGCGGTGTCGCTGCCCGTGGGGGCCGGCGAAGACGACTACCGGGCCGTCATCGAGTACGAACCGAACGACGACTTCGCGGGCGCGCTCGCCATTTCGGCCGAGGTCATCGCCATCACCGGGCCGTCCGGGCGTTGGGGCTGCTGGGCCGAACGTGACCCCGAGGTGGCGGTTTTCCGGGGATTCCCGGACCAGGCCGCGAAGCACGCGTGGTGCAGCCGGTTCGGGCCGTTCATCGACGCGTCGGGAGCGCTGGAGGACTACCTCGAACCCGTCTTCCGGGGCTCCGTCCCGGTCGAGTACGCGGCTCGGCTGACCGCCAACTACGGCGGCTGACCGCAGTGGCACCCTGAGGGGCCCGCCGGATCTCCGGCGGGCCCCTCAGCAGTCGGTACGCACGAGGCAGGACGGTCATGCGGAGGGATGAAGAGGATAAAGAGATGCCCCGCCCGGGTCGGGCGGGGCACCGCTCAGTGGGGATTCCCGGAGGATCGGCGAGCGCATGCGCGGAACGTCGGACCCGCCGACTTCTCGCTCCTCGCCGGTCGGGCCTGACGCTCCGTCCGTGCGCTACTCCGCGAGGTCCGGCACGTCGCTGAGCCCGAGCCGGAGGTGCTCGATGTGGTAGACGGCCTGGTCGAGGAGCGCCGCCACGTGGTTGTCGTAGAGCGCGTAGACGACCTGCCGGCCCTGGCGCTGCCCGACGACGAGGCCCAGGTTGCGGAGCAGTCGCAGCTGGTGCGAGCAGGCGGACTGCTCCAGGCCGACCTCGGTGGCGAGTTCGGTGGCGGCGCACGGCCCTTCGCGGAGGCGGGAGAGGATCAGCAGGCGGGAGGGGGTGGCCAGGGCCTGGAGGGTGGTGGCCACCCGGGCAGCGCTGACGGCGTCCAGGCGCGTGTGCGGGACGGCGGTGGCGGGGGTGGCGGCTCCATGACCCATGCGGCCAATAGTACAACTCATGCATGAAGAAGCGTTCATATGTTCATGTATGGTGGACGGGTCCTTGGCCGACCCTGCCCCGAAGGTCCACTCCGCCATGTCCTCCTCCACCCTGACCGCGCGTCCCGCACCCCCGGCCGCACCGCGCCCGAATGCCGCGCCCCGGCGACGCACCCGGGTGCTCTCGCTGCCCGAGGCGCGCTGGGCCGCCGCCGCGACCGTGCTGTTCCTGATCGCGCTGCCGCTCCAGCTGACCGGCGCCCCCGCCTGGGCCTGGGGCCCGTTGTACGCGCTCGCGTACGCCACCGGCGGCTGGGAACCCGCGTGGGCGGGGCTGCGGGCGCTGCGCGCGAAGACCCTCGACGTCGACCTGCTGATGATCGTCGCCGCGCTCGGCGCCGCCGCCGTCGGACAGGTCATGGACGGCGCACTGCTGATCGTCATCTTCGCCACCTCCGGCGCGCTGGAGGCGCTCGCCACCGCCCGCACCGCCGACTCGGTGCGCGGCCTGCTCGACCTCGCCCCGGCCACCGCCACCCGGCTGCTGCCCGACGGGCGGGAGGAGACCGTGCCGACGGCGGAACTGGCGGTCGGGGACACCGTCCTGGTCCGGCCGGGGGAGCGGATCGGCGTCGACGGGCGGGTGCTGGCCGGCGCGAGCGACGTCGACCAGGCCACCATCACCGGTGAGCCGCTGCCGGTGGCCAAGGGGAGCGGCGACGAGGTGTTCGCCGGCACCCTCAACGGGACCGGCGCGCTGCGCGTCAGGGTGGACCGGGACGCCTCGGACTCGGTGATCGCCAGGATCGTCGCCATGGTCGAGGAGGCCTCCGAGACCAAGGCGCCGACCCAGCTGTTCATCGAGAAGGTCGAGCAGCGCTACTCGATCGGCATGGTGATCGCGACCCTCGCCGTCTTCGCCGTGCCGCTCGCCCTCGGCGCGGCCTTCACCGGCTCGCTGCTGCGGGCGATGACCTTCATGATCGTCGCCTCGCCGTGCGCCGTCGTACTGGCCACCATGCCGCCGCTGCTCTCCGCGATCGCCAACGCCGGACGGCACGGCGTCCTGGTGAAGTCCGCCGTGGTGATGGAACGCCTCGGGCAGACCGACGCCGTCGCCCTCGACAAGACCGGCACCCTGACCGAGGGCACCCCGAGGGTGAGCGACATCCGTCCGCTCGCCGGTTCGGGCCTCTCCGACGACGAGCTGCTCGCGCTCGCCGCCGGCGCCGAACACGCCAGCGAGCACCCGCTCGGCCGCGCCGTCGTGGACGCCGCCTGCAGCCGTGGGCTCACCCCGGCCCCCGCCGAGGACTTCGCCTCCGTGCCGGGGGCGGGCGTCACCGCCACCGTCGAGGGCCGGGTGGTCGCGGTCGGCGCGCCCGTGCGGCTGATCAACAACCGGACCGATGCCGCTTCGGCCGAAGCCGCCGAGGTGGCGGCCGCGTGGGAGGAGGCCGGTCGCACCGCCGTCCTGGTCGAGGTGGACGGGATCCCGGTCGGCGTCCTCGCACTCGCCGACCGGCTGCGCCCGGACGCCGCCGCCACCGTCACCGCGCTGACCCGGCTCACCGGGCGCTCGCCGGTGCTGCTCACCGGCGACAATCCGCGCGCGGCCGCCCGGGTGGCCGCCGAGGTCGGCATCGCCGAGGTCCGGGCCGGGCTGCTGCCGAGGGAGAAGGTCGCCGCCGTACGGGAGCGGGAGGCGCAGGGGCGGAAGGTGCTGGTGGTCGGCGACGGCGTCAACGACGCGCCCGCGCTGGCCGCCGCGCACACCGGCGTCGCGATGGGCCGGGCCGGCTCGGACCTGGCCCTGGAGACCGCCGATGCCGTGGTCGTCCGCGACGAACTCGCCACCGTTCCGTCCGTGGTGGCGCTCTCCCGGCGGGCGCGCGGCCTGGTGGTGCAGAACCTGGTGATCGCCTCGGTGTTCATCTCGGTGCTGGTGGTCTGGGACCTCGTCGCCACCCTGCCGCTGCCGCTCGGCGTGCTCGGCCACGAGGGCTCGACCGTCATCGTCGGCCTCAACGGCCTGCGGCTGCTGCGCGAGGCGGCGTGGGCCTCGGCCCGTGCGGAGGTCGGGGCCCCTGTCGAGGCCGGGGATGAAGGGCCGGCTCGGGCCCGCCGTCGGCGTCCCTAGGCGGCGGTGACGGCTGCCGGCGGCGGGCTGTCCTGCCCCTCACGCTCGCAGCCGCCCCCGGCCGCTGTGCCTCGCTCGTCAGGAGGGGCCGCCTCCCCCTGACGGGGGGTTACTCGCTCTTCTCCGGGCCGGGGGTGGCTGCGGTGGCGTCACCGGTGGCGTCGGCGGCCTCCGGCGCGGGGGTCTCGGTCCGCGGGGTCTCCATCGCCGTCATCCGGGGGAGCAGGAACAGCACCGCGACCAGGAGTGCGAGCAGCAGGGTGCCGGCCAGGACGAGCGGGGTCCGGATGCTGGTGACGGAGGCGATCCAACCGCTGAGGGCGGCGCCGGTCATGATGCCGAGTCGGGTCAGCAGCATGTAGCAGCTGTTGACCCGGCCGAGCAGCTCCTTCGGGACGGCCTGCTGGCGCAGCGAGATCGCCTGGATGTTCCAGGTCACGATGCCGAAGCCGATCACGCCGTACAGCGCGGCGATCTCGAACACGGAGTTGCTCAGGGCCATCAGGATCAGCGAGGCGCCCATCAGCAGGAAGGCGAGGGCGATCCGGGTGCCCCGGTTGAGCAGGCCGCTGAGCCGGCCGGCCAGGGTGCTGGCGGCGGTGCCGCCGATCGCGCCGGCCGCGAGGACGATGCCGTACGAGGCGGCGGGGGCGTGCACGACCCTGGTGACCATCAGGACCATCATGGTGGTGCCCATGAAGCAGGTCATCGCGCCGAGGGTGGAGAGGACGGCGAGCATCCGCACCTCGCGGTGGCGGACCAGCCAGTTGACGCCCTCGCGGATCTCGGTGAGCACCGGGCGCCCGGTCCTGGTGGGGGCGGTGGTGGAGCGGCCGGTCGCGGCGACCAGGACGGCGGCGAGCGCGAAGGAGGCGCCGTCCACCGTGAAGGGGAAGCCGGCGGCCACGGCGAACAGCGCCGAGCCGAGCAGGGGGCCGATCAGGTTCCCGCCGACGAGCATGTTGGCCTGCATCCGGCCGTTGGCGGCGTCGAGTTGGTCGGGGCGGACCACCTCCGGGACGGCCGAGGTGGCGGCGTTGGAGAAGACCGTCTCGCCGCAGCCGAGCAGGAAGGCCACCGCGGCGAGCGCGACCAGCGGAGGGGTGGCGAGGAAGACCCAGGCGGCGAAGCCCAGGACGACGACGGCGCGCAGGGCGTCGATCGTCCACATCAGCCGCCGCCGGTCGGACCGGTCGGCGAGCACGCCCCCGTACAGGGACATCAGCAGGAAGGGCAGCGAGGTGGCGACGGAGACCACCGAGACCGCGCTGGGTGAGTCGGAGACCGCCACCGCCAGCAGTGGCAGGGCCGACTCCCGCATGCCGTCGCCGACCGAGGAGATCGCCGAGGCCGACCACAGCAGGGTGAACTTCCGGCCCAGTCGCGGACGGCTTTTGGGTGGCTTCTCTGCCAGGTCTGCTGCGGTCACCGAGGCAGTATGTCATGTCCGCGGAGGGCTGTTCGGGCGGATTCCGAACTGCCCGGGCTGTCCCGAACTGACCGTGTCGGCAGGGAAGTCGGGGACGTCCCGAGCTGTCCGGACTGTCCTGCGGGTTTGCGAACTCTTGGTCGGTTGCCGGCCCTTCGCGGCGCCCCGCTAGCCGAGACCCGAGACGCCCTTGACGAGCGTGGTCAGCCCGCCCGCCAGCGCCAGACCCAGCACCACCAGCCGGGCGCGGTCCTCCGTCACACGCTCGACGAGCAGCCGGCCGACCACCGCGCCGCCCGCGAGCGCGGCGGCCACCAGGCACCAGGCGGACGCGCCCAACCCGGGCAGGCCCTTGGTGGCTAGCGAGAAGGCGTTCACCACCACGCCGTAGAACTGCGCGTTGGGCACGAACTCTCGGGCCGTCCAACCGGTGTTGACGGCGTAGAGCGATATGGCCGGACCGCCCACCCCGGCGGCCGAGTTCATGAATCCGCTGGTCGCGCCCGCGACCAGCGCCCCGCCGACCCCGCGCAGCGCGGACGCCCGGGCCCCGCGCAGCACCAGCAGCGAGGCCAGGCTGACCAGCACACCGATGCCGATCAGCAGCCCCGACTCCGGCACCTCCGCCGCGACCCACGCCCCGGCCGGGACGGTGCAGGCCGCGGCGACGATCAGCGGCAGCATCGCCGTCAGCCGTACCTGCCGCCAACTGCCCAGCAGGCCGACGGCGCTGATGACGCCTGCGGCGAGGTTCGACAGCGTGACCCCGCCGCCCGGGCCGAGGAGGAGGACCAGGACGGGCGCGGCGACGAGGGCGAAGCCCATCCCGGTCAGCCGCTGGACGGACGCGCCCGCGAGGACGGCGCAGCCGAGGAGGAGGTCGGTGATCCAGCCGTGGGACATCGGACGCGGCCCCCGTCAGCGCCGGCCGCCGGCGGCCCGGCCGCGGGTGCCGCGGGTGCCGCGGCGGACGGAGGCGGTGACCGGGGCCGCCGGGGCGGTGGTGTGGGCGCGGCGGTTCATCGGGCTCCTCGGTCGGCGGGCGGGCCGTACCGATCATGCCGCACCGGTGAGTTGCGGGCGGGCCGGTGCCTCCGCGGTCAGGGGGTCGGCGGGGCCGGGACGGTGTCGGCGGTGTCCGGGAGCGGGTAGGCGGCGGGGTCGACCGGCCCGGGGAGGTCGGTCGCGGGGCGGGCGGGAGCGGTCGGGTCGGGCAGTGACGGTTGGGCGGGCGGGGCCGGCACCTGGCTGAACGGGATGCCGGGCGGCGCCTGGACCGGGCTGGTGCGGCCGGCGGGCACCGGGCCGCGGCCCTGGACCGCGCAGCCCGCCACCGTCTCCAGGTTCTCCGGGCTCTGTACGGCGGGCTGGTTGCCGCTGAAGCAGTTGGCCGGGTCGGCGGAGGCCATGGCGAGGTCGGTCCCGTTGCCGGTGACGCGGTTGCCCTCGACGCGGTTGCCGCTCGCCGGGTGGCCGGGCGGGTCGGTGATGACGATGCCGACGGCGCGGTTGCCCCGGACGAGGTTGCGCTGCACCTGGTTCGCCGTGCCACCGCCGATGCCGATGCCGATGCCGTAGCCGCCGTCGGCCTGTTCGGGGGTGTCGGCGGCGTTGTTGTCGGTGACGACGTTGCCCGCGATGACCGCGCCGTGCTGCGGGGCGAGGGCCTCCAGGTCGTTGGAGTTGACGGTGACGCCGACCCGGTTGCCGGTGACCCGGTTGCCGAGGATGGTCAACCCGTCGGAGGCGTTGGTGAGTTCGATGCCGACGGCGTTGCGCTCGACGGTGTTGCCGCGCACCAGGGTGTCGCAGGGCCTGCACTGCCCGACGTAGATGCCGGAGTCGGCCTGCCCGGAGGCGTAGGAGTCCTCGATGACGCCGCCGCGCGCGTCGAAGGCGTAGATGCCGTACAGGCCGTTGTCGTAGGCGGTGACGCGGGTCGCGCGGAAGCCCTGGACGACGGGGAAGCGGGCGGTGTCCAGGGGGTCGTACGCGGAGCCGCCGGCGCCGCGCTGCTGCAGCTTCTCGTCGGTGACGCCGGTGAACAGGACGCCGTTGGCCAGGTAGCCGTGGACGGTGAGGTTCTCGACCACCGAGCCGGGGCCGGTGACGGTGACGCCGTTGACGAGCCGCACGCCGCCGTCGAGGACCACGGTGTTGCGGTCGGTGCCGCGCAGCACGATCCGGGGCTTGGTGATCCGGACGCTCTCGCGGTACGTGCCCGGGTCGACCAGGACGGTGTCGCCCGCGCGGGCCACGTCCACGGCCTGCTGGATGGTCGGGAAGTGCTGCGGGACTCGAACGACCGTGCCGTCCGGGTGTTTTGCCTCGGACGAGGTCGAACCACCGGACGAGCAGCCGGAGATGAGGAGGGCGGCGGCAATGAGCAGCGCGGGGGTGATGGTCCGGACCGACTTTCCCCGCGACTGTGGTGTGGTGAGCCGGAATTGACGTGTGGTCAAAAGTTGCATAATGCGTGTTCTATCGTCTCCAATGTCGCCCATGCATGCCGAAACCGGAAAGGCGCAGAACCGGACACGAACTGTCGGGCGCGGTGTGGACCGAAGGGCTCTGCTGGCGGGCGGGGCGGTGCTGGCCGCCGGGATCGGTGCCGGGGTAGGCGCGGGCGTCACGGCACTGGCCCGCGGGGGCGACGGTGGGCGGGCCGCGGCGGCGCCGCCGCCCGAGCCGTCCGTCCCTTTCCCCTTCCACGGTGAGCGGCAGGCCGGGGTGACGGCCCCGCAGCAGCCGGCCACCCAGCTGCTTGCCTTCGACCTGCCGCCCGCCGCGGCCTCGGACGGCCGGACCGCCCTGCGCGGACTGCTCGGGGAGCTGACCCGGGTGCTGGCCGAGGCGGTCGGCGGCACCCCGGCGGACCCGCGCCTGCAGGGCGGCGAACCGGCCCGGCTGAGCAGTCTGGTGGGGGTCGGGCCGGGGCTCGCCGCCCGGCTGGGGCTGAACGTTCCGGCGCCGGTCCTGGCCGACCTGCCCACCTTCCCGGGGGACCGGCTCGACCCGGCGCGCGGCGGCGGCGACCTCCTGGTCCAGCTGTGTGCGGCGGACCGGTGGCCGCTGTCCGTCGTCGCCGAGCAGGTCGGCGCGGCGGTCGGTACGGCCGGCGCGTCGGTGCGGTGGACGCAGTCCGGCTTCCTGCCCCGGACGGCCGCGGGGGCGACCCCGAGGAACCTGTTCGGCTTCAAGGACGGCACCGCGAACCCGGACGAGGAGGCCGCCCGGCAGTGGGTCTGGGGCCCGCCCGGCCCGCACGAGCACGGGACCGTCCTGGTCTACCGGCGGATCCGGATGGACACCGCGGCCTTCACCGCCCTCCCCGCGGACCGCCGGGACCAGGCGATGGGCCGCCGGGAGGGCGACGGCGCCCCGCTCACCGGAACGGCGGAGCACGACGAGCCGGACATCTACGCGAAGAACCCCGACGGCTCGTACGTCATCCCGGCCACCGCCCACGTCCGGCTCTCCAGCCCCCGGCTGGACGGCGGCGCCCGGATGCTGCGGCGCGGCTACAGCTACGACGACGGGCCGGGCGACCGCGGCCTGCTGTTCTGCGCCTTCGTGCGGGACCCGGCGCAGTTCACCCGGGTGCAGAACCGGCTGGCCGTGCGGGACGCGCTCAACCCGTTCCTGGAGCACACGGCGTCGGCGGTGGTGTACGTGCTGCCGGGGGCGAGGGAGGGCGGGGTGCTGGGGGAGGGGCTGTTCGGCTGAACGCCCGCGGGCCGTACCGCCGTGGCCGCCGTGGCTGCTTCCAGGGAGCGGCGGGTGCGGCCACGGAGGTACGACCGAGGCGGTACGGCCGGTGTGGTTCACCAGTCGACGGGGATCCGGGCCGGGCTCCGGGTGGTGCTGCCGAGCTGCCAGGCGAGGTCCGGGACCGGGGTGGTGAGGCGCAGGCCGGGCAGGGCGGCGGCCAGGCGGTGGAGGGACTCGCGCATCTCGAGGCGGACCCGCCAGGCGCCGATGCAGTAGTGCGGGCCGGCGCTGAAGGCGAGGGTGGGGACGGCGAGGGGGAGGTCGAGGTCGGCGTCGAGGCCGTCGGGGTAGACGTCCGGGTCGCGGTTGGCGCTGCCGAGGCTGATGGCGACGACGGCACCGGCCGGGATGGTGGCGCCGCCGAGTTCGATCGGTGCGGTGGCGCGGCGGATGGTGGCCTCGTCGTCGCCGAGCGGGATGAAGTGCAGCAGGCGTTCGGCGGTGCGCTCGGCGGTGTCCGGGTCGGCGAGCCGGGGCCAGTGCTCGGCGCGTTCGCCGAGGAGGTAGACGAGGGCGTTGCCGAGGGCGCCGGCGACGCTCTCGTTGCCGCTGGCGGTGAGGCCGGCGACGAGGTGGACCAGTGACTCCTCGGGGATGCCGCCGTCGTGGTCGGCCGCCTGGACGAGGCGGCTGACCAGGTCGTCGCCGGGCTCGCGGCGGCGGCGCTCGATCAACTCGGTGGTGAACGCGCCGTACTCGGCGAGGGCTTCGGCGTGGTCGGCCGCCGCGGTGCCGTTCGCCTCGCCGTCCCCGTCCATGTCGCCGTACCCGTTCGCGTCCTTGTCACCGTCGCCGTCGCTCGGGTCGCCGCCCTGGGCGAGCAGCGCGAGGGTCCAGCGGTGCAGCCGTTCCTCGTCCAGGCTGTCCGGACCGTCGCCGTCGAGCCCCATCAGCCGGGTGGTGACGGCGAACGGCACCGGCCGGGTGAACGCGGTGACCAGGTCGGCGGGCGGTCCTGCCGTGACCAGCGCGTCCACGGACTGCTGGACGGCGGCCGCGACCCACGGCTGCCAGCCGGCGATGGCGCGCGGGGTGAAGGCCCGCTGGATGGTGGCGCGCAGGCGGCGGTGGGCGGGGCCGTCCTGGTTGAAGAGGGACGCCGGGTTGGCGGCGACGTCGGCGGTGGCGCCCGCGGTGCCGACGTCGTGCAGGTCGGCACGGGTGATCCGGGGGTCGCCGAGGACCTGCCGGACGTCGTGGTAGCGGGTGACCAGCCAGGCGGGGGTGCCGTCGGGGAGGGTGGTCGGGTGGGGCGGCCGGACGGGGGAGACGGGAAGCCGGTGGAGCGGGGGGAGGGCGGTCCTGGTGGTGGCGGCGGAGTCCATGGGTCCCTTCGGGGTCGGCGGGCTGCGGGTGGGCGGGCCGGCTGGTCGACGGGAGAAGGGAGTTCCAGAGAAGTCCAACTGTCATATTTTCACAGGGAATTGGAGGCTTATGGCGCTTCTCCCGTTGTGCCCGATGGTATGCCCCCGAACGGCGCGCCGGGCAGGAACGGCCGGAGCGCGCCCAGGACGGCGCCGATGCAGGCGTCGCGCAGCTCGTCGCGGGTGCAGCTCTCCTCGGTCAGCCAGTCGATGACCAGCACCCGGACGAACACCAGCCAGCTGCGCAGGATCTGCGACACGGCCCGCCGCGCCGTCTCGTCCGCCAGCGGCAGGACGCCGAGCAGGCGGCCGCGCAGGGCGTCGAGCTCCTCGGCGATGATCGTCTGGATCACCTGGTCCCCGGCCAGGACGCGGTTGGCCGCGAGCACCGCGTGCCGGTTGGCGACGAAGTAGTCCAGGTGGGCGTCCATGCCCTCGACCAGCTGCTCGACCAGGGTGTCGGCGGGGTCGAACCGGGACTTGGCGAGCAGCTCGTCGGCGGCCTGCCGGTACACCTCCGCGAACAGGTCGTGCTTGCTCGGGAAGTGACGGTAGAGCAGGGCCCGCGAGACCCCGGCCTGCTCGGCGACCTCCTCCATCAGCACCTCCTCGTACGGGCGGGCGGCGAAGAGCCGGGCGCCGACGGCGAGCAGCTGGGTACGCCGTTCGGCGGGCGAGAGGCGGCGGCGTCGTTCCTGGACTGGCATGCGTGCCAGGTTACTTGACACGTGTCCACTTGTGGTCGAGCTTAGTAGACGCGTGTCAACTATGGCGTGCGTCGTGAAGGCGCATGCCGGTGACGGCGTGCGCCGAGTGGGCGCGCTCCGACGGGACCGACGACGGGTGGACGGGTCATGGCCAAGACACTGCGGGTGCTCGTGTGGGCGATGGGGGTCGCCAATGTGGCGATCGGGTTCTTCCACATCCTGCTGGGGAACGCCGCGGTGCCCGGGGCCGCGGACGCCGGCCCCACGATCGACAGCTTCGGCCGCTTCATGGGCGCGGTCTTCGCCGGGTACGGCGTGGCCTGGATCTGGGCCGCCCGGCAGGCGCCGGTGCCGGCCCGGGTGGTGCGGTGGCTGGCGGCGGTGTTCCTGCTGGGCGGCCTCGGACGGGTCCTGTCCATCGCGGTGGACGGGTGGCCGCACGGCTTCCAGGTGGTGCTGATGGGGATCGAACTCGGGCTCGCTCCGGTCTACTTCTGGCTCGCCGACGCGGACGAGAAGGCGTGGGCCGAGGCGTCGTCGCGGCTCTCCGCCCAGGCTCAGGCCACCGGGGCGTAATCCCCGGGGTGCCCGGCGGCGGCGTCCGGATCGACGGCACCCGGGTCGCCGGTCGCACCGGTCAGCGCGACGTAGCCGTCCGGCCGGACGAGGACGACGGCGTCGCCGCGCAGCCCGTACGCCCGGGCGAGGTGGCCGTCGGGGTCGAGGACGGCGGCCCGGCGCAGCTCGACGGAGCGCAGGTCGGGCAGGCCGGGCAGGGCGGGCAGGCCTGTGAGCGCCGGGTTCGCCGGGTGGGCCGGGTGCGCCGGGTGGGCGCCGATGGTCAGCAAGGTGAAGTGCGGGCCGCGGAAGAGGTCGAACAGTCGGGTCGGCCTGCCGTCCGTGGTGGTGCAGGGCGCGTCGGGGGCGCGGTCGCCGGCCCGGATGCCGGTGGTGTCGTCGAGGTCGCGGCCGAGCGGCCCGCCCCGGTAGCCGACGGAGAGCCCGGTGAAGTCGGAGCCGGCAGCGGCCAGGTTGACGAACTGGTCGGTCAGTGCGCGGGCGCCGTCCGCGCTGAACAGCGCCTTGTGCTGGGCGGAGGTGGCGGCGAGGACGGCGCGGGCGACGGGCAGCCGCTCGTCCTGGTAGCTGTCGAGCAGTGCGTCGGGCGCGCCGCGCAGGACGGCGGCCAGCTTCCAGCTCAGGTTGTGCGCGTCCTGGATGCCGGTGTTCATGCCCTGGCCGCCCGCCGCGGAGTGGCAGTGCGCGGCGTCGCCGGCGAGCAGCACCCGGCCGTCGCGGTAGCGCTCGACCATGCGGACCGTCGGCCGCCAGACGGTGGACCAGATCGGTTCGTGCAGTGTGACCCCGGGCAACGCGGCGCGTTCGGCGAACAGCCGGCGGAAGGTCTCCCCGGTCGGGTCGGGGATCGCGCCGTGCTCGTCCGGGTCGACGGAGGCGTGCACGGCCCAGTTGGCGTCGGCCCGCATCGGGATCATGGCCAGCGCGCCGACGCCGAGCCGGGGGTCGTTCCAGATGTGCATGGCGCCGGTGTCCAGGCCGTCGACCTCCATCGAGGCCATCAGGAACCGTTCCTCCTCCCAGGTCTCGCCGAGGAAGGGGATCCCGGCCAGCTTTCGGACGGTGCTGCGGCCGCCGTCGCAGCCGACCAGGAAACGGGCGCCCAGCCGTTCGGTCCGGCCGGAGCGTCGTACGGTGGCCAGCACGCCGTCCGCGTCCTGGGCGAAGCCGGTCAGCTCGGTGTCCGTCTCGACGGTGACGCCGAGTTCGGCGAGCCGCCCGCGCAGCACCTCCTCGGTGTGGTGCTGGCCGAGCAGCACCATGCCGGCGTACGGGCGGTCGGGGGTGGGGCGGTTGCCGGGCGCCGGGTCGACCTCGCCGACGAGCCGACTCCCCTCGTACGTACGGACCTTGAGGTCGAGCGTGCCGCGGTCGAGGATCGCGTCCACGACGCCGAGGTCGTCGAACACCTCCAGCGTGCGCGGGTTGATCCCCTTGCCGCGGACGCCGCGGTCGCGGAACCGCGGCTCCCGCTCGATGACGCGGCAGTCCACCCCGGCGCGGGCCAGCCCGAGGGCGAGCGCGAGGCCCACCGGGCCGGCCCCGACCACGAGGACGTCGGCCCAAGCAGTGTCGTGGGCGGTGTCGCGGGCGGGCTGTGCGGTGTGCGTGGTGGTGCGCGTGGCGTTGTGTGTTGCGTTGTGTGTGGCGTTGTGCGTGACGGCAGGCGTGACGTTGCGCATGACGGACCCCCTGGATAGCCATCCATCCGGCCATAAGATACGGCGCGTTTCTTGTCTCCGACTGTAGACTCGGGTCGATAAGAAACGCAACGTATCTACGAGAGTCGGTACGACGGACGCGGGAGGCGCGGGGCCCGGTGGTGAGCGACAGAGCGGGAACGGGAGCAGGAGCGGGAACCGGATCGGTGGCGGAGCCGGCGGCCGGATTGGCCGGCGCCTCGCGGCGGCGTGGGAGCGAGCTGGAGCGGGCGATCCTGGACGCCGTCTGGGCCGAACTCGCCGACCACGGCTACGACCGGCTCACCATGGAGGGCGTCGCCGCCCGCGCGCGGACCAGCAAGCCGGTGCTCTACCGCCGCTGGCCGAACCGGGCCGCCCTGGTCATCGCCGCCCTCGGCCGCAACGCCCCCGACTACCAGGAGCCGCCGGACACCGGCGAGTTGCGCGCCGACCTCGCGCTCTTCCTGGCCGGTCTGCTGCACCGCTTCGACGACCTGCCGACCGACGCCGTCCACGGCTTCCTGGTCGACCTGCTGCGCGACCCCGAACTGCGCGCCGGCTTCACCGGCGGGCTCACCGCCGAGGGGCCGGTCGGCAGCCTGGGCGTGATGATGCGCCGCGCCGCCGACCGGGGCGAGATCAATCCCGACCGGATCACCCGGCGCGTCGTCTCGCTCCCGCTCGACCTGCTGCGCGACGCGTTCCTGACGGGCGGCGCCGTACCGTCCGACGAGGTGGTGGCGGAGGTCCTGGACGAGGTCGTGCTGCCGTTGCTGCGCGCACCGTCAGGGAGTTGACGGTCCGTCGGTCGACCTGCCCGCTACGTGCCTGGTCCGTCGGCCGACCGTCCCGCCGGGTCCCCCGCGCCGGCCTCAGGAGTCGGTCTTGATCTTCTTCATCGTGAGGTGGGACTCGACCCGCAGGATGCCGGGCAGGCCGGTGAGCTTGGCGGTGAGGAAGGCGCTGTAGGCGGCGTGGTCGGCGACGGCGACGCGCAGGAAGTAGTCGGGGCGGCCGAACATCCGGCGGAACTCGACGACCTCCTCGTAGGAGGCCAGCGTCTCCTCCAGGGCCTCGATGGTCTTGAGGTCGTTGGCGTAGACCTCGACGTCGACCATGACCTCGAGGCCCTGGCCGAGCGCCTCCGGGTTGATCACGGCGCGGTAGCCGGCGATGACCCCGGCGTCCTCCAGGCGCTTCAGCCGGCGCAGGCACGGGGGTGGTGTCAGGCCGACCCGCTTGGCCAGTTCGACGTTGGTCAGTCGTCCGTCCTGGCGCAGGTGGAACAAGATTTCGCGATCGATGGCATCGAGGATGAATTCATTGCTCACACGGCCATCGTAGAGGAATTATTTGAAACCATATGTGCCGATAATTCTTCTAAGATTTCGGTATGTCCACGCCTCCGGTCGCACTGAGCGACCTCCTTCCTCCTGCCCTCGCGGCCCCGCCGCCCCCACGGCTGACCGAGGCGCGGGCCGCATTCAAGGACTCCGCCTCCGTCGGGCTGGGCCTGCTGCCGCTCGGCCTCGCCCTCGGCGTGGTCATCACCCACGCCGGCCTGCCCTGGTGGTCCTCGACGCTGTTCGCCGCCGTCGTCTACGCGGGCTCGTTCGAGTTCCTGCTGGTGGGCCTGACCGTGGCGGTCGCGCCCCTGGCGACGATCGCCCTGACCGCCTTCCTGGTCAACGCGCGGCACGTGTTCTACGCGCTCTCGTTCCCGCTGCACCGGGTGCGCGGGCGCGTCGGCAAGGCCTACAGCACCTTCGCGCTGACCGACGAGGCGTACGCCATGACCACCGGCGGGCAGGCCCGGTCGTGGTCCGGCACGCGGATCCTGTCGCTGCAGCTGATCTTCCAGCTGTACTGGGTCGTCGGCGCCACCGCCGGTGCCCTGCTCGGCTCGCTGATCCCCGAGCGCGTCACCGGCCTGGACTTCGCGATGACCGCCCTGTTCGCCGTCCTCGCCCTGGAAGCCGTCGCCGAACGCCGCGACGACCTGCCCACCCCGCTGCTCGCGCTGCTCAGCGTGCTGGTCGCGCGGCTCGTCTTCCCCGGTCAACTGCTGCCGGTGGCCTTCACGCTGTTCACCGCCGCGCTGCTGGTCCGGCGCGTCTCCGCCGGGCGGAGGTCGTCCGGTGCCTGACGCCCGCTACCTGCTGCTCGCCGTCGCCGTCTCGGCCGCCGTCACCTGGGGCCTGCGCGCCCTGCCGTTCACCGCGCTGGCCCCGCTGCGAGCCAGCCGGACCGTTCAGTACCTCAGCACCCGGATGCCGGCCGGGGTCATGGTGATCCTGCTGGTCTACTGCCTGCGCGACCTCCCGTTGACCCAGGCGCGGGCCGCCGCACCCCTGGTGGCGCTCGCCGTCACCGTCGGGCTGCACCTGTGGCGCCGCAACGTCCTGCTGAGCATCGTCGGCGGCACAGCGGTGAACGTCCTGCTGGCCAGTGCGGTGTTCGGGCCCTGACGGCGGTGGCCCGCCGGGTGCCGGTCCTGCCGGTCCTGCCGGTCCGTCAGGCCCTGGCCTATGCTCGGGGCTGATCGAACAGGCGTCCGCGAGGAGGGGTCCGAAGCATGAGCGGCACCGTGGTGGCGGTCAGCAGCAACGCCGACTACTCGTTCACCAAGCCGAACCGGGCCGGCATCACGCTGCTCGCCGGGCTCGGAGTGGAGGGCGACGTGCACGCCGGGGTGACGGTCAAGCACCGCTCGCGCGTCGCCCAGGACCCGACCCGGCCCAACCTGCGCCAGGTCCACCTGATCCACCGCGAACTCCTCACCGAGCTCGGCGAATCCGGCTTCGACGTCGCACCGGGCGCGCTCGGCGAGAACATCACCACCGAGGGCGTGGACCTGCTCGGCCTGCCGGTCGGCGCGGTGCTGCGGATCGGTGCGGAGGCGGAGGTCGAGATCACCGGCCTGCGCAACCCGTGCGCGCAGATCGACGACTACCGGAAGGGCCTGCTGAAGCAGGTCGTCGGCCGCGCCGAGGACGGCACGATCGTCCGCCGCGCCGGGATCATGGGCATCGTCCGCACCGGCGGCGCGATCCGGCCCGGCGACGCGATCGCGGTCGAACTGCCGGACGGGCCGCACCGGGCGCTCGACCGGGTCTGAGGCCGGCGCCGGGCCACCGGCGGGCCATCAGGGGCAGGATCAAGGGTCAGCGCGGCTGCTCCCCGTCGACCCGGCGCAGGTCGTAGAGGTACGACTTCCCGGCCTTCCAGCTGCGCCAGGCGCAGAGCGGAGGGAACGGCTCCCCGGCCGTCCCGCCGGGCAGCGGCGCGGAGTTGGGCACTCCGGCGGCGTCGACGGTGCACCAGCCGCGGTCGGGCAGCCAGCGGCACCAGACGTCCAGGTCGGTCCGCTTGAAGGACGGCCGGCCGTTGAAGGTGCCGTCCTGGTCGAAGTGGTAGACCAGACCGTCCAGCCGGCGGACGAACTCGATCGAAGCCATGCCGGATCCCCCAACTCGTCTGCCCCGCACGCCCGGCGGGCCTCGAGGATACCCCCGGCCGGTACCCGGACCCGTCGTCATGGGCGGCGGAACGGCGTGGGGCCCGGCAGGCGTTGCTGCCGGGCCCACGCGTCGAACGTGCCGCGCCGGTCGGATCAGGATCGGACGAGGCGGGCGATGGCCTGGTTGGCCTCGCGGATCTTGACGCCCGCCTCCTGGCCGCCCTCGGCGATGGCGTCGCGGACGCAGCACTCGATGTGCTCGTCCAGGAGTTGGAGGGCGAAGGACTGGAGCGCGCGGCTGGCGGCGGAGACCTGGGTGAGGACGTCGATGCAGTAGGTGTCCTGTTCGACCATGCGCTGCAGGCCGCGGATCTGACCCTCGATACGACGGAGCCGCTTGAGGAAGTCGTCCTTGTGAGAGCTGTAGCTGGCCATGGCCGTCTCCGGTTCCTGTGCGGTGAGGAGGGCCCTCACTCTACCGGCGCGCGGTGGCAGGGGAGTCGGCCCGGACGGGCGGCGGTGCGGGCCGCTCGGGCCGGGCCGACGGCGGGGGTGTCAGCCGTCGAGGCGGCCGACCAGGTCGTAGCCGGCCTCGTCGACGGCAGCGGCCACGTCGGTGTCCGCGAGCGGCCGGGTGCTGCCGACGGTGACCCGGCCGGAGGCGAGGTCCACGGCGACGTCGGTGACACCGTCGATCTTCGTCAACTCGGCGGTGACCGAGGTGACGCAGTGGCCGCAGGTCATGCCCTTGACCTGGAAGACCGAGGTCAGGGCGGCGGTGCCGGCCATGGCCGCGGTGGCGTCGGTGCCGCACGAGCCGCAGCAGGAGGAGGCCGCGGCGGTGGTCGACTCGACGGTGAGGGTGGTCTCGCTCATGAGTGTGCTCCTGTCGTCAGTGTCCGGTGCCTTCCGGGGGTGGCCCAGTCGGCCGGCTGCTTCCTTCATCGGAGAACATACCATACCCCCCTAGGGTATCAACAGGGTTGGGCGGACTCCGGCCCGATGGCCGCCTCCGCCCGGCCGCAGCCGTCAACGCCGGGCTGTGACGGCCCTGTTGCGGGTGGTCGGGCAGGGTGGAAGCGCGCCGCCCCGACCCCACCCACCACCCGAGGTGAACCCCATGGACCAGACCACCCGACGCGGTCCGCGCGGCCTGCGCGAGATCCTCGCCGCCGGCGAACGGACGTACTCCTTCGAGTTCTTCCCCGCCAAGGACGAATCCGGCGAGCGCGCCCTGTGGGCGGCGATCCGGCGGGTGGAGGCGGCCGCACCGACCTTCGTCTCGGTCACCTACGGCGCCGGCGGCTCCTCGCGCGACCGCACCATCGAGACCACCGAGCGGATCGCCGCGCAGACCACACTGCGCCCGGTCGCCCACCTGACCGCCGTCGGCCACTCCACCGCCGAGCTCCAGGCCGTCCTGCGGCGCTACGCGGACGTCGGGATCCGTGACGTGCTCGCCCTGCGCGGTGACCCGCCCGGCAACCCCAACGGCGTCTGGGAGCAGCACCCGCAGGGCCTGCGGCACGCCGTCGACCTGGTCCGGCTGGTCAAGGAGTGCGGCGCGTTCACGGTCGGCGTGGCGGCCTTCCCCGAGCGCCACCCGCGCTCCGCGGACTGGGACGACGACATCCGGCACTTCGTCGACAAGTGCCGGGCGGGCGCCGACTACGCCGTCACCCAGATGTTCTTCGAGGTCGAGCACTACCTGCGGCTGCGGGACCGGCTGGCCGCCGCGGGCTGCGGGACCCCGGTCATCCCGGAGATCATGCCCGCCACCGACGTGCGCCAGATCGGCCGCTTCGCCGAACTCAGCGGGGCGTCCTTCCCGGCCGGCCTGGCCCTGCGCCTGGAGACGGCCCGCGGCGACCGCGCGGCCGCGCACCGCATCGGCGTCGACCACGCCACCCGGATGGCCGAGCGCCTGCTCCGCGAGGGCGCGCCCGGCCTGCACTACATCACCCTGAACCGCTCCACCGCCGCACTGGAGATCCACCGCAACCTCGGACTGGACCGGCCGGCGGCGGAGGAGGCGGCGGCGCCGGGGGCCCGGCCGCTGATCGGCAGCCACACCTGACGGGAGCGTGCGCCGTGATCGGGGCTCCGGGCGTCGGCGCGCCACCGTACCCGGATACCCCGTACGGGTATATGGTGACCGGCGCCCAGCGGAGTCCCGCGGCACCACGGGAGGCGGACCACCATGCACGCGATCCTGCACGCGCTGTCCATCGCCGGATCGATGACCTGGGAGATCACCTGGGCCCTGATCCTCGGCTTCCTGCTCTCCGCCGTCGTCCAGGCCGTCGTCCACAAGCCGACCGTCCTCCGGCTGCTCGGCGACGACCGCCCGCGCACCCTCGCCGTCGCCGCCGGCCTCGGCGCCGCCTCCTCGTCCTGCTCGTACGCCGCCGTCGCACTGGCCCGCTCGCTGTTCCGCAAGGGCGCCGACTTCACCGCCGCGATGGCCTTCGAGATCGCCTCGACCAACCTGGTCGTCGAACTCGGCGTCATCCTCGCCCTGTTGCTCGGCTGGCAGTTCACTGCAGCCGAGTTCGTCGGCGGACCGGTGATGATCCTGCTGCTCGCCGTACTGTTCCGGCGGCTGCTGAACGACCGGCTGCTGCACGAGGCCCGCGAGCAGGCCGAGCACGGCCGAGCGGGATCGATGGAGGGCCACGCGGCAATGGACATGTCGGTGGCCGGGGAGGGATCCTTCGCCCGCCGAGTGCTCTCCGGCCAGGGCGTCACGGCCGTCTCGCACGTCTTCGTGATGGAGTGGGCGGCCATCCTGCGGGACCTGGTGATCGGCCTGCTCATCGCCGGCGCCATCGCCGCCTGGGTGCCCGACTCCTTCTGGCAGGCCTTCTTCTTCGTCGACCACCCGCTCGCGAGCAAGCTCTGGGGCCCACTGGTCGGCCCGCTGGTGGCGATCGCGTCCTTCGTCTGCTCGATCGGCAACGTGCCGCTGGCGGTGGTGCTGTGGAAGGGCGGCATCAGCTTCGGCGGAGTGGTGGCGTTCATCTTCGCGGACCTGCTGATCCTGCCCATCCTGAACATCTACCGGAAGTACTACGGCGCCCGGATGGCCCTCTTCCTGCTCGGCACCTTCTACACGGCGATGGTCCTCGCCGGCTACGCGGTGGAAGTTCTCTTCGGCGCCCTCGGCCTGATCCCGGACAACCGCGACGTGGAGATCCC
Source organism: Kitasatospora sp. NPDC097691 (assembly GCF_040302665.1). Classification (NCBI taxonomy): domain Bacteria; kingdom Bacillati; phylum Actinomycetota; class Actinomycetes; order Kitasatosporales; family Streptomycetaceae; genus Kitasatospora; species Kitasatospora sp. NPDC097691. Next base: position 12,422 of record NZ_JBEORY010000059.1, on the reverse strand, counting down.
GATGTCCGGCGTCCAGTGGAACTACACGACCTGGCTCAACATCGCCTTCCTGCTGCTTGCGGCGGCCCTGCTCATCCGCTTCTTCCGCACCGGCGGCGCCGCGATGCTCCGCATGATGGGCGGCAGCCCCGACACCCCGGCCCACGAGCACCACTGAGGTTTTCTCAGCGAAATGATCTCTATGAAGCGGTGATCCGAGGAGACGGAGCGGGACCTCCGCGGTTCGCGCGCTGGAACCGCTCCGTCTTCGGGGAAACCCGCCGCTGCGGAAAGGGTGGGGCCGGAACTGCGTGAACGCTGTGCGCCCGGGTGTGTCTACCTGACCCAGCGGGTCTCCACGATGCCGCAGGCGTAGGCGGCCGAGTGGGCGGCCCGGTAGTTCCGCGTGGCGAGCCGGGCCCCAAAGACGCTGGTTCCCTCGCCCGCGAAACCGGGGTTGGTGAACAGCCGGAGCTCGTCGGCCAGGTCCTCCCGCAGCACGGAGGAGACCAGGCCGGCGCCACCGAAGCAGACCAAGTCCCCGTCGGCCTGCTTCTTCGCCTGTTCCACGGTGTCGGCCAGCTCGCCGTTGAGCACCGTGGTCCGTGGCCAGTCGAGTTCGGGCCTGCCCGACCGGCTCACGACAAACTTGGGGAGTGCGCCGATGGCCCGGCTGAACTCCCAGTCGGGATCGCCGGGATGCAGCTCCGCCATCCGGCTCCAGTGCCCAAGGTAACCCTCGTCGGCCATGGGCCGACTCAGCAGGATGCCCGAGGCGCCAGTGAGCAGGCCGTTGAAGGCCGCGCGGAGGTCCGCGCTCCACGGCCAGTCGGGGCCCCAATTCCACAACAGCCAGTTGGCATCCGACAAGCTGCTGTCGACGTAGCCGTCGATGGAGATCTGCATCGCCACAGTCAGGCGGCTCACGATTCTTCCGTCCCCTCGTCATGGTCAGGACTGCCGGCGGCTCGGAGGCCGTTCCTCAGTCCCACCCAACGAGTGCCGGCCGGACTCGTCAGGCCCCGCCGATCCGAGCCGACAATGGAGACGATAGGTCGGACGACTGACGTTTTCTCAAGCACGATCACTTCCAGTGCCTGTTGAGGAGGAGGGCGGCGCGGGCGATGTCACCGATCCGGCTGGGGCTGAGCGTCACATGCCCGAGCGCGCGCCAGCGCCCCTTGAGCTCGGCTGCGGCCAGCTCACCCCGGAGCGTGAAGCTCTTGGTAGGACGGTTCTCACCACAAGATCGCCCGCGACAACCAGAGGCTTCACGTTGGTCACTCACTGAGTGCCAGGCTTGCGCGAGAAGTCGGCCTGGCCGACTTCTCGCGCAACGATGCTCAGGTGCTGGGGAGTTCCCCGGTCTTGACGGCGGTGATGAACGCCGTCCACGCAGCGGCGGGGAAGACGAGCGCCGGGCCGCTGGTGTCCTTGGAGTCGCGGACCGGGACGATGCTGGCGAAGCCGTCAGAGACCTCAACGCAGTTGCCCTGGTTGCCGCTGTAGCTGCTCTTGTACCAGCCTCGGGTGGAGGTCTTCGGCGTGGTCACGTGCTCACCCTCTTGTCTGGTCTCGTGCTGTCGTGGGGCTTGCTGCGAGCTGCTTGGGGGAAGATTGCGCGAGAAGTCGGGCGGGTCGACTTCTCGCGCGATGATGTTCAGGTGTTGGGGATGTCTCCGGCCTTGATGGCGGTGACGAAGGCCGTCCAGGCGTCGGAGGGGAAGACCAGTGCCGGCCCGTTGGGATCCTTGGAATCTCGAACGGGAACGATGCCATCGTTGAGGAACGCGACCTCAACGCAGGCGGACTGTCCGTTGCTGTGGATGGACTTGAGCCACGCCGCTTCTGTCAGATCAACCGTTTCCATAGCTTCCTGCCAGTCGGAGAACAGCAGCTTGGAGGCCTTCTCAGTGAGCGCAAACGACTTGCGCGAGAAGTCGGCCGGGCTGACTTCTAGCGCAACGATGCTCAGGTGCTGGGAAGGTCTCCGGTCTTGATGGCGGTGACGAAGGCCGTCCAGGCGTCGGAGGGGAAGACCAGTGCTGGCCCGTTGGGATCCTTGGAATCTCGAACGGGAACGATGCCGTTGTTGAGGAACGCGACCTCAACGCAGGCGGACTGTGCGTTGCTGCGGGTGGACTTGAGCCACGCCGTTTCTGTCAGATCAACCGTTTCCATAGCTTCCCGCCAGTCGGAGATCAGCAGCTTGGACACCTTCTCACTGAGCGCAAGGGACGTGCGCGAGAAGTCGGCCTGGCTGACTTCTCGCGCAAGCAGGTTTAGGCGTTGGGGAGTTCCCCGACCTTTACGGCGGCAACGAATGCCATCCATGCGTCGGCCGGGAAAACCAGAGCCGGGCCGTGGGGGTTCTTCGAGTCCCGGACGGCCATGCCGCTGCTGACGACGCGCCCTTCTACACAGTCGGTTGCCTGAGCGCTGTAGCTGCTCTTGTACCAACCCCGAGCGGAGATCTCCGGCATGGTCATGTGCTCACCTTCGTGTCTGGTGTTCAGGTCTTTGCCGCGATGGCGGTGATCATATCGAGCGACTGGGCCGGGTTCAGAGCTGACGATCGCAGGTAGTCGAAGACGAGTCCGTAGCCGTCGAGCTCTGCCTCTTCCTCCAGATAGTGACTGCTGGTCAGTGTTTCCAGGGCCACCGCTCCCGAAGCCGACGAGTCTGTGAAACCGAACATCACGAACGCGCCGCAGGCTCCGGCGGTGGCGCCGACGTCGAGCGGCACGACCTGAATTGTGACGTTGGGGAGTTGCGCTGCCTCGGCGAGGTGGTGCAGCTGCGCTCGGTGCACATCAGCACCGCCGACAGGGCACCGGAGAGCTGCTTCCCAGATGATTGCGCAGAACCGCGCCGGGTCCGACTTGGTCAGGACCGCCTTGCGCTCCATCCGCACCTTGACCAGTAGATCGATGCGCTCCGGGCGGACAGCGGCGGGGTTCGCCCCCAGCAACGCCCGGGCGTAGGTCTCGGTCTGCAAGAGGCCCGGGATGACCAGGGGTTGCCATGTTCGGATGTACCGGGCGTCGCCCTCCAGATCGAGGAAATCGGCGAAGGCAGGCGGGACCGTGTCGCCGTAGTCGTGCCACCAGCCGCGCTTCTTGCTTTCCCGAGCGAGTGTTTCGAGGGCGTCCCTGTCCTGGAGCTCGGTCACTCCGTAGAGGTCCAGCAGGATGCCGAGGTCCAAACGCCGGATCCCGACAATGCCGGTCTCTATGCGGCTGATCTTCGCGCGCGAGCACTTCAGAGCACCTGCGGCGTCGTCTGTGCTCTTGCTCGCCGACTCCCGAAGCCGGCGAAGCTCTGAGCCAAGACGGCGGCCGCGCACGGTCGGCCTTGATTCGTCAGTCACGGCGTTCCTTCCTTGTGGCCTGTCCAGTCTGCCTTGTGACGTGGCGTCTGATCCAGGCTAGCCAATCTGCACTGATGCAGAACTGCATGTTGCGATGAGCACTGATGCGGTGCATGCTACTTGGCGTAGTCCAATGCGACACACAGCGTGATCCTCGCGGCTCATCGCTCGGGCATCCCTTTGCCGTCCGCCGCCCCCGGATCGCGAACTTTCCCTTCACCCCCGGAGGAGGCCCCGCCATGCCCGGAACGCTGGAGAAGCCGCCCGCCCCCACCAACCCGTACTCGTGGTGGCTGCCCAGGCACCACAAGTCCGCCGGGTTCGCCCGTCGGTTGCTCCGAACCTTCCTCGCCACGCATCCCGACGGTGAACGGTTCCTCGACACCGGTGAGTTGGTGCTCGGGGAGCTCGTCACCAACGCCGTCCTCCACGCCAAGACCCCGCCGGGGCGGCTCGTCTTCATCCGGTTCGAGCTGCATGCCGACTCGCTCCGCATCGAGGTGCACGACGCCGACGCCACCGCGCCCTCCGTACCGCACCCGGCTGCCGAGTACGACGAGACCGGGCGCGGGCTGTGGCTCGTCTCGCAGCTCGCCGCGAGCTGGGGCTGCCGACCGCGCGAGGGTGGCATCGGCAAGGTGATGTGGGCGCTGATCGGTGGGGGTGCGCAGTGAGCGCCGAACTCCCCTTCCCCGTAAGCGTCGAGATCAAGGACATCGCGAAGGCGGTCACCTTCGCCAAGCTCCCCGATGCCCTCGACGCCGTCCGCGCCGGCCTCGCTCGGCTCCCGCTGGACGAGGACCAGGCCGGCTACCTCGCCGACTACTTCTCCCCGGCCTCCGCCGAGCGGATCGCCCACCAGCTGATCCACATCGGCGTGGTCGGCGTGATCGCCTTCCTCGGGGTCCACGCTCACCCCATCTACCTGCGCCCGGCGACGGGCCCCGAGTGATCCGGCGACTCACCTGGGTCCGCATCGAGATGTGGTGGTGTCTCAACGCCCAGTTCTCCCGCCCGGTCCGCGCCATCAGTCCCCGCCGCCAGGCCGCCCACACCGAGATGCAGCTCTGGGCGGCGACCCCGGGTCATGCGGAGACCCTTTACCGCGCGGTGCTCCGGCAAGCCGCCCGAGGGTGAGCAGCGGCGCCGGGCGATCCCTCGTGGATCGCCCGGCACCTTGCGTTTGGGGGCGCGCTCAGTGCTGGTGGTCGGTGGCGGGCTCGCCGGGGGCGGCGGTGTTGCCACTCGTCGCCAGGGTGAAGGCTGCGGTGTGGACGGTGTCCTGGTGCTTGAAGTCCAGGAAGAGGCGGTAGCTGCCGGTGCTCGGGGCGGTGGTGGTGAAGCCGATCTCCGGGCCCGGGGTGGTGGTGTCCGGGTGGACGTGCAGGTAGGCGAGGTCGCCGGCGCGGAGGGCGACCAGGTGGCCGTACGCCCCGAGGTAGGGCTGGAGGTCGGTGACCGGCTTGCCGTCCTTGCTGACGCTGAGCTTGAGGCTGCCGCTGCGCTCGGGCGTGAGGTCGCCGCCGAGGGTCACGGTGTAGCCGTCGACGGTGACGGTCCGTCCGGTCTGCGGGAGCGGGGCCGGGCGCAGGTCGCCGGCGGCGTGCAGGTCCGCGCCGAGGGTGAGGCCCTCGCTCGAACCGGCTGGGGTGAAGTCGGCGAAGACCCGGTACTCCCCGGCTGTGGGGACAGCGGTCGGGGCGCTCCAGGTGCCGTCGGCGGCGAGGGTCGGGTGCAGGTGCTGGAAGGTGGAGAGGTCGCGCGGGGTGACGATCAGGTGCAGTTCCTTCTCGTGCTGCTGCTGGTAGGCGGTGACCGGTTTGCCGTCGGCGCCGAGGATGCGGAACCGCAGGTCGGTGGGGGAGCCGGCGGTGACGAAGGGGTTCTCGACGCTGAGCGTGTAGCCGCGTTCGGAGATCTGCAGCCCGCCGGGCAGGTGTTCGGTGGCCGGTTCGGGCCCTCCGGCGCCGTGGCCGCCGTGCGCGGCGGTGGCGTGCGCGGCGGTGGCGGGCTTGGGGGAGGAGCCGCTGCCGGTGGCGTTGCCGACGCCGAGGGCGAAGCCGAAGGCGGCGGCGAGGCCGGCGGTGAAGGCGGTGATGCGCAGCGCGGTGTTCATGGCGGGGTTCTCCTCGGGGTGGCGTGGGGGGGCGTAGGGGGCGGGGCTCAGGCGCGCATGAGCCGGGCGATGGCCTGCGAGGCCTCGGCGATCTTGGCGTCGGCCTCGGCGCCGCCGCCCGCGATGGCGTCGTGGACGCAGTGGGCGAGGTGGGCGTCGAGCAGGTGCAGTGCGACGGACTGGAGGGCCTTGGTGGCGGCCGAGACCTGGGTCAGCGTGTCGATGCAGTAGGTGTCGGTGTCGACCATGCGCTGGAGGCCGCGGATCTGGCCCTCGACGCGGCGCAGTCTGCGCAGGAGCTGGTCCTTGTCGGCGCTGTAGCCGGCCATGCGGCCCTCCTCGGGATTCCGGCGGGGGCGCGGCCCCGCCTCGATGCCCATGAGTGAATACCCCATGGGGGTATCGCGTCAAGCGGATCGACACTGCCACTAAATACCTGCCAGGGGTATCGCCAAGAGTTGCCGTCGATACCCCTCGGGGGTATAAATGAACCCGGCACCGCCCGATACCCCTCCGAGGTATGACGGCCCGGCCCGGCCGCCGAACGCACCGCACGACCGGCAAGACGACTGTCACGAGGAGCGACGATGACTACGCAGGCTCCCGCCTCCGCGGCGGTGGAACTCTCGATCGGCGGAATGACGTGCGCCTCGTGCGCGGCCCGCATCGAGAAGAAGCTCAACCGGATGGACGGGGTCACCGCCAGCGTCAACTACGCCACCGAGAAGGCGAAGGTCTCCTTCGAGGACGGCGTCGAGGTCGCCGACCTGATCGCCACCGTCGAGGCCACCGGCTACACCGCGGCGCTGCCCGAGCCCCCGGCCGCCGAGGGCCCGGCTGGCGCGCAGGCCGAGCCGGCGGACGCACTGGCCCCGCTGCGCGCCCGGCTGTTCACCGCGGTGGCGCTCGCCGTGCCGGTGATCGCGATGGCGATGGTCCCGGCCCTGCAGTTCGACAACTGGCAGTGGCTGTCCCTGACCCTGGCCGCCCCGGTCGTCACCTACGCCGCCTGGCCGTTCCACCGGGCCGCGTTCACCAACGCCCGGCACGGCGCCGCGACGATGGACACCCTGGTCTCGCTCGGCACCGGCGCCGCGTTCCTGTGGTCGCTGTGGGCCCTGTTCTTCGGCGACGCCGGAATGCCCGGCATGCGGCACGGCTTCGAGTTCACCATCGCCCGCAGCGACGGGGCGTCCAACATCTACCTGGAGGCGGCGGCCGGCGTCACCGCCTTCATCCTGGCCGGGCGCTACTTCGAGGCCCGCTCCAAGCGCACCGCCGGTGCCGCGCTCAAGGCGCTGCTGGAGCTGGGCGCCAAGGACGTGACGGTGCTGCGCGGCGGGGCCGAGGTGCGCATCCCGGTCGCCGAACTGGCCGTGGGCGACCGCTTCGTGGTCCGTCCGGGCGAGAAGATCGCCACCGACGGCACGGTGGTCGAGGGCGCCTCGGCGGTGGACGCCTCGATGCTGACCGGCGAGTCCGTCCCGGTCGAGGTCGGGGTCGGCGACAACGTCACCGGCGCCACCGTCAACGCGGGCGGCCGGCTGGTGGTCGAGGCCACCCGGGTCGGCGCCGACACCCAGCTGTCCCGGATGGCCAGGCTGGTCGAGGACGCGCAGAACGGCAAGGCCGCCGCGCAGCGCCTCGCGGACCGGATCTCCGCGGTCTTCGTGCCGATCGTGATCACCCTCGCGGTGGCCACCCTCGGCTACTGGCTGGGCACCGGCGAGGGCTGGACCGCCGCCTTCACCGCCGCCGTCGCCGTGCTGATCATCGCCTGCCCGTGCGCCCTGGGCCTGGCCACCCCGACCGCGCTGCTGGTCGGCACCGGCCGCGGCGCCCAGCTGGGCGTCCTGATCAAGGGCCCGGAGGTCCTGGAGTCCACCCGCAAGGTCGACACCATCGTCCTGGACAAGACCGGGACCGTCACCACCGGCCGGATGACCCTGCTCGCCGTCCACACCACCGGCACCACCACCGAGGCCGAGGTGCTGCGCCTGGCGGGCGCCCTGGAGCACGCCTCCGAGCACCCGATCGCCCGGGCGATCGCCGACGCCGCCGCCAAGGCCGGCGCACTGCCCGCCGTCGAGGGCTTCGAGAACGTCCCGGGCCTCGGCGTCCAGGGCGTGGTGGACGGCCACGCGGTGGTGGCCGGCCGGGAGGCGCTGCTCAACGAGTGGTCGCAGTACCTGTCGGAGGGCCTGGCCGAGGTCAAGCGCGCCGCCGAGGCGGCCGGCCGCACCGCGATCGCGGTCGGCTGGGACGGCGAGGCGCGGGCCGTCCTGGAGGTCGCCGACGCGGTCAAGCCGACCAGCGCCGAGGCGATCGGCAAGCTGCGCGAACTGGGCCTGACCCCGGTGCTGCTGACCGGTGACAACCGGCTGGTCGCCGAGGCCGTGGCGGCCGAGGTCGGCATCGCGCCGGAGCACGTGATCGCCGAGGTCATGCCGCAGGACAAGGTCGACGCCGTCCGGCGGCTGCAGGCCGAGGGCAAGGTCGTCGCGATGGTCGGCGACGGCGTCAACGACGCCGCCGCCCTCGCCCAGGCCGACCTGGGCCTCGCGATGGGCACCGGCACGGACGCCGCGATCGAGGCTGCCGACCTCACCCTGGTCCGCGGCGACCTGCTGGCCGCGGCGGACGCCATCCGGCTCTCCCGCAGGACCCTCGGCACCATCAAGAGCAACCTGTTCTGGGCGTTCGGCTACAACGTCGCCGCCCTGCCGCTGGCCGCGGCCGGGATGCTCAACCCGATGATCGCGGGGGCGGCCATGGCCTTCTCCTCGGTCTTCGTGGTCGGCAACAGCCTCCGACTGCGCCGCTTCCGCTGAACCGCGCGGACTCCGGACCGCGCTCCGCCGAACCGCGCGGACTCCGGACCGCTCTCCACCGCCGGGCCGAGGCCCCGGAACCCCGACCGGGGCTCCGGGGCCCCCGGCGTTCCCGGAGTGCGGCCGGTCAGTCCTCCGGCAGTTCCACCGCCTGCCAGCGGTACGCCGCGTCCTCCTGCCAGACCTGCAGTTCGCCCTCCACCACCGCGGCCAGGCAGAGCCGCCAGTCGTCGCCCATCGCGAGCGCGACCCGGGTGGCCGGGCGCAGGGTGGGCCGCCACCAGCGGGGGCGGCGGGAGGTGCCGCCGGCCGGCAGGCGCAGCCGTACGCCGCCCGCGCCGGCCAGGGCGATGGTCGGGCCGCCGCGGTGGCCCGCCATGGCGATGCCGAGGGAGGGTTCGCCGTCGCCGATCTCGGTGCCCGGCCCGGCGGTGCCGAGGGTGTGCAGCTGGACTGAGCCGTCCGGCCGCAGGGTGGCGGCCTGCGGGCCGGCGGAGGTGCGGGCCAGTGCCCCGGCGCGCGGCGCGCCGTCCGGGCCGAGCGGGGTGGGCGGTTCGGTGGTGCCGGGCCGCCAGCTCAGCACCCGGCCGTGGTGCTCGACCAGGATCAGCCAGCAGCCGGGCCGTTCCTCCAGCGCCGCGAGCACCCGGTCGGCGGGGCAGCCGGGCAGCTCGTGGCCGGTGAGGGTGAGGCCGGGCGCCCAGCGGTAGGAGCGCAGTGCGCCGCCGGCGGCCGTCCAGACCGTCATCTCCCCGGCCGGACCGACCGCCCCCGCCAGCCCGTTGACGCCGCGCGCCGCCTCCCACCAGCCGGCCGACGTGCCGACCCAGAGGGTGTTGCCGCGGTCCTCGGCGCAGACCACCAGCTCGCCCTGGCGCCCGGCCCAGCCGGCCGTCAACTCCCGTACGGCTCCCGGCCCCTGGCCGGCCGGCAGCAGCCGGCCGGTGCGGCCGGGGCCGGCCAGCGCGGTGCCGTCGGAGCCGCCGGTGACCACCAGCGGGCGCCCGGCGCGGTCGGGCAGCACGGCGAGGCCCGCGGTGCGGGCCACCGGCCGGTTCGAGCGCAGCAGTTCGCGGCCGCGGGCGACCCACGGGCCGAGCGGGGAGGGGCGGCGTTCCGGGTCGCGGGCCAGCGGCTCGCACGCCCAGCGCGCCAACTCCTCGCCGTAGCCGGCCGCCAGCAGCTCGGCGCGGGCCTGTTCGGCGGCGAGCCGGTGGTCGAGCCGGCCGTGGTCGGGCAGCAGCAGGGTGCGGGCGAGGGTGCCGACCGCGAACAGGTCCTTGGCGGTGGTCGGGAAGCCGCCGACCTGCTCGGCCTCCGGCGGAACGTGCCCGGGGGTGAACACCGCGACGGTCAGGGTGTGGTCGAGCGGGGCAAGGAAGGTCAGGTCGATCAGCTTGACCTGGTTCTGGCCGTCCACCAGGACGTTGGCGGGGGAGATGTCGCGGTGCACCCAGCGCTTGCGGTGCAGCTCGTCGACGATCCGGCACAGCCGGACCAGCACCTCGGCCACCGCCGCCGGACCGCCGCGCTGCCCGCGGGCCCAGGTGTGCAGCGGCACGCCCTCGACCCAGGGCGAGATCTGGTAGCCCAGCAGCCCGGCGGAGGGCGCTGCGCCGGGTCGGTGCGGGGAGGGCCCGAGCAGGAAGCTGGGCACCACCAGGTCGGTGACGCCCAGCCGGTGAGCGTTGTGCGACACGTCGTCCCAGCGTCCGAGCCAGCGCCGCACCTCGGACGGGTCGCGCTCCAGCATGATCTTCGCGGCGACCAGTTCCTTGCGCCCGTTGTGGCCGGTCCGGACGGCCCGCCAGACCTCGGCCTCGCCGCCCCGGTGGTGGAACTCCAGGAGTTCGTACTGCTCGGGGTCGAACTCCGGCCCGAACCGGAGCCCGGGCACCCAACGCGACTCGGACACACGACCCCCGACGTTATGAACCGCTCGACGCTACTGACTGCTCGGTCAACGGCCGCTCGATGCTTGCGAAGCGTTCGAAGCTCTCGAAGCCTACGAAGAACCGCTGTTGGTGCGCTTGTTCATGTCCTGCTCATGCGTCGCCCAGGATAGTGCTCTTTCCTGTTCGTCTGTCCGATCGAGGGCCTATTCTGATGGCGCCCGAGAATCAACATCACGACACGACGTCAACTCATGATCGTCCAAAGCTTGTTGATCATGAAGTGGGCGACATCCTGACACAGGGAGACGGTGCATGGCGCTGCTAGCGGTGCTGCTGATCGTGGTGGCACTGGCCGGTGCGGCCGCCGTCGTACTGGCGAGCCGCCGAAGGGCCCTGGACGCCGCGGCCGCCGCGAAGGCCCTGGCCGCGGCCGCCGAACGGCTCGCCGCCGGCAAGGACGCCCAGGCCCGGCGCCGCTACGCCCGGCTGGCGAAGCGACTCGCCGCCGGGCCCGCCGAACTGAGCCCCCAGCGCGGCCTCGCCCTGCTCGGCCAGGCCGAGGCCACCATCCCCACCGGGGACCAGCAGGCCACCCTCGCCCTGCACCGCGAAGCCTTCCCGCTGCTCACCGACCCGGCCCGCCAGCTGCCCCGGTGGAGCCTGCGCCGCCTCGCCGAGGAACGCATGCGGAGCGGGGAGCGGATACCGACCGACGCACAGGCGCAGACCGGGGAACGCATACCGACCCCGGACGGCGACCTCGGACCGCTGCTCGCCTTCCTCCAGGCCACCGCCGCCGGCGCCGAGCCCGGCGAGGAAGCCGACACCGCCGCCCGCGCCCTCGACTGGCTGCAGCGCCGCTGCCGCGAAGGCTCCGCCGAGCAGCGCGAGGACGCCACCGCCCGCGCCCTCGCCGCCCTGCCCGGCCGCGACTGGCCGGTGCTCGCCCGCGCCGCCCTGCTCCGCGACACCGACCGGGCCGCCGAATCCGAAGCCCTGCTCGCCGCCACGGCCCCCGGCGGCAGCGGCGAACTCTGGTTCCGCTGGGGCGCCCAGCTGTACACCCTGCACCGGGACCAACCCGCCGTCGCCGCCTTCGACGAGGCACTGCGGCGCGGCCCCGGCGAGCCCTCCCCCTGGGGGCGCGGCCCGGCGCTGCGCACCGACTGCCTGCTCTTCCGCGGCCTGGCCAAACAGCGGCACGGCGACACCGACGGCGCCTGGCGCGACCTCGCGGCCGCCACCACGGAGACCCCGAGCGACCCCCGCCCCCGCTACGCCCTCGGCCGGCTCGCCCTGCTGCTCGGCGCCGACGACCAGGCCCGGGAGCAGTTCACCGCCGCCCTGACCCTCCAACCCTCCTTCGCCCCCGCCCGGTTCGGCCTCGCCCTGGTGCACGAACGGGCCGAACGCCCCGCCGAGGCCGCCGCCGACTACCGGGCCGGCCTCGGCCAGGCCCCGGACTGGCGCCCCGCCCGGGTCCGGCTCGGCGCCGCCCTGCTCGCCGCCGGGCAGGCCGCCGAGGCCGAGCCGCTGCTGCGCGCCGAGGCCGGCACCGAACCCGGCTCCCGCTGGACCCGGATCGCCGCCTTCCACCATGGCCTCGCCCTCGCCCGTGGCGGCGACCCGGCCGGCGCCCTCGCCCGCTGGGAGCCCCTGGACGACGAGGACCTGCGCGAGCGCCGGGCCCTGGCCCGCGACGCGCTCGCCCGCACCCGCCTGGCCGAAGACCCGGTCGCCGCCCGCGAACTCTGGCAGCGGGCCGCCGCCGAGCACCCGGCCGCCCCCGGCTACCGCACCGCGCTGCGCGAGGCCGCCCTGCGCGAGGCCGCCCAGCTGCTGCTCACCGGCCGCGACCGCCCCGAGCAGCGCGAACGCGCCACCGCCGCACTCGCCCTCGCCGACACCCTGCCCGGCGCCCTCACCCACCGGCAGGCCCGGCTGCGCGCCGCCCTCGCCCTCGCCGCGGGCACCCCGGAGCCGGTCACCACCCTGCTGGACGCCGGCAGCGGCCTGCGTGACCGCTACCACCTCGCCGCCGTCGCCCTGCTGGCCGGCCGCCCGGCCCAGACGATCGCCCTGCTCGGCCCGCCCGACCCGAACGGCGACCCGGCGACCGCCCGGCTGCGCGCCCTGCTCGCCGAACGGGCCGGCAACTGGGCCGTCGCGCTGGAGTGGTACCGGCACTTCCTGACCGCCGCCGCGGCTCCGGCAAGCGCGACGGGGCCCGC